>JAJTEF010000058.1 GCA_021300355.1 Sphingomonadaceae bacterium | reverse complement strand
CGTGGTTGTCGCGGTCGCAATGTCGTAGCGCCAAATCTGGTCAGATCCGCTTTCATTGCTGATGTAAAATATGCTTTTGCCATCGGGGGCAAAGGCGGGGTCATGCTCATTCTTATCTGGTTTTGATGCGAACATCATCGGCTGCGGATTGGCACCGATTTTGAGCATGTATAGGTCAGTTTTGCCCTTGTTCGCGGCCAAATCGGTCTCGCGCAGCTGATAGGCGATCATTGTCCCGTCGGGCGATGCCGTCGCACCCGAAAGGCGCTTCATTGTCGCAAGGTCTGTCTCCGTCATCGGGCGCGCAAACGCAGCGGAGGAAAGGGCGGAAGTGCCGATGATTGCGGCAAGCAGGATGGTTTTTCTCATGGCCACACGCTAGTCAGCGCAAGGCAGGCAGGCAAGAAAATTAGCGGACGATTTTGCCGTCTTTCATGACGTGGGTCAGATTTTCTAGCACGCGGATATCCTGAAGCGGATCGCCCTTAACGGCCACCAGATCGGCAAAATGCCCCGGCTGCACGCTTCCCAGCGTTTCTTCTTTGCCCAACAACTCCGCCGCGCGGATAGTCGCGCTTTGAATGGCCTGCATTGGGGTCATGCCATAGCGGACCATATATGCAAATTGCTTGGCATTATCGCCATGTGGATACACGCCGCTGTCGGTTCCATAGGCAATCTTCACGCCCATCTTCACCGCTTTGGTAAAGCCAGCGCGTTGGATATCGGTCGTCTCGCGGTTTTTGCGCAAATATTCTTCGGGCCATTTTTCGCGGGTGCCGACATCGTCAATATAATCACCATTATAGATGTCCATGACCAGCCATGTGCCGCTTGCTTTGGCCATTTTGAGCGCTTCATCGTCGATCAGGCTGGCATGTTCGATTGACCGCACGCCCGCGCGGATGGCGCTTTTGATCCCGACCGCGCCGTGCGCATGTGCTGTCACAAATTTGCCCCGCGCCTTGGCAGTTGTCACCACTGCGCGCAGTTGATCTTCGGTCAATTCCGGCTCGCCGGGTTCTGTACCAATCGCAAGCACCGCGCCCGTGGCGATGGTTTTGATGAAATCGGCGCCTTGGTCTATCAAGAACGCGGTTTTTGCGGCGGCTTCGTCGGCTGTGCTTGCAACACCCAGACGCATGTCGGCCGGAAGCTGCTCGTTAGGAACGACGCCGTTGAGTTCACCGCCGCCCATTGGGATCGTAATATAGGCGCCAGCGACAAACATGCGTGAACCAGGAACGCTGCCGGCATTGATGGCATCACGCAGTGCAACATCGGTTAGCCCGCGATAGGTGCCGACATCACGCACGGTGGTAAAACCCGCCTCAAGCGTGAGCCGCGCATTATGGGCGCCAATCAACGCGGTGGCCGCAGGCGACGTTTTCAGCGGAAGGGCCAGAGGCCAGATGGGTGTGCAAATCGATTAAGCCGGGCAGGACGGTGTAAGCCGACCAATCAAGCCGTTCGCTGCCCGCTGGCGTCGCGCCACAAGGGGCGACCGCGGTGATCTTGTCCGCAGCGACGCTAATGCATTGCCCTGTCAGGACTTGGCCGGCCTGAACATCCAACAGCCTGCCTGTTTCAATATAGATATTTTGCGCAAATGAAGCCGTTGGCGAAACCGCCAACGCCGCCGCGAGTATCCACGCCGCGCGCATCAACCCTTTTTCGTGATACGGGTAATTTCCCGCTCAACCATCGCTTCGACGATTGGCGGCAAATGGGTGTCGAGCCAATCCTTCAGCATGGGACGCAGCAATTCGCGTGTCAGACCCTCAAGCGAAGTTTCCCCTGACCGCACGATTTGCGGCGCTACGCCGGGTTCGGAGAGCGTCTGCAGCGCTGAAAAGCTATGACGCAGGTTTTGCGCTTTGCTATCGTCCAGCAAGCGATCCTCGGAAATCGCATTTTCAGCGGCGGTCGTAAGCTCGAGGACTTCTTCCTCTTCGCGCGCAACCGACTTGGCGCGTTTGGTTGCAGGACGGCTGCGGTCGTCATCGGCGATAATACGTTTAATCGACGACAATATTTCGTCCATTGACGGTTCGCTGCGATTGTCTGCCATAAAATTTGTCCCGCTGCGTTGGATTAGCGCGTTCTGCCGCCCGTAGAAATCGGTTCTATTTCTGCTTTTTGCGCCTGGGTGTCAACGGTGCGGGTCGATTTGGCGACGGGATCGGGCTGCGATGACCAGTCGTTCCAAGCGCCATCAACCTTTTGATATTCCGCGACGGGATCATATAAAGTTCCGCCTTCGAGACCCAAATCACGTGCCTCTGCCTTGCCCATGGCCGCAAGCAAACTGAAGCCAGCGACATAGGCATTGCGGCGTGCTGCAACGAGCTGAACTTTGCTGTTCAACAATTCCTGCTCGGCATTCAAAATGTCGAGGATTGTGCGGTTGCCGACGCTATTCTCGGCACGCGTGCCTTCTAACGACAGCTCATTTGCCGACACCGCACGTTCCGAAGCGGCGATGACATCAAGCGCCGCCTTCCAGCTGGCATATGACGCCCGTGTCTGTGCAATCGCTTCGCGCTCAGCCGCTATTTCCAGTTCCTGTGCCTGACCAAGACGCGCCTGCGCCTGACGGATTTGCGCCGCAGGTTGGCCACCTTGATATAATGGCAAAGTTGCGCGCACGCCCGCTTGTGCATTCAGCGAACTATTGTCTGCCTGAAACCCTGGAATATTCGACGAGATGGAACCAAGGGCATTGCTGTACGATGGCGACGTAAACACGCTGATCGTAGGAAGGCGTGATGCATTGGCCGCACGGCGGTCAAACCGCGCCGCTTCACGCGACTCGCGTGCCGCAATAAGGTCAGGGTTGCTTTCCAAGGCGACGCTTACGGCACTGTCGGGGGTGGCGGGCAAATTGGGCAGCGGCGGGGGCGCCTGCAATTCTCCTGGCTCGCGGCCGACAAGTTGGATGTAGATTTCTTTTGAACGAATAAGGTTGGCACGTGCCGTTTCCAAATTGCTCGTTGCCAATGCCAGACGTGCTTCGGACTGCGCGACATCGGTTCGGGTAAGATCGCCGATTTCGAAACGGTCACGTGTGGCGTCCAGATTGACCGAGAGCACACCAACTTGGGCGCGGTTCAGGTCAACAATCGATTCGTCGCGGATGACGTCCATATATGCGCCAACCACAGCCGAGAAAATGGCGCTTTCGGTGCCACGCAAATTGGCAAATCCTGCCTCGACGCGATTTTCAGCGGCGCGCACGGCGTTTCTAATGCCACCGCCGGCATAAAGCGGTGCGGAAATGGTTCCGCTGATGCTGACGCCACGCGCTTGCACAACCGATGCGCCGCTGTCCTGAAGCACATTTTCGACATAAGTTGGCTGAACGATGACATCGGGGCGGCCATTGGCCTTAGCCAGCGGCACCGCCTCATTCGTCGCGCGCTGTCCCTCGCGTGCTGCAGTCAGATTCGGGTTGGTTTCATAGGCCGAGACCAGCGCATCGCGCAGCGTATCCGCCATCGCCGGAGCCGAACAAGCTGCCGACGCGAGCAATGCGACAGTGATAAAATGACGCGCGCTCAAAACACAAACTCCGGCTTGCGTGCAAATGCGGGTAAAGGCGCGATCTCGCTATCGGCGATTGATTTCAAAGCAACGTTCCCGTTCTGCACATATCCTTTTGCAAGGCGCGTAACGGCGCCCTCAACAATGCCAGTGACCAACCGCGCACCATCTGCCGCGAGCGTAAAGAGCGCATCTGGCAGTTCTTCAGCAGCGCCATCGACAATGATGCAGGCATAAGGTGCGTTGGCGCTGGCAGCGCCGAGATTGTCTGCGGCCGTCGTGGTCACATGCGCGCTACGCGTTTTCAATATCGCAGCGACATATCCATTGGCTTGGCCAATGAGCAGGACATTGTCGTCCGCCTGCACGTCAGCAGCCTGCAACAACAATGCAGTTGAAACCGGCGGATTTAACATCTCGCCATTTTGCAGCTCAAGCGACCGGTCCATATAGGCCGTTGTCTGGTGCGAAACGGGGACATAATCTTCGCGCGCGATGCTGCCCATTGCGGCGAGCACCCAGCTTTCGGTTACACCGCTTGTACGCAGCTGGCTGTCCACCATTGAACGCCGCATATCTTCAAATTTACCTGATTCCATCGGAATATTTCCATTAACCTGCTGGCCATGTGGCACAACTGTATTGCAAACACAATACAGCCTCTCGCTCCCGTTCTAGCTATCCGAACCCGTCCCGCCAAGCTGGATTCAGACAAACGGCCTATTTCAGGATGCAAATAGCAACTTTTTCCATGGCTTGTGGCGCACATGGCACAGCATTCCAGATTGCCGGTTGCAATGAATTCTGCAAGCCGCTAAGTGCCCGCCTTTACCACATGGCGGCATTGCTGATTAGGCAGGTTGTTGTTTAGGGGCCCGATGGCGGAGTGGTGACGCAGAGGACTGCAAATCCTTGCACGCCGGTTCGATTCCGGCTCGGGCCTCCATTTTCTCATATCTAATTAGACGCAACGCAGCGTCCTGCTGCTGTAGGCGGTTGCGGCGGCGCTATACACCGCGCCGTCTAGGTGCGTTGTTATTCGACTTGTTGGCCACGGAACCCTAATTTCACGATGTTTTCCCGGCCATGCTTGGTGTTCAAGCCTATGGACTTTCAGCAAAATTGTGCGAAGCTTTGTCCATGAGCTTCACTGAACATCCGCTGCGCCGATGGGCTGTCGATGAAATGCGGTTGCGTCGTTTCGCACCCGTCAGTCCGCATTGCGAAATTTATCAGGTCGTCCGCCTGATTGAACCAGAAGAACGCAATAGTGAGGACCGCTGGCTGCTCAATGCGCGGCCTGATTTCGATGATTGGACGCTGGCTACGCGCCATGGTTCTGGTCACACGAATGCGGGTATTCACTTCTTGTGGGAACGCCATACCGAAGCGAGTACGCTGACCCTGATATTCCCGAATGAAACGCCCGAAAATGTCCGCCACAATTATATTCAATGGCTGGAAAATTGGCCAGGCGGTGTCGTTCGCGCGACACAAATCCGCGTGGTTCCCGACGCTTCGAATCGTGATGCAGATTTGTTCGCACTGGGTATCTCGACCGATGAAATGGTCTGCTGCGACATTAATGCAGATATTCGTCTTTGGTCCGATTTTAGCATCCACGACGATGGCTATGGTCGGCTGCTGATAACCGCCGGCGATGTTGGCGACGGAGAGCGCGGGCGCATCGTTCAGCGCGTTCAGGAATTGGGCAACTACAGAAACCTAGCCTTGTTGGGCTTCCCCGTTGTGCAGCATTATGGCCCGCAACTTGACCAGCTGGAACATCGCTTGTCCGACCATGCGCGACGTGTCGCATCGGCAGATGATGATGACGATATTTTGCTCAATGATCTCGCAGGCATTTCTTCAGAACTTGAACTTATCCGTTCGGCCACCGGTTTTCGTCTCAGCGCTACAGCAGCTTATGCTGAGGTTGCAGCGGATCGGTTGGCGGCACTCGATGTACGCCCGATTTTGAACTTCCAAAGTCTGACCGATTTCACCGAACGACGCCTTGTCCCAGCATCGCGTACCTGTTCTGTGTTTCGGCAACGCCTCAACGACCTTGCCGATCGCATATCCAACGTCATGCATACGCTGGATGTGCGCATCGATAGCCGGATAAAGGCACAGAATCTTGTTCTCATGCGCTCAATGGAACGGTCGACACAGCTTCAGTTGCGCCTTCAAACCCTAGTTGAAGG
The DNA here is from genome assembly GCA_021300355.1 of Sphingomonadaceae bacterium. Taxonomy (GTDB): domain Bacteria; phylum Pseudomonadota; class Alphaproteobacteria; order Sphingomonadales; family Sphingomonadaceae; genus Sphingorhabdus_B. Next base: position 2,528 of record JAJTEF010000058.1, on the reverse strand, counting down.
ATTGTCGGTTATTGCGGCGGCTTACTATCTCGTTGGCATCATCGCTTATATGACAAAGGGTGGAGCAGCCGCGCTCAAAGGTGGTGCGCCAACCGATATGATTATTGGCGCAATAACCATCCCTATAGTGTTGCTGATCTACCTTTTTGTGAGCCGTTTGCGGCACAAGGTATTGAAGGAAACCGGCGACGAGAATACCCGTGTTGAAAAACTTTGATATGGCTATCTAAAATGCATAAGCATCAAGAATTGCAAAATCACCGGCAAAAAGATGACACGCACCGTTGCCGAAAAGTGCTTTGCGTGAAGGTTCAAAAAGAAAGACTATGATTATGGCAAGAGCGATGGGTGGATTACTGGTTTTGTGTGCATTGGTATCTGCTTGCTCTGATGGTTCCGAAAGCCAAACGGAACAGGTTGTGCCTGCACCAAAGCCGGCGGCAGTAGCAGCATCAGATGTGACGACCCTCGACGGTACTGCGATAGCGAGCTTCACAGGAAACGCTGTGAACGGCAAGGCTGTGTTTGCCCAATGCCGCGCCTGCCACGTCACGGATGCAGGCGTAAACATGTCCGGCCCCTCACTACACAATATCGTGGGCCGCATGTCTGGAACTGTGCCTGGCTATAATTATTCTGCTGCAAATGCCGGGGCCAAATTTGTGTGGACGAAAGAAAAGCTGTTTCAACATCTGGAAAAGCCGCAGCGCGTAATCCCGGGCACAAAAATGATGTTCTCAGGCATACAGGACGCGCAGAAGCGCGCCGATGCTATCGCTTATCTTGAAACGCCGAGCTGATTTTTTATCGCACGAAAGCAGCTGCAGTCATCTTTCAGTCCCTTTGGCGCATTGTGATTTTTATAGGTCATAAGATACTCAAGGATGAAATGCGGCACCGTAAGCGTTGATATCAGAATGAACGCAGACCGGACGACGCCCATGTCCAAAGGAACGTCGCCTTGGTACAAGAACATCAAGACGCCTAAACCCAATGAAAGCGCGGACACGGCGACGACAATGGCTGCCTTTTTGAATTTAGACAGACCACCCCTTTCACGCAGCGCGTCCGCCATATGTCGCGGCGAGTGCAGCCCGCAAAAGAAAACGGCAAATGCCACAAGCGGCGGCAAGAACAATGCGGCTGTGATGCAGGCCAGCACTTCAAGCGCGCTTTGTGTGGCATCATGCCGGAACGCACAATAGGCAAAGGCTGCCCAGCATCGACAGCATAATGCGGGGCAAGGTGCTTTGATGCCCGGGGCCTGACGGCGTCAGAACAACGGTTGCTCTCGCGCATTTCTGCGGACGCAGCTTAGCAATTATATCCGGATGTGAACCAATCTGACCTTTGGGCGTTATCCCAAGGCGCAGCATGTTCATTGTTTATTGGAGTCTCTATGACCAATATTGAAAATCTGATCGATCCCGATCCAAAACCATATAGCCCACCAAATGAGGTGCTGGGTACTTCGCCCGATGAAGTCATCCCGGGCCAAGGCGATACCGATTTCCCCGGAAGTATTTCCAACTAAACGCCCATGGAACCGCCGGTCTCCCCCTCCCCCCACCATTAGACCGGCACCCTTAACACCCCGGCTTATGGCTGGGGTGTTTTTCTTTGTGCAGACACATGCAAGATAAAATTCTCGTTACCGCTGGCTTAGCTTGCGCGCATGCCGTTCTTCCCGTCACGCATCTGCTGTGGTTCAGTCTGCCCGTCTAAGGCCGCTTATATTGCGGGTATCAAGAGCTTTGGATCAATGCGCGCATTGTTCCATTTCATGCCCCAATGCAGGTGCGGGCCGCTTGCCCGTCCGGTCGCGCCAACACGCCCGATGACTTGCCCCTGCTTCACATAATCGCCTTCTTTTACGAGCAGTTCGGAGCAGTGTAAAAACGCGCTGTTTAAGCCCATGCCATGATCAATCATCAGCAAATGTCCCTCCAGCGTGAAAGCATCCGTGGCCGCAAGCGTGACGACACCGTCCGCAGGCGCGACAAAATCTGTCCCATGTGGTGCGGCAATATCCATGCCACTATGATAGCTGCCGGGCGTCCCGTTATAGATACGCTGCGCGCCAAATAGGCCAGACGTCCGGCCAGCCACTGGGCGAATGAATTGTTGCCGCCAGCCATTACCAAGCGTGGTTTTGGCCCGGGCGGCATTTATGCGGTCGAGCTCGGCGCCGCGTCTTGCAGCAAACTCTGCGCTTGTTTTTGCGCCGCCGGTCGGGTTGGCAGCTACATTTTCAATCCGCCAGTTGCCCGGTGTTACCGCCAAAGTGCGCCCCAGCGTCCGACCATCGGCGAATGTCGCGGTCAGGATCGCGCTGCTTTCGGCATCGCGGTCAAAACCCATCAGGAAAAAGCCGTCGGCTGTCAGCGGCAGGGCAACGCCGTTAAGCGTGACGGAGACTGCACCGCGTGGCGCACGTGCGATGACCAAGCCGCCCTGTACCGCTGGCATAGACATCCAGAAGTCGGCGGGGGCAGCGGGCTGTTGCGTATTTGCCGTTGGTGCAGTCG
>JAJTEF010000017.1 GCA_021300355.1 Sphingomonadaceae bacterium | reverse complement strand
CATGGTCGGGTCCGCCAACATCGTCGTAAACCGGTTGGTTGCCATTAAACCTGCTGTTTCCGATTCTGCGTTGGTTGAGGCGTCCAATTATATCTCCGCCCGATTGTCGGGTTTGACCTTGTCAGAGGCGTTGGAGCATCTTGATCGCGAAATTCGGGCGGAGCAGGCGGAGCTTGATGCGGCAAGCCAGAAGCTCGTGCGCGATGGGCTGGCGATCTGGTCGCTCGATGCCAATGACCGGCCCGTGCTTATTGTACGCGGTCAATCGAACCTGATTGACGAGGCTGCAGCGGCGGACCTTGACCGGGTGCGTCAGTTGCTCGACGAATTGGAAAGCAAGGAAGAAATTGCGCGGTTGGTCGACAGTGCCCGCGATGCGCAGTCGACGCGGATCTTCATTGGTTCGGAGAATAATCTGTTCTCGCTGTCGGGCTCCTCAGTCATCGCTGCGCCTTATCGCGAGGCGGGTGGCAAGGTGGTTGGTGTCGTGGGCGTCATTGGCCCGACACGGCTCAATTATGCCCGCATCGTCCCAATGGTCGATTTCACTGCACAGGCGCTCAGCCGCTTAATAAAGTAACGCACGGCTTGATGAAACCGAATTGGTTTCTATATGCGCAAAGCAACAGGCGGCATAAGCCAGAGCATATGAAGGATGACGCTTCAGAAGCGACCGACGCCGCCGACGCCAAAATTGCCGCGCTTGAAGACGCGCTTGCCACGGCACAGCAAGAAGTCCTGTATGCGCAGGCCGAAACCCAAAATGTGCGCCGCCGCATGGAAAAGGAAGCGCAAGATGCGCGCGCGTATGCCGCAACCGGCTTTGCCCGCGACGTCCTGTCCGTGTCAGACAATTTGGCCCGTGCGTTGGAAGCTATCCCCGCCGAAATGCGCGAGAGCGAGTCGATGAAGCCGCTCGTCATTGGCCTTGAAGCCACTGGCCGCGAACTCGACAGCGTCTTTGCCAAAAACGGCATCACCCGCATCGCCGCAATGGGCATGCCACTTGACCCGAACCAGCATCAGGCGATGGTTGAAATCCCAAGTGCAGATGCTGAACCGGGCACCATCGTGGCCGAGATGCAGGCGGGCTATATGATCAAGGATCGCTTGCTGCGCCCTGCATTGGTTGGGGTGGCTAAAGCGGCGGAGTAACGCCTGTCCTATCATGACCATCACACCGGGGGTGGTCTAACCTAACGCGCTCCGCTATCCAGCGCGTCCTATGACCACAGCGGCATTCCCTTTGGACCGTCAGTCCCCTTGGCGCGATGAATTTCGCGCGACATTGTCGCTTGCCTGGCCGTTGATCTTAACCAACTTGTCGATGTCATTGATTGGCGCGACCGATGTGGTGATGGTGGGGTGGCTGGGGCCAACCGAGTTGGCAGCGGCATCGCTGGGGTTCAACCTGTGTATGACGGCGGCCATTTTCTGCATGGGTCTCGTCACCGCGACAGCGCCGATGATGGCGAGCGAGCGCGGCGCAAAGGCCCATTCGGTGCGCGATATCCGCCGCACATTCCGGCAAGGATTGTGGGTCGCGGTTGCGATCATGATTCCGATCTGGTTGGTCCTGTGGCAGGCGGAGACGGTGTTGCTTACGCTTGGCCAGCAAGCCGAGCTTGCGTCTAAAGCCCAAAGCTATGTGCGGGCCTATATGTGGTCGATCCTGCCATTTTTGTGGTTGATTATCGCACGTAATTTCCTGTCGGCATTAGAGCAGCCAATGTGGTCGCTCGTGATGGGAATCATGGGCGTTTTTGCCAACGCGGCATTCAACTATGTCCTGATTTTTGGGAAGCTTGGCCTGCCGCCTTTGGGACTGGTTGGCGCAGGCATCGGCAGTATTCTTGCCAATATGTTCATGTTTTTGGGTATGGTTGCGGTGATCACCTATCATCCCAAATTCCGGCGATATCATCTTTTTGGGCGTTGGTGGCGCAGCGATTGGCCGCGTTTTCGCGCGCTTTGGAAACTTGGCCTACCGATTGGCGTGACGATGGGTTTGGAAGGTGGCGTGTTTGGCGTTGCTGTCATGCTCATGGGGTTAATCGACACTGCCTCGGTCGCAGCGCATGCGATTGCGCTTCAGGTCGCAAGCGTCACATTCATGGTACCTATGGGCCTTGCGCAGGCCGCGACGGTGCGTGTGGGCATTGGTTATGGCCGACGCGACCCTTCGCTGATCCGCCGTGCAGGTTGGACCAGCTTCGTCATGGGAGCCGGGTTCATGGCGGCTATGGCCGTGTTGATGTGGCTGTCGCCCGAATTACTGATTGCGCTGTTCATTGATCGCGACGCCGTGGTCAATGCAGAGGTTGTGCGGCTCGCCGTCAGCTTCCTTGCCATCGCCGCTTTGTTCCAGATTGTTGATGGCGCGCAAGTCGTCGGCGCGGGCATGCTGCGGGGATTACATGACACCAGCGTGCCAATGTTGTTCGCGGCCTTTGGCTATTGGGTGGTCGGCATTGGCGTTGGTGCGTGGTTGGCATTTTCGCAAGGGTGGAACGGCGTTGGCATCTGGGTCGGCTTGGCGAGCGGGCTGGGCATTGTTGCCATACTCATGCTCGTCCGCTGGTCGCTGCGCGCGCGGCTCGGACTGCTGCCTTCACAAGCTTAATATACCATCATATTGCGGGCGCGCCTGTAACCTTGGCACCTAAACATTGGAAAAGGGTATGCCCTAGCCGTCGATTGCCTTTTTCTCGTCCGGGTCAGTGCCGTCGACTTCCTGCACGCGGGTTTTCACCAATATGCGGGCATTGTTGGAGAACAGAAATTCAGCTTCGATAACGCCAAGCCGGCGGGGGATGAGGTTGACGCCCCACATCATCACATGCTTGCCACCTTTTTTGAAGGCGACGGTTTCGTCTGCGGGAATGCGGACGCGTTGCAGGGGCACCATGGACACTGCCCCCGTTTTTGGATCCACAGTCACATCGTGCATTTCAACGCGGATGGCGGACGGCGAACTGACGCGCAGCAAATAGACATCTTCGGGGCCGCCATAGACGTTGAAGTGAAATGCTGACGGATTGCTGTCGACTGGCGATAGCGTGAGGACGGCCTCTTTGACCTTTAGCTGCGGGGTCGGGCCGCACGAGCCCAGCAATAGTGCACTTGCTGCGGCTGCAACTGTGAATATCCGTCGGTTCATATGATCCTCATTTCGGCATTGGCTTTGCTGTTCAAAGCCGGGACTGTGACTACTTTTTCCCTATCTAGGGTTGCCGAAGTCTTGTGCCAAGAGATTTGGCACCTATATCGCCGCTACAAGGTTGCATTACGGGAAAACACCGGTGCCTGATAGGGCCGGACCGTAAGTGGCCAGTAAGCGTTCAATTTTAAAATTTCGGGGTAAAGTTTTTATGGCTAAAGTTATTGGTATCGACTTGGGCACGACAAACAGCTGCGTTGCGGTAATGGACGGCGGCAAGCCCAAGGTCATCGAAAATGCGGAAGGCGCACGTACGACGCCATCAATCGTGGCCTTTGCTAAGGACGGTGAGCGTCTGATCGGACAACCGGCAAAGCGTCAGGCCGTCACCAATCCGGAAAGCACAATTTACGCGGTGAAGCGCCTTATCGGCCGCCGCTTTGACGACCCAATGACCAAGAAGGACATGGGCCTCGTCCCCTACAGCATCGTCAAGGGTAAGACCGGCGATGCATGGGTTAAGGCAGGCGGCGAAGAATATTCGCCATCGCAGATTTCCGCGTTCATCCTTCAAAAAATGAAGGAAACGGCAGAAGCCTATTTGGGTGAAACTGTAACGCAGGCCGTTATCACGGTTCCGGCTTATTTCAACGACGCCCAGCGTCAGGCGACTAAGGATGCTGGCCAGATTGCGGGTCTTGAAGTTCTGCGTATCATCAACGAGCCAACCGCTGCTGCACTCGCATACGGCATGGACAAGGATGAGAACAAAACCATCGCGGTCTATGACCTTGGTGGCGGTACATTCGACATCTCGATCCTCGAAGTCGGCGACGGCGTGTTTGAGGTGAAGTCGACCAATGGTGACACGTTCTTGGGCGGTGAAGATTTCGACAGCGTGCTCGTTGAGCATTTGGCAGCCGATTTCAACAAGGCCGAAGGTATTGACCTGACCAAGGACAAGCTCGCGCTTCAGCGTTTGAAAGAAGCGGCTGAAAAGGCGAAGATTGAACTGTCATCGACACAGACGACTGAAGTCAACTTGCCGTTCATCACCGCTGACCAAAATGGTCCAAAGCACCTTGTGAAGACGATCACCCGTGCTGACCTTGAAAAGCTGGTCGATGACCTCATCAAGCGCACGCTGGAGCCTTGCAAAAAGGCTTTGGCTGACGCTGGTCTGAAGGCGGATGCCATTGACGAAGTCGTCATGGTTGGCGGCATGACCCGCATGCCAAAGGTACGTGACGTTGTTAAGGCGTTCTTCGGCAAGGAACCGCACACTGGTGTGAACCCTGACGAAGTTGTTGCCATGGGCGCAGCTATTCAGGCAGGCGTGTTGCAGGGCGACGTTAAGGACGTGTTGTTACTTGACGTAACACCGCTGTCGCTCGGCATCGAGACATTGGGCGGTGTGTTCACCCGCATGATCGACCGTAACACGACGATCCCAACGAAGAAGAGCCAAGTTTACTCGACTGCGGAAGATAACCAGAATGCGGTTACCATCCGCGTATTCCAGGGCGAGCGTGAAATGGCGGCGGATAACAAGCTGCTCGGCAATTTTGACCTTGTTGGAATTCCACCCGCACCGCGCGGCGTGCCGCAGGTTGAAGTGACGTTCGACATTGATGCCAACGGCCTCGTCAGCGTAACTGCAAAGGACAAAGGCACGGGCAAGGAACAGCAGATCAAGATCCAAGCGTCGGGCGGTTTGTCCCACGCCGACATTGATCAGATGGTTCGTGATGCCGAAGCCTTCGCTGAAGAAGACAAGAAACGTCGTGAAGCTGCTGAAGCCAAGAACAATGCCGAAAGCCTTGTGCACACGACCGAAAAGCAGTTGTCTGAGCATGGCGACAAGATTGACGCTGCGCTGAAGGGCGAAATCGAAGCGGCTGTTGCGGAAACCAAGACCGCCATCGAAGGTGGTGATGCAGAAGCGATGAAGGAAAAGGCAACTGCCTTGGCGCAAATCGCGATGAAGCTTGGTGAAGCCATCTACAAGGAAGAGCAAGCCGCGGCATCGCCGGGCGCTGCGACCGAAGAAGCCCCTGCCGACGACAATGTTGTCGATGCAGAATTCTCCGAAGTCGAAGACGACAAGAAAGACTGATGTTGAAAATTCCCGACCGTCGCCAGCGTAATGCAGCGACGGTCAGGAAGCCGGGGGGGGGTAGTCAGTCATGAATCTTGACATCGATTATTACGAATTGTTGGAAGTCGAGCGGACAGCGGACGAAAAGACGCTGAAGTCCGCCTATCGCCGGATCGCGATGGAATGCCATCCCGACCGCAATCCCGGCTGCGACAAATCCGAAGCCAGATTTAAAGCGGTCAGCCAGGCCTATGATGTCCTAAAAGATCCCCAAAAACGCTCGGCTTACGACCGTCTTGGCAAAGCCGCGTTTGAAAATGGCGGCATGGGTGGCGGCGGCCAGGGCGGCGGTGGCTTTGGTGACTTTTCCGACATATTCGAAAGCTTTTTCGGCGATGCCTTTGGTGGACGCCAGCGCGGCCCCGCACGCGGCGCAGACTTACGCTATGACCTCGAGATTTCACTCGACGAAGCCTTCCACGGCAAGGATGCCGAAATCACCATCGACGTGGCGACGGCTTGCGGCACCTGTGACGGGACAGGCGCAACCCCGGGTTCGGGCAAGCGCCGTTGCAACCTGTGTGCCGGTCACGGCAAGGTGCGTGCGCAGCAAGGTTTCTTCGTGGTCGAACGGACATGCCCGACCTGTCATGGCCGGGGTGAGGTTATCGAAGACCCATGCCGTGTCTGTGCGGGCGAAGGCCGCAAGGACGAACGCAAGACCATATCCGTAAATATTCCGCCTGGCGTCGATGAAGGCACCCGCATTCGGGTTGCGGGCAAGGGCGAAGCTGGGCCTTATGGCGCGGCCGCCGGTGACCTGTACATCTTCATCCATCTGTCGCGGCACAAGGTGTTTGAGCGCGACGGCACGACATTGTTCTGCCGTGTGCCCGTAAGCTTCACCACGGCGGCGCTGGGCGGCGAAATCCGTATTCCGGGCCTCGATGGTGCTGAACACCTCATCATCGTTCCAGAGGGCATTCAGTCGGGCAAACAGCTGCGCCAACGTGGGGCAGGGATGCCCGTCCTGCAAGGACGCGGACGTGGCGACATGGTCATTCAAATCGATGTTGAAACGCCGTCCAAGCTGTCAGCGCGCCAGAAAGAAATATTGCGTGAGTTCCGCGAAACCGAAACCGGTGAGGAATGTCCGCAGTCGACGGGCTTCTTTGATAAGCTCAAAGGGATTTGGGACGGCATTGCGCCTTGATTGCGATGTGGTGAAGTGATCGGTCAGGTTTCGATCTGATCAATCTCGTTCCGCAATGACGCGATAAGGGGCTGGACATATTTCAGCCGATCCTGCTCCTCATCCAATATCGCTTGGAAGGCGAGCCTTTTGTAAGCCCGCACCCTGCTTTCGGCGAAGTCATGACCGGCGGGAAGGGACGACACCAAAATGTCGATGAGCCGTTCTGCCCCGTGCAACCGCCCCCACAGATAATCATTCTCGCGATAGGACCGGCTGAAAAAAGCGCCGAAATTGTTGAATTCTATGCCCTTTAACGTGGCGGCTGCGCCACCTTGGCGGATGGAGTTGCAATCTTCGGGTGAAATGCGGTCCACTTTGACGGGGTCAAATTCGTCGAACCCTTCGTCCTGCAACAATGGCAAGGTCGCGATATCGTACAGCGCATAACCCAGATAGCCGAGCAGCATGGCCCGCCGCGCCTCAACCGGCAGTGCCAGGAGCGCGGCGCACAATATCGCATCCACGCGCAGGTCGGTTTGGACGAGGTCGCGCTGTGATGCCAAATGGTTCATGAGCCCGGCCGGGTTGGTGACGCCTGTCTTTGCGGCCATGGCAAAATCGGCGCCGAGGAATTCGGCTGTTTCCAGATCCAGATACATCGCCAGACAGCGATAAATGGCGTCACGGATCTGCGTGATGTCCTTTTCGGGTACGTCGATGACATTTTCGACCTCTTCCGTCAGATGCCGTGCAAGGAAGCGGAGCCGGCGAATTCTGAACCGTAGATCGTGCGTGCCAAAAAAGGCGATGGACTGTCTGGTGGCTTGTTTGCCGCTGTCATGCGGCATGCTGTCCAATCCCCGTGTCCTGATTTCGGCCCACAAGGCGGCTCTCAAGTCCCGGAAAAACCCGTTATTTGCATCCGGCAGGCTGCGACGCGCGGTCGCCACAATATCGTCGACGACGCCCGCAAGCTTGAGATGGCCATAAGCCCGATAGCTGAAGCCAGCGGCAAGTATCGCCTTTTCCTGCGCAGATTGGCGCCATTTCTGCATACGGACGGCAGTCGGCTGGCTCAGGAACCAGGTCTTGCCCAGCAGTGCCTCCACGGTGGTTTCGACTTCGTCCCGTAGGCTGTCGATCACCTGTCGCATCCGTTCGATCCGTTCCGACCGGCCGGTGATTTTTTCCAAGCTATCGCGGATCGGTTGCTCCCGCGGGATGTTTGATGTCGCGCCAAATATCGTTGCGAAAAAGCCGGGCGGTTTGCGCGGGTTGTCGGCGCTGCCGTCTGCGTTGCGCCGACCGAAGCGGAAACTTGGGCGGCCGGGCTTTGGGTCAATATAGACAAAGCGTCGGTCGACTTCGCGGCGCGCGGGGCGGTTGCGCAGGGCGGCAATCGCTTGATTAAACGGGGCATTGGCGAGCACGGAACCGTCAATCAGCATTGTGTCTTCCGCTGCATTGGCGGCAAATTGTTGCGGCAATATACGTTTTAGAAATGCGTTCCGCCCCAGCCACGGCACATTCTCGCGCGCAAGTAATCGGTCAAGTTCCCGCACCGAAAAGGGCGGAAAGGCCCCCGGGAAGCTGGCGGTCGCCCGTGCCGCAAAGATGAGTTCGGCCATATCGGCAAGGCCCGTCCGCCCGCGTGTCGAAAAGTCCACGGTGATCCGGTGCTCAGACTCCGTCACCTCGGGCGGGCTGTTCAGGCGCAAGATTTGATCATGCCCGTTAAAATCGGTGACCGTCACAAACAGGTCGAGCGGTTGGTTGATGGGCAAAAGCGGTGATCCGGCTTTACTCGCCTCCATGGCCTTCAACGCATCCAACAATAGCTTGGAAAAGACATTGCCACCAAAGGGTGGCGCGAACCAGCGGGCACGAACGAAACGCGACAGCTTGGTTGCCACCTCTTCCTGTGCTTCCTTCGCAACCGTCCGTTCAACAGTGCCGCCGCGCCGCCGCAATATCATCCACGCAATCGGTGTTGCCCAAAATTTGGAGAAGCGCGACAGCGGGCGGGCATCGGGGTCAAGCAAGACGTCCACATCCGCCATTTCAAGCCACATGTCGGTCAGCGGCTCCAGCGACTGCCCTGTGACAATCGCTTGGGACAGAAATATGCCGTTAATGCCGCCTGCACTTGAACCGGCGATAATATCCGTGAGCACGCGCAGCTTCGTCCCGCTGACCTGCGACATTTCGGCAAGGAGGTCGTGATAGACGGACTCGCTGCCCTGGGCGGCGGGCGCTGCGTCATGGAATGCGCGGCTGGCGCGGACCATATGCCAAATCTCGCGCGTGACGCCATGCATGTAGATGGCAAGGCTTACCCCGCCATAACAAATGAGCGCCAGCCGAAGTTCTTTTTCACGCATGCCTATGGTGTGACAGCGCCAACGGTCGTGCGCAAGCACCGATGCGTGCTTTTTACGGCTTGAGTTCTTGATATGTTCTGATAGTTTCTGCTTATGGCAAAGGCAAAGCGCAAATATGTATGTCAGGCATGCGGTTCAGAAGCGAACCGTTGGCAGGGGCAATGTGACGACTGCGGCGAATGGAATACGCTGGCGGAAGAAGCGAGCGCGACAGTCTTTGAACTGAAGCATCATTTGCATTCGGGCGGGCGTTCGGTGGAACTGTCGGGGCTGAACACCGACATCAAACTACCTGATCGCGCCTCGACCGGCATCGCTGAGTTCGACCGCGCGTTGGGTGGTGGCCTTGTGCCGGGGTCAGCGACGTTGCTGGGCGGTGATCCGGGCATTGGTAAGTCTACTTTGCTGTTGCAAGCGGCGGCCAATCTTGCGCGGCGTGGGCTGAGCGTTGCGTATATTTCGGGCGAAGAGGCGGTCGACCAAGTGCGTTTGCGCGCACGGCGGCTTGGGCTGGGCGATGCGCCCGTGCAATTGGCGGCGGCAACCTCGGTCCGCGACATATTGACCACCATGGGGAAGGGCGCGCCGCCCGCCTTGCTGGTGATCGACTCGATTCAGACGATGCACAGCGATTTGATTGAAGGCGCCCCGGGCACCGTCAGCCAAGTGCGGGCATCGGCACAAGAGCTGATCCGTTTTGCCAAAGAGCGCGGCTCTGCATTGATGCTGGTTGGCCATGTCACCAAAGACGGAACGATTGCCGGACCACGCGTGCTTGAACATATGGTCGATACGGTGCTGGCGTTTGAAGGTGAGCGAAGCCATCAATATCGCATATTGCGCGCATCGAAGAACCGCTTTGGCGGCACCGATGAGATTGGCGTTTTCGCCATGGCGGAAGAGGGCCTGACCGAGGTTGGTAACCCAAGCGCCTTGTTCCTGACCGACCGTGCAGAGCAAGTGACTGGCGCAACGGTGTTTCCGGCGTTGGAAGGGACGCGGCCAGTGCTCGTTGAAATTCAGGCGCTTACCGTGCGCCTATCCAGCGGTGCGACGCCGCGCCGCGCGGTGGTCGGATGGGACAGCGGACGGCTCGCCATGATATTGGCGGTGTTGGAGGCGCGTTGTGGCCTTAGCTTTTCGACTGCTGAAGTATATCTGAACATCGCGGGTGGCTATCGCATTTCGGACCCTGCGGCGGACCTTGCGGTCGCGGCGGCGCTGGTATCCGCATTGGCCGAGCGGCCCTTGCCGTCGGATGCTGTCCTGTTTGGGGAAGTCGCTTTGTCGGGCGAGATTCGCCCCGTCGCGCATGGCGCATTGCGCTTGAAGGAATCGGCCAAGCTTGGCTTTAGCCGGGCACTTGTACCGCCATCGGTGAAGGGACAGTCGGGAATTTCCACGCAAGAGTTCCGCACGCTGGCCAATCTCGTTGACCATATGCTGGGACGTCACTAAATCCGTTTTTAGGCCATGTCATATGCGACAGAAATCAAGCGGCGTAGCGGCTTGAATGGCGATATTAGCGCACTGCGGACGAGGTGCGACGGATTATAGATTGGGCAGCAGCTTCACATGACCGCATTTGATATCATTGTATTTTTCCTAATCGGCAGCGGAGCCGTTTTCGGCTTATTGCGCGGTTTTGTGCAAGAGACGCTGTCGATGATTGCATGGATATTGGTTATCGCTGCAGTCCGCGTGCTGCATGCCCCTGCCACGTCTGCACTGGCGGAAACCATTGGTTCGGAAACAAGCGCGGCTATTGTGGCGTTTCTGTCTATTGGCATCGTCATCTATGCACTTGGTAGATGGATCGCAAAATCGCTTGGCGCGCGATCACGCAAATCGCTTTTGGGGCCATTTGACCGGGTTTTGGGCTTTGGCTTTGGAATGTTGAAGGGGCTGATGATGGCGACGCTGATATTCCTTTTGCTCGTCATGGGTTATGGCATGTTCTTTGGCGCGGATGAGGAACGCCCTGAATGGATGACACAATCACGCACCTATCCGCTGCTGAACGCAAGCGGGACAGCCATGTCTGATTTCGTTCGGGAGAACCGCGGGGCCGACGACGAAGCCGCGGGAACAAACGAGTGAGCGGTTCCGCTCTCTACAATCGCGATATACTTCGCCTCGCGACCGCATTGGTCGCGAATGACCGCCTTGAAAATCCCGACGGTTCGGCAGAGGTCCGATCTCCGGTTTGCGGAAGCCGGATGCAGGCAGATGTCATGACCGACGCAAGCGGGCATATATGCGGGCTGGCCCTGCGCGCAAACGCCTGCGCCTTGGGTCAGGCCTCGGCTGCCATTTTGCGGCAGAACGCCGACGGGTTGAGCCTATCGATGCTTAATGACCTGCGCGATGGCATTGCCCAAGCATTACGGCGCGAGGGCGCGATGCCCGCCATTTGGCCTGAACTCGATCTGCTTTCGGCGGCCAGTGATTATCCGTCACGGCATGCGGCCATCTTGCTGCCCTATGATGCGGTTCTGGCTGCGGCGCAGAACATCAAAGAGAAAAGCTGATGGAGGATGCGCCGCATAATCTTGTTGCGGACGTGATGCTCGGCGGGGTTGTGTTGCTGGGCGCAGCGCTGGTTGCCGTGCTCATTTTCCGCCGTCTGGGGCTTGGAGCTGTGCTTGGGTATCTGGTTGCCGGTATCGCCATCGGTCCGGACGGACTTGGCCTGATTGGCGCGCCTGAGACGATATTGGCCTATTCGGAAATCGGCATCATATTGCTGCTTTTCCTCGTCGGGTTGGAACTATCGCCTAGCCGATTGTGGCTGTTGCGCAGGGATATTTTGTTATTTGGTCCGCTGCAGGTGACGCTCTGCGGTCTTGGCATGTTTGCGATCATTCAACTCGCCATGCCGACCTTCAGCTGGGAAGCGGCGTTGGTGCTTGGCCTCCCGCTTGCCTTATCATCCACTGCGCAGGTGCTGCCGCTGCTGCAATCGCGTGGCCGCATGAAAACCGACTATGGCGAAAAAAGCTTCTCCATCCTGTTGTTTCAGGACATTTCGATTGTCCCATTGCTGACGATTGTAGCGGCGTTGTCGCGTGCACCGGCAGACGATGGCGCCATTACGGGCTGGCGGCTGGTTCTATATGCTATCCTCGCCATATTGGGCTTGGTGCTCGCCGGGCGCTATTTGCTGTCGCCATTGTTGCGGCTCGTCGGCAAGATTTCCGAACGTGAATTGTTCATCGTCACAGGGCTGTTCACGGTTTGCGTTAGCGCGGCGGTCATGCAGTCGATTGGCGTATCGCCTGCATTGGGGGCGTTTGTTGCAGGCGTCATGCTCGCAGAATCGCCGTACCGGCATGAGCTTGAGGCGGATATTGATCCGTTTCGGTCAATCCTGCTCGGTCTGTTTTTCCTTGCGGTCGGCATGTTGCTGGATGTCGACGTCATTATCGCGCAGCCGTTGTTTGTTGCGGGGCTTGCGCTGGCATTGGTCGCCGTCAAAATTGCCATCATCTTTGCGCTTGGCCGGTTCTTTGGATTGAAGAGCAAGCCTTCCATCATCATGTCCATGCTGTTAAGCCAGGGCGGCGAATTCGCATTTGTGTTGTTCACGGCGGCGCAACAGGCATTGTTGATTGAGCCGGAGGCTGCGAGCCTATTTGGCGCGGTTGTCACGCTGTCAATGGCGTCGACGCCTTTCCTGATGATTATTGCTGGCAAGTTGGCGGCGCATAAGCCCAAAGGTGCAGCCCCGCTTGATGACCCTGCGTTGGCTTCGCAAGCCAATGTCATCATCGTTGGCCATGGCCGGTTCGGGCAACAAGTGTCGCAGATTATGCAGGCCGCAGGCCGGTCGGTCACGCTCATCGATATCAACCCACGGACAATCGACACAAGCGGCGAATTTGGTGTCAAAGTCTTCTACGGCGATGGGACCCGCGTTGATTTGTTGCAGCGGGCAGGGGGCGAGGACGCGCAAGCGATATTCTTCTGCATCGACGACCGGCACATGACCGCAGAGTCATTGATGCCCGTTCGTGAGACATTTCCACGCACCAAGCTGTTTGTCCGCGCAAATGACAGGCAACAGGCGCTGGCATTGATGGAAGATGATGGAATCAGTATCATCCGCGAGCTGTTTGAATCGTCGATCCGCATGTCGGTTGATGCGCTTAAGTTCTTCGGAACCGACCGCGAGGCTATTCATGAAATCATCGCTGAATTCCGCCGCCGCGACCGAAGCCGGCTAAAGGCGCAGTTCTCCAGCGGTGATTTGCACGCTGGTAAACAGCATAGCTTTGGCGGTGATAATTCGGATGATTTCCTGATCGCTCAGGATTGAGCTTCGTCGTCGAGGAAGGCCGCGACGTCATCCAGTACAACGTCCTTGGACAGGAAGGTTTGGCCTATGCCTCGCGCCAGTAAGAAGGGCAAAGTGCCACCGCTCATCTTTTTGTCATGCCGCATATAATCCACCAGCATTGCACCGTTCGCGGTAACGCCAGCATCTGAAAGCGTGGTGGGCAAGCCCGCGGCTTTCAGCAGCTGCGATATGCGCCGGGCATCCTCTGCGGCGCATAGGCCAAGCCGGACGGAATAGCGAAACGCCAGCGCCATCCCCGCTGCGACGGCTTCGCCATGGAACAGTCTGTCCGAAAAGCCTGTGTCGGCTTCCAACGCATGGCCAAAGGTATGGCCCAGGTTCAACAACGCCCGCGTGCCCGTGCGTTCGGTCTCGTCAGCGGCGACGATGCGTGCTTTGGATTGCACCGATGTTATGATCGCCTGCGCGCGAATTGCCGGGTCACCGGCAAAGAAACTGTCCAGATTGTCTTCGCAAAATTGAAAGAAATCGGGATCATCGATCAGGCCATATTTGACCACTTCGGCAAAACCCGCCGCCAATTGGCGTGGTGGAAGAGACGATAACAATTCAGGGTCGATCAGCACCAATGCAGGTTGATGAAATGCGCCGACAAGGTTTTTGCCTGCCGCGCTGTTGATTGCGGTCTTGCCGCCGACGCTGCTGTCCACTTGTGCCAGCAAGGTCGTCGGGATTTGCACGAACGAACAGCCGCGCTTTACGATATGCGTTGCGAAACCCGTGATGTCGCCGACAACGCCGCCGCCTAACGCGATGACATGGTCGCTACGTTCCACATGCTGTGCGAGCATCCAGTCGGTTAGCTTTTCCAGCTCGCCCCAGCTTTTGCCAGCTTCGCCCGCAGGCAAAATATACACCGCGGTTTTCACGCCCGCGGCGGAGAGTGCGCCTTCAAGCGCGGGCCAGACAGCGCGGGCAACATTTTCGTCTGTGACCACCAACAACCGGTTGTCGCGCGCATAAGGAAGCAGATATTCCGGCGCCTGTGCCATTAAGCCCGCACGGACATGAATGTCATAAGGTGCATTGGTCAGGTCGACGGAAATGACGGTCATTGGGCAAGGGCCTTCAGGATATTTTCAACGGTCCGCATATGCGGCGATGTATCGCTGCGAATATGGATATTGGCCGTCGCATATAGCGGGTTTCGAATCTTGCCAAGTTCCGTCAGGACTTCAATAGGGTCCTTATCCTTTAGCAAAGGCCGGTGGCTGCGCCGACCAACGCGGTCGGCCAGTACTTTTACGTCCGCGTCCAGCCAAATCGATATCGCACGTTCCAATATCAGTGCGCGGGTGTCCGCATTGACGAACGCGCCGCCGCCTGTGGCGATAATCTTTGGCGCACCCTCGACAAGCCGCGCAATAACCCGTCGCTCGCCATCGCGAAAATAGCCTTCGCCGAACTTTTCGAATATTTCGGAAATGGAAAGTCCCGCGGCACGTTCAATTTCATCGTCAGCATCAGCAAAAGGCACATTTAACCGCGCAGCGAGGCGCTTTCCAATGCTGCTTTTGCCCACACCCATCATCCCGACAAGAACGACTGGCCGGTCTATTACCGGGTCAGTTACTGTTCGGTCGTTGCCGATTTTTTGTTCATCGTTTCCGGGCATTGCGACACCGCCTATATATCGGCTATCCCCAACCCGAAAGTAATTTGCCACTTATCCGGAAAATTGTGGAAAAGCAGTATATTACACAATGGTTCAAGAGCGGCGGACGTAAAAACCGGTTTTTGCGCTTTCTAATTGTTGCGGCAGTGGCATTTGGCTTGCTACTCTGGCTTGCATATTTAGGCGGTGAACAACCATGCAGATACGAGAAATTGCAGTGCAGCCCCAAACATTTGAAACAGGTTCGCGTCATTGACTGATAAAATAACAAAAGGCGGCCTTTTGGCGGCAGCCGCTGTCGTCCTCGCATTTGCGTTGCCCGCATTGGGGCAGCAGGGTCCGGAGTCACTTCTGCCCGAAGGCTTTGGCGACCCCGCGCCGTCAGCGCCGAATAATCCCGCGCGTCCTTCGCCTTCAACACCGTCAACCACTAAGGCCGGAACATCACCGGCCAATCCGGCATCGGGTGACGTCAGCGCGGACGCTGCGGCTGACGACGCAGAAGAGGATGAAGAAGACGCACAGGAAATGGTCGTTCGGTATGACGTTCCGCCTGCCGCGCGCCGTTCGCTCAATGCGATTGGTATCATCTCCGAAACATCGGGTGGATTTCCGGCGGCATCGTTTGGCGTGACCAATGGCGCTTTCCTGAAACAGGTGGTCGAACGCACATCGGGGCCAATCGCGTCGCGTTGGGGCACGATCATGGCACGGCGGCTGCTCGCCAGCCGGACCAACACGCCAAACGGCGTAAACGGCGCCGACTGGACCGCAGAACGGGCGTGGCTGTTGCTGCTCATGGGGGATTCGGTTGTCGCACGTGGGCTTGTTCAACAAGTCGACGCTGGCAACTACACCAAACGGCTTCATGAGGTCGCGATGCAGACCTATCTCGCCAATGGCGATCTGGCGGGCATCTGTCCTTTGACCGAAGGCGGCGTTCGCCTTGTGAACAGCGGGCGCTGGAAAATGTCGCGCGCTATTTGTGCTTCGCTCGCTGGCGAACAAGGCAGCGCAACGGGGTTCATCAATCAGGGACGCTATCAGGGCTGGGTTCGGGGCGTTGATTATCTCTTAACCGAAAAGGCCGTGGGTGCAGGCATTAATGGCCGCCGGTCGGTTAAAATCGAATGGGATGGCGTTGAGGGGATGAACCCATGGCGCTTTGGTTTGTCTGCAGCCGTTGGTCTTGAGCCACCCGAGCAGTTGTTCAGCAAGAGCGGCCGTCAGATTGATGGATGGCGTGCGCAATTGCCGATGTTTGCACCTGCCATACGCGCCAAATATGCACCCGGTGCCGCAGCGCTTGGCGTATTTTCCAACCGCGATATGGTCGATCTTTATGCGCAGGTTCTTGACGATCCCGATGCCCCTGATGCGATGAAAACGCAGGCTGAAAATCTGGGCAATGCATATACCGCATCAGACGATTCCGGAAAAGTTTCGGCAATGGCGTCCATTTGGGGCGCAGAGCGGACGGGCGCGGACTATCTGGCGGCGCTCGTTATGACGGCGCGCGCGGCAGCGCTTATAACCCCAAGTTCAGACCATGCCGGGCAGGCCGATGGATTGATTGCATCGATGCTGACCGCAGGGCTCGATCGTTCGGCGGCGCGATGGAGCAATATCGTTTCGGGCGGTTCGCTGGGTTGGGCACTTGTCACCTTGGGCGCACCCGGCCGCATCACTCTGGCGGATTATAGCGATCTCGATGAATTTTACGGCAATGACGACAGCGATGATGGTCATAAGTCCGCGCTTTTGCTGGCCGGACTTGCCGGGCTTGGCCGCGTTGAATCCGGCGCACGCACTGATTTCGCTGGCGATCTGAAGGTAAATATTGCGCGGCAAACGGCTTGGTCAAAAGCGATTACGGCCGCAGCAAGTCGCGGTGAGCAAGGCACGGTCGCGCTGATGGCGGTTGCGGGCATGCAGGCCCCGTCATGGGCTTCGGTGCCGGCGCATCATTTGTACTATATCGTGCGTTCGCTGCGTCAGGTGGGGCTTGAGGCGGAAGCGCGCATGATTGCGGCCGAAGCGGTCACCCTTGGGTGATAATCAAGGCAGCGGCGCCTGATCGACGGATATGAGCGCGACAGACCGCGATTTGATAGCACGCTTCATCGAAATGATGGCGGCTGAGCAGGGCGTTGCTGCCAATACCAGCGCGGCTTATGCGAGCGACTTGCTTGCCGCGTCCAGCCTGATCGGTGGAAAGCTTGGCAATGCCGATGCCGATATGTTGGTGACGCTTTCAAGCCATTGGCGCGACCTTGCCAACAGTTCAGTCGCGCGCAAATCATCGGTGCTCCGGCGCTTTTTCGGCTTTTTGCATGAGGAGGGTTTTCGCGATGATAACCCGTCCGCCGCTTTGCCCAAGCCGTCGCAAGTGCGCGCGCTGCCGAAAATTCTGGATACAACAGAGGTCGATCTTTTGTTCGCCGCAATCGAGGCGAAGCTTGCGCAGCCCGCGCCTGCGTCCACCGACTATCGGCTCTCTGCCTTGATTGAGTTGCTCTACGGGTCCGGTTTGCGTGCGACCGAGTTGGTTGCGCTGCCGCGCAGTGCGATCGTGTCGGATAAGCCGTTCATCATCGTCAAGGGTAAGGGCGCGAAGGAACGGATGGTGCCCATTTCCAATCGTGCGCGGCAGGCGGTTGGGACATGGCTTGCCTTCGTTCCGGAAAAATCGCGCTTTTTGTTTCCGTCGCGCGCCGGGCATATCAGCCGCATTCGCCTGTTTCAGATTATCAAGGCGCTGGCCGCCCAATCCGGTTTAGATCCCGCCAAGGTCAGCCCCCATGTGCTGCGGCATGCCTTTGCAACGCATCTTTTGGCGGGCGGCGCGAACCTGCGGGCGCTTCAGGCGATGTTGGGCCATGTCGATATCGCCACCACGCAAATTTACACGCATGTGGACAGCAGCCGTTTGGTGGAATTGGTCAACCGCAGGCACCCGCTGGCAATGCGCACGTTGACCCGTGGCGCGACAGGCTCTAACCGACAATCATGATGGTATATCTTGAATTCGAAAAACCTGTCGCCGCTTTGGAAGCACGTATTATTGAACTGCAGGATGCAGCGCGGGAAAGCGACGTCGATGTCAGCGCCGAAATTGGCAAGCTGCGCGCCAAAGCGGACAAGCAGCTTAAGGACACGTACGCGAACCTGACCGCGTGGCAGAAAACGCAGGTCGCGCGCCATCCTGAACGGCCGCATTTCAAAGATTTCATCGCGTCGATTTTTGAAGATTTCATGCCCTTGGCCGGCGACCGCGCCTTTGGCGATGATCAGGCCATTATCGGCGGGCTCGCCCGACTCAACGGCCGGCGCGTCATGGTCATTGGCCATGAAAAGGGTGACGATACGCAAAGCCGTATTCGCCATAATTTCGGTATGGGCAAGCCAGAAGGCTATCGCAAAGCCATAAGGCTGATGGAACTGGCCGACCGGTTCGGTATTCCGGTGGTTAGCCTCGTCGATACATCGGGTGCGTTTCCAGGCATTCAGGCCGAAGAGCGCGGACAGGCCGAAGCCATCGCCCGCTCCACAGAAAAATGCCTCGTGCTTGGCGTGCCGATGGTTGCCTGCATCGTGGGTGAGGGCGGTTCGGGCGGCGCGGTTGCGCTTGCGGCTGCGGACCGCGTCTTGATGTTTGAATATGCCGTATATTCCGTCATTTCGCCCGAAGGATGCGCGTCGATCCTTTGGCGGACAGGCGACAAGGCGGCGGATGCTGCGCAGGCCATGAAGATGACGGCTGATGATTTGAAAGCGCTTCGGATTATCGACCGAATCGTCAAGGAACCCATAGGCGGTGCGCATCGCGACCATGCGCTTGCGGCTGCATCGCTTGGGAAGGCGATTGATGAGGAAATTGCGGCGCTCTCTGCCTTTTCGTCGAAAGAGCTTTTGCAGCAACGCCGGGCAAAGTTCTTAGCGATGGGTGCGTAAGCCTATTTAGGTGTTGCACGGTTTGCAGCGACACAGGAATTTACGTCGGTGCACAAGATAATGTGATAAATTAGGTTTTCCTGACTTTAGGAGGACATGGATGCGCAATTCGAAAATTGTTTTGGCTACTGGCGTTGCAATCCTTGGATTGACGGCAATATTTGGCAGTCTTCCGGCAGATGCAAAAACGAAGCAGCCCGCCGCGCCGCGCGCATTCACCGCCCAGGAAAAGGCAGAGGGCGCGAAATATCATACCGAAATTCTGAAAGAATTTGGCGGTCCGATGCAGAGCCCGCAGACGGCCTATGTTGTGCGCGTTGGCAAAAACATTGCGGCGCAATCCGGCCTTGGCAATTCGCAGGATGATTTTAACGTCACCTTGCTGAATTCGTCCGTGAACAACGCTTTCGCGCTTCCCGGCGGCTATGTTTACATCACACGCCAACTGGTTGCCCTGTGCAATAGCGAGGCAGAGATGGCGGGCGTATTGGGGCATGAAGTCGGACACACCGCCGCGCGCCACAGCGAAAAGCGCCAAAGCAACGCCACATTTGCCAACATATTGGGCATAGGCGGCACGATTTTGGGTTCAGCGCTTGGCGATTCCGCTGGATGGCTTGGCGCTGTCGGCGCTGGGCTTAAGCAATATGCGGGTCCGCTGGCACAAGTTTTCAGTCTGAAATATTCGCGCACACAGGAAGAAGAGGCTGATGACTTCGGCATCCGCTATCTGAGTAAGGCCGGCTATGACCCAAGCGCATTATCATCGATGCTGAACGCGCTGGCATTGCAGGCGAGCCTTGATTCACGGGTCGCTGGCCTTGGTGACAATGCGGTGCCCGAATGGGCCAGTACGCACCCCGATCCCGCGCGGCGTGTTGTCCGTGCGGCCACGCGGTCAAAATCCTATCCGGCCAGCAATGTACGCAACGCCGATGCGCACTTCGCCGCCATTGACGGCATGCTCTATGGTGACGATCCGGAGCAGGGCGTCATTGAGGGGCAGGCATTCATCCATCCGCAATTAAAAATGCGGTTCACCGCGCCAACCGGTTTTGGCATGCAAAATGGAAATGAAGCCGTCTCCATAAACGGCAATGCGGGAAAGGCGATGTTCACCGCAGCGGCGTTCGACGGCAATCGTGATGCGTATGTCAGCAATGCGTTTAAATCTGTTGCCGGCAAAAACATGACCATTCCAGTCCGCGATATCCGCAGGACAACGGTGAACGGCATCCCGGCATTTTACGCCCGCAGCGTCGTCAATACGCAGCAGGGGCAGCGCGCCGTGTCTGTCTATGCCTATGAATGGTCCCCCGGAACCGCATTTCATTTTGTGACCATTACCGCCGCCAATGCGCGCCCGTTTGACGGCATGTTTGAAAGCATGTCGCGGTTGAACAATGCGCAAGCCGCAGAAGTGAAGCCGCGCACATTACGCGTGGTGACGGTGGGGCGCACAGACACTGTGGTGTCGCTGGCAACGCGCATGGCGTACCCCTCGCTGCAGACCGAACGGTTTCTTGCGCTGAATGGGCTGACCTTCAACGCAGCGTTGCGTCCGGGGCAGAAGGTGAAGATTGTCACATATTAAATAAAAAGGGCGGGAACCGCGAAGTCCCCACCCTTTTTTAGTTGTTCGGGCTCGGCGCCTGAAAGCTAGCTTTAACTTACGTATTCGGCAACTGGGTGGCTACCTTGGTAAATGCGGTGTTGATGTCCTACCCGATTGTATTGATTGCAGCCATTGAAGCCACGGCAATCAAAGCCGCGATCAAGCCATATTCAATTGCAGTCGCGCCGTTTTCATTCTTGAAGATTTTTTTGATAAATTTCATCTTTATTCTCCTGTTATTCTTTTATTCACCCGGGCGGTTTTGTAAATATTAACCGTCATCAGTGTGATAAATCATCAATGTTTACTAATTCGTTAATGTGTACATTAAATCTAAGACGTCGATAATTCGTTGGACACTTTATTCAAAACATCCTGTATTCCGTTTGCAACGTTCCCGAGAGAAGGAATCATTGCGATAATGATCAACGTCACGATCAAACCATATTCCACTGCCGTCGCCCCTTGGTCGCATTTTTGAATGCGTCGAATGAGTTCCAACATTTTATTGGTCCCCCTTCGATCCTTGGTTGCGGGCATCCGGAAAATCCCACACAAGCGTTAATAAATGCTTGCAACATGATGAGACTATGGAAAAAAATCCAAAAACATTGTTCGTAGTTGCGGCGGCATTAACCAACGAGAGTGGTGCAATTCTGCTGCAAAAGCGTCCGGACCATGCCTCTATGGGTGGGTTGTGGGAGTTCCCGGGTGGCAAGGTCGAAGCGGGTGAAACGCCCGAAGCTGCGCTTGCGCGGGAGCTGTTTGAAGAGCTTGGGATCTCCGTAAACCCCCAAGACCTTATACCCGAAACCTTTGCAAGCGAGCCATTGGGCGACCGACATTTGCTGCTGTTATTGTACAGGTGCGTGACGTGGGAAGGCACGCCCACGCCGCATTTTGCGTCTGAAATTGCATGGGTGCATCCAAACGACATGGCTGCGCTGCCGATGCCGCCTGCTGATTACCCGCTCGTTGAACGGCTTAAACGCATTTAATAGGTCCTGACCCTAGTCTTCGGGATTTTTGGACAAAATGTCCGCAAGCGAAACTTGCGCGCTTCCCCTTTTGGCTGGACGGGGTTGGTTTTCAGACGGCGCCCAACCGCTCAGGAACAGATGCGTGAAATATTCCGGCACTTTGCCATGGGCGTCTGCGCGTGCCGCAAAAATCCGGTCCAGCCGATTGATCGCGTTCTTGCCGAGATATGCGCGCGGTCCTGCCAAAGCATTGCCTATCCCGGCATCGCGCACATCGGACACTATGCCGCGCCAGTTGCTATACCGAACCTCAGTCACATCCTGATCCGCAACGGGCAAGGCAAATCCGGCGCGCACGATCAAATCGGCCGCGCTGCGTAAATCAATTTGCGGGTGCATATGTGGCCGAACCTGATCGGCGTCAGATTCCAGAAACATCGATTTCAATGTGGCCAGCGTCCCTGCGCCAAACATATGGCCCAGGAACAAGCCGTCCGGTTTGAGTATCCGCCGAATTTGGATGAGCGCGCCGGGCAGATCGTTGACGCTGTCCAACGTGCCAGCCGAGATAACGAGATCGAACGACGCAGGCGCAAAGGGCAGGCGGTCCTCTTCAAATCCGTTCTGTGTGTCTTCAGCGCCGCCCCACGATATCAACGGCATATGCGTGCAATGCATGTCCGCCGGCAGAATGTCCTTTTGCCATTCTGCAATCGGTCCAATGATCAACGCATGTTCAAACACGCGGGTCACAAAGGTCAGGCGTTCGCCAAGATCCTGCGCAATATGGGTCCACAGAAATTGTTCACCCTGACGCCGTGATGCACGCTCACGCAGCGCGCGGCGGCGCTGGCGGTCAAATATTTCAGGCGGGTTGGTCTCACTGGTCATTTCGGCCTTGTGCAGACACTGGCTTTATCCGACAAGTCTTCATGGCCATCACCCGCCACATTTTCCGTGCGGCGCTCAATTGGGCGCTGCCCGAACGCTGCCCATGTTGCGGCACGATAACGCCCGCTGGCGGACCATTTTGCGTTGATTGCTGGCAACAGTTGCAGTTTCTTGCCCCACCATGGTGCCATGGATGTGCCACGCCATTTGAATATGACCGAGGTGCGGATAGCTATTGCGCGGCATGTCTGGCCAAACCGCCCAAGCATGACGGCATTCGCGCCGCGGGGAAATATGACGACCTGTCTGCCAAAGTCGCACTGCGGTTAAAATATAGCGGAAAGATCGGATTGGCCCGCGTGATTGCGCAGCAGCTGGCTCGCCATCTGCCAGAGGATCGAGAAAATATCATCATTACGCCCGTTCCTTTGCATTGGACGCGCATGTGGTCGCGCAGCTTCAATCAGTCTGCATTGATCGGCCGCGCGCCCTCTGCGCAAAGCGGCATCGCCTTTGTCCCTGACATACTCGTCCGCCACAAACGCACGCCGAGCATGCGTGGTCTAAATGCCAAGGGCCGCCGAAAGGCCGTTGGGCAGGCATTTTCCGTGCATCCCAAATGGCGTGACCGATTAAAGGGCAGCCGCATCATTCTGATCGACGATGTCTTGACCACCGGTGCGACGAGCGATGGTTGTATATCGGTTTTGAAACGCAACGGTGCGTCATGGATTCAGCTGTTCTGCTGGGCACGTGCCCTGCGCGGAGAAAGCGCGGAGCAAAAGTAACTGCGCGCAATGCTTGACTTGATGGCGGCTGGACACCATTTCAGATTCATGACCGCAAAAGTTGAAATCTACACCAAATTCGCATGCCCTTATTGCGTCCGTGCCAAGCAATTGCTCGACAGTAAGGGCGTCCCATATACCGAATATGACATCACCATGGGTGGCGCAAAGCGTGACGAAATGCTGGCGCGCGTGCCCGGTGCGCGGACCGTGCCGCAGATCCTGATCAATGATACACCAATAGGTGGCTCTGATGATTTGCGCGCCTTGGAAAATCAAGGGAAGCTCGACGCATTGTTAGGGCCGCGTGGGGCATAATGATCGCGTTTGACCTGAATTGCAGCAACGGACATCGTTTCGAAGGCTGGTTTGCGTCATCCGAAGATTATTCCAAGCAGCAATCGTCGGGGTTGCTGGCCTGCCCGGTGTGTAATGACATGACCGTGCAAAAGGCGCTGTCCGTGCCGCATGTCCCCAAAAAGGGCAATCAACGCAGCGTGCCTGTTCCTATCGCGGATGTAGCAGCGCCAACGGCCGCAGCTGAACCTGCGAAAACCGACGCACTGCCCCCTGCGGTTGTTGAGTTCGTGCAAAAGCTTGCCGTTGCGCAAACCGAGATGCTGAAACAATCGCAATGGGTCGGCGGCCAGTTTGCCGAAACCGCCCGCGCGATCCATTATGGCGAAGAAGCAGATCGCATCATCCATGGCGAAACCAGCGCCGATGAAGCCAAGGCACTGATGGAGGAAGGCGTCCGGGTTGCCCCGCTGCTTTTTCCAGTCGTGCCGCCTTCTGCTAAAAATTGACCACCCGATAGCACACAGCTATGGCTTGCGACGTAGCACCCATAGCTCAGCAGGATAGAGCATCAGATTCCTAATCTGGGGGCCACTGGTTCGAATCCAGTTGGGTGCACCATATTTAGCTTTATTCTTTGGCTGCCTACCGTGCGATTGTAATCAGCCGGTGTGCACCAGATCAGATTTGCGTCGCTGTTCCCGCAACGGCGTACAGCGTCACCAAAATTCCGGCGATCAGCCCGCCTGAACGATAGCTGCCCGTGCGTTGCCACGTGAATGTCGCAATGATGGCGATGGCAATCAGCACGGGCACGAACTGAATCGCAATGACGGTACTGAGTGGATCAAATGCGGTAATCAGTGATCCGGTCATGAACAGCAGGCCGTAAATGACGCCCAACAAGACAATGAAACCCGTCGTGAGCGTGCATATTGCCGCCAGATAGCGCCGCCCGGCGCTGTCGCTGCGCACTGTGGCATTGGCCAGTGATTGGCTTGTCACCAGAAAGGCGAGGGTAAGCGGCACGACGTAGATCGCGGCGATCCCCCACTGGCTGGCGCTGGGAAGCTTGACCGCGACGACCCAAAGCCGAAAATCGGTCAGGAACAGCATATCGACAAGCAAGAGTGCGGCATAGCCAGCCGCGACGGTCGCCAGAGCCAGTAAAATGGACTTAAACCAGTTGGATTGTTGCGCGGCAATGGGACGTCCCATCATGCGACCGATCAACAGGCTCACGCCAGCGCTGGTCACAGCCCAAAGTGTAATTTGCGTGGTGACCGCCTGCGGCAGCCATTGCGATGCCGGAAGCAGAAGATAGGCGGCAATGAACGTCGGAAAGAATAACATAGCAGGAAGCACGGTGCTTAACGCGAAGCCTTTCCACCACGCGCCATCGCGTTCTGCCGCGGCAGGGACCGGCGTGCCCTTCACCGACGCGAATAGGGGCAATCGGACCAGCGCATCAAACGCGCCGAGCATGATCATCACAAAACCGACAAGGCCAATGCCCGTGCCAAATTCTTTCCAGTACCAAATTTGATCGCTTGCCGGCCTGGGTGTGCCACCGATCAGCGTGGTTCCAAACCAATCAATCGCGTGTCCAATGGCTGCCGTGGACGCATGGTCACCCGGATGGGTTGTTGCCGGCTGATAAAGCTTGCGCGCGGTCCCGTCCGCAACGCTGCCATATAAACGGTTTTCGACAACAGGCACCTTCGTGCCAAACAATGTTTGCAGCTTGCTGCTTGTTGCAACATCCTGCGCACGGGCAACGCCCCACATCAAGTTCGAAAACTCGTCATAGCGGCTGAACACCACCGCAGCATTGCGCGGCCAATTGGGCGATCCTTCCTGCGCGAAAGGCGCGCCGGTGGATGACCCCTCCAGAACCATCGACGTATAATCGTTGGGCATGGCCGCGGCCGCAGCAAGCACCGTCCAGCCGCCCATGCTGTGTCCTTCCAGCCCGATTTGGCGCACATCGACCATTGGCAAAGACCGCAAATATTTCAAACCATCAGGGCCGCCAAAGCCATTTGAGAATGCAGGCCCCTGACTGTAGCCATGGCCGGTCTGATCAAGGGACAAAACAACATAGCCCCTGCGCGCAAATTCAATCGCAAAACCGTCCTGCGTCTCGCGCGCGTTAATGTAGCCGTGGACGGCTAGAATGCCTGGCGCTGGTGTCGCTGGCGTGGCGTTTTTGGGGACGTAGAGCAAAGCGCTCATGGCTGTCCCATTGGTGCCTTTAAACCTTATATCGCGAACGATCGTGCCATCTGCCGTTCGAACGCTTTGGGCGAGAAACGCGCCTGCCAGAACGATCGCCAATCCAATCAGGATCAACCACCAGCGCGGTTTTGTGCTTATGGCGTGGCCCATATTTTCATGTGTGACTGACACCCGCAATACCCCCCCGCCCGAACGTGCTTTTTCAGACTGTATGTCGACGCCGTTTGCGATGCAACTGTTCGCAATAAGGGTTGATGAGCGCCGCTAAGAATGATGGCATCTGCGATGCATTCGGGCATTGCGACAATTCCATACAATTTGCCCATTGCGCATAATGCCGTTAAGCCTATCTTCGTGATACAACAGTCACTGTTCTGGAGAGAACTGGATGATAGATGCGGCGATAGCGATGAACCGCTTTGGTCTTGGCGCGCGACCATCCGGAAACGCGCCGGTGAACCCAGCTGACTGGTTGAAATCGCAGATCAGGTCATATGAACCGTCCTTTCCAGCTATGGCAAGCCAGCCAAGTCGCGCAGAGATTGCGGCCGGCTTTCGCGAATATCAGATTGACCGCAAGGATGTCCGCGCCGCGCGAAAGGACGCCGCGGCCGCCATGGCTGCTGACGACATGCCGCAGATTGACCCTGCCAAAATCGAGAAAGTCGTCAATACGCTGCGCCTTCAATATGTCGCTGCCGCCGATGCCCGACTGGATGCCGCGATCAGCAGCGATACCGATTTCGCTGAGCGACTGGTGCATTTTTGGTCCAATCATTTTGCAGTGTCGATCGACAAGCTTCCGGTGCTGGCCCTCGCGGGCGACTATGAATTTACCGCTATCCGGCCGCATATCATGGGGACATTCTCTGATTTGCTTTACGCTGCGGTCACGCATCCGGCGATGCTGCTCTATCTGGATCAGGCGCAATCCATCGGCCCCAATAGCCCGCTTGCGACGCGTGTGGCTGCCAGACGGAATAAGACGCTGGGTCTGAATGAAAATCTGGCACGGGAGATTTTGGAACTGCACACGCTGGGCGTGCGCACGGTTTACGACCAAAAAGATGTCACCGAATTTGCCCGCGCGCTGACGGGATATACTGTTGGCGGGATGGCGAAGGGACCAATCCAGCGTTTCATGGCGCAGAATGGAAAGGACGGCGATAGCCAGTTTTTTGCCCCCATTCATGAGCCCGGCGATCGCGTTGTCATTGGCCGGCGCTACAGCCAGCAGGGTGGGAACCAAGCGCGCGCCATATTGTCCGATATCGCCGCGCACCCTGCCACGGCCAAACATATTGCGACAAAGCTGGCGCAACATTTTGCGGCTGACGTGCCGCCGCCAGCATTGGTTGCGCGGCTGGAGAAAAGCTTTCTGGAAAGCGGTGGCGACTTGCGTCAACTCTACCGCACATTGATCGACTCTCCCGAAATGTGGCTGCCGCAGCAAGCCAAGTTCAAATCGCCATGGGATTGGGTCATCTCTTCGCTGCGCGCATTGAATGTCCGGGAACTGCCCAACAGCAGGCAAGGCGTAAATATGCTCGCGCAACTGGGGCAGCCTATCTGGAAACCGGGGTCCCCCGCCGGATTTAGCGACACGACAGAAAACTGGGCGGGCGGTGCGGCGCTGATGCGGCGGGTGGAGATTGCCAGCCGATTGGCCGAACGCAGCGCCAACCGTGTGGATGCCCGCATCCTGGCGCCGCGCATCCTATCTGATCAGCTCAGCGCGATGACAACCGAAAGCATCGCGCGCGCCGAGAGCCCGTCTCAAGGGCTTGCGCTGTTGTTGTTGTCCCCTGAATTTTTGCGGAGATAGTGCCATGCTGAACCGACGCTCTTTTGTCACCTCCGGTGCTTTGGGTCTGGGTGTTGCGGCATTTCCGGGGGCTGGCTGGGCCGCACCTGGCACCAACAAGAAATTTGTGTTCATCATCCAGCGCGGGGCGGCTGGATTTTGCGGCGGACGCTGTAACGGGGACCAAGCTTGACGATATGTTCTCGCTGCATCCGGCGATGACAGAAAGTGCGAAACTGTTTGCGCTGAAACAAGCCAGTTTTGTGCACGCCATGGCGTCGTCTTATCGTGAGCGGTCACATTTTGATGCGCAAAATATATTGGAATCAGGGGCAGGCCGCCCTTATGGCCGCGATGACGGTTGGCTTGGGCGGTTATTGACACTGTTGCCGCGTGATGATGCCAAAGGACTGGCGGTTGCGCCGTCGGTGCCGCTCGCTTTGCGTGGGCCGATAGCCGCGAACAGCTACGCCCCTTCGCGCATGCCCGACGCCAATTCAGACCTTATGTCGCGCTTGACCAATCTATATGCTGAGGATGCCCAGCTTTCGGCTTTGTGGAGTGGCGCTCAAGCGACTGAGGCCATGGCTGGTGCACCTGCGGATCAGGCGCTGAAGGGCGGCGCTGCGCTGGGGCAGATGACGGCGGGGCTGATGCAGGGCCCCAATGGTGCCCGTGTGGTGATGTTGGAAACCAACGGCTGGGATACCCATTTTCAGCAAAAAGGGCGGCTGAACGGCGCGCTCAGGCAAGTTGATGCGCTCATTGGATCCCTCCGCGATTCCCTTGGCAGTGAGTGGCAGAATACTTTGGTAATGGTCGCTACGGAATTTGGCCGGACCGTGGCGTTCAACGGGACTGGCGGCACGGATCACGGAACGGCGTCCGCGGCTATGTTATTTGGTGGCGCGCTCGCGAATGGCGGCAATATTGTCGCGGATTGGCCGGGGCTCAAGGCATCGCAATTATATGAAGGTCGTGATCTCAAACCGACGATGCGGTTTGAACAATTCGCCAGCGACGCGCTGGCGCGGCATTATGGTTTAGATCCCGCAAGAACGCGGGCGTCATTATTTCCCGACTTTGCATAAGGTGAATTGACACAAAAAAGCCCGCCGCTGCACCGGGCAGGGCGGGCTTCATGTGTATTCGGGAAAAAGACTCTTACTTGTCTTCTTCTTCCTTCATTGCATTGTCAGCGGCATCAGCGGTTGCGTCGGCAGCTTCGCCTGCTGCTTCTGCAGTGGCGTCGGCTGCACCTTCAGCAGCAGTCATGGCATTTTCTGCGCCAGCTTCAACAGCTTCGCCCGTAGCTTCGGCTGCTTCTGCGGTTTCTTCAGCTGCCTTTTCGCCAGCTTCGCCGCATGCAGCGAGCGAAATTGTGAACGCGAGAGCGGCAACAGTTGCGACAACTTTCTTCATATTGGTTCTCCTCAGTCCCATGCATTACGAGTGGGTAATAAGGCGTAACGGATGAAGGCCGTCATACGCAACTATTTTTCCGTGCCTCGCGAAATGCCGCATTGGCGCGCGACGGTGTAACCAAGATAGCCTGTACCAAATAGCGCATATAATGGCTCTGGCAGGCCGTTGAGATAGGCATTCATGCCCGCCGCAATGTTCGCCGCGGTTTCGGGCTGGATGGCGGAAATCACCCCCATCGGAATAGCCCACAGCAGCATGGCATACATGACGTATAAAAAGCTTGGCCGCGCTCTGCTTGTCCATGGGGCCGCCGATTGCGCTTCGGCCAAGATACCCGACAGCTGTGTCCTTATATTCTCGAGCTCCTGACTGCCCTGTAATTTAAGCAGTTCAAGCTTGGCGGTATCGCGCGCCTTCGGATCGGGAATGATTTTGTCGATGATGCTGGCAATGGGCCCAATTAATCCGTCAACAAATGCCATAATGAAATACTTTTTGATTTATCCAATACGGTTCGATAGCCAGCCACACAGAAAGGCTTCCTGTGATGGTCTCGCCTCGGCCAACCGGACATAATGGGCACCCTGCAGCGCATCCATTGCCTTCAGCAGAACATTTTCTGCAGAGCGTCCACGTGTGTCGAAAAAGGCAGACAGCGCCGACAAAGTTGCCGCACCCATTTTGCGATCCACCGCAATATCCGCATAGTCGCGCCCATTCCGGTTCAATGCGTTCAACGCGCGTTGCAGAAAGCCCGTTGCCGTTCCGGTGCCCATATTGACGCCGGTATCGAACAATTCCGCCGCCAAATTGGCGCAATTGCGGCGACATCGGCAAAGCCGGGGGCATGCCAATATATGCGTTTGTAAATGGCTGCGGCTTCGGTCCGGGGCAGCTGGGTCATCTTTTCATGATAGCCGTGCCGACGCGCCACCGCCTCGGTAATGCCCCAACGGGTCGGGCCGCCTCTGTCCGCCGGATGATGTACATAATCGCCTTCACGGGCAATCAAATCATCAATCAACTCGTCAATATGTTCCATTGTCATCGAGTCCTCACTTTCGCAACAATAATAACCAATATGGTTATTTGCAGGAAAGTGAAAAACGCAAAGCCGCAGCGCTGGCGCGTTGCGGGCATATTTGAAGAAAATTTTTGGAATAATTGGTCGGGACGACAGGATTCGAACCTGCGACCCCCACACCCCCAGTGTGATGCGCTACCAGGCTGCGCTACGTCCCGACCGCCAAAGACCTCGCTGAGGCCAGTGGAAGCGCGCCTATATGGCGCTGGTTTCCTAAAAGCAAGCGCGGTTTGGACGCTTTGACGTTGCGTCAGCTGGGTGCAGGTGATAATCGCGCCCGATTGTTCAGGACCGCGCCTGCATTGGGCGCTTTTTTTAAAATGTGAGGTTTCCGATGGAGTTTGTTATCTTGAGCGCTGCAGCTGGTGGCGCGGGCGGTTCGGCATTTTTTGTGCAGCTGTTCCCACTGCTTTTGATCTTCGTCGTTTTCTACATGTTTCTCATTCGCCCGCAGCAAAAGCGCGCCAAGGAGCATGAGGCGAAAATCAACGCGGTGCAGAAAAATGACGAAGTCGTCACTGCAGGCGGCCTGATGGGTAAGGTAACGAAAGTTGCCGATGACTATGTCGAAGTCGAAATCGCGCCAAATGTACGGGTGAAGGCGGTTAAATCCACCATCGCCAATGTGCAGCCGCGCGGCGCCAAAGCCGCTAACGATTAATCGCTGGGGTTGAACAGACGTTCTGTCGACCCCAAATTCCGTTTTCCCAGTTCGTTCGGACCCAGCCTATGCTTGATTTTCCCCGTTGGCGCGTATGGATGCTCAACACCCTGATTATTCTGGGTGTGCTTTTTGCCATACCAAGCGTGTTGCCCACCCACATCAGGGCGCAGATCGCGCAATTTGTGCCGACGCCGACCATCAACCTTGGTCTCGACCTTGCCGGTGGTAGCCACATTCTGCTTGAGGCGGACACCTCGCAGCTTGCCGAAACGCGCTTGGAAGCGTTGGAAGATAGCGTCAGAACGGCAATGCGCCGCGCCGATCCGCGGATTGCGATTTCGGATGTGTCGCGTACCAACGGGCAATTGAGCTTTACGGTCGATAGTCCCGCTCAAGTCGACGCAGCCCGCGAGGCGTTGTTGCCGCTGACCAGCAATGCGACCGGCAGCCGCGACTGGAATATCGGCGTGAACGACGGCAACCGCATGATCCTGACGCCAGCGGGCACAGGCGATGAAACAGCGCTCGACCAAGCGATGGACACCGCCAAGGATGTTATCGATCGCCGCATTAACGCCTTAGGCACGCTTGAGCCTACGATTATCCGTCAGGGTGAAAACCGCATCGTCGTTCAGGTCCCCGGACTGGATGATCCAGAGGCGCTGAAGGCATTGATTGGTAAGACGGCCAAGCTTGAATTCAAACTTGTCGACGAACAAGCCGATCCAGATCAAACCGCGCAGGGCAAGGCCCGCGTTGGCAGCCAAGTTCTGCCCTATCCCGATAACCCCTCCGGTCTGCCGTACATTGCCGTGCGCCGGTTGGGCGGCATTTCCGGCGACAAGCTGGTGAAGGCAGACCCGACATTCGACTCGCAAACAAATGAGCCTGCGGTCACCATTCAGTTCGATAGCGAAGGTGGGCAGAAATTTGCCCGTATGACGCAGCAGAATGTCAACAAGCTGTTCGCCATCGTGTTGGACGGACAGGTGATTTCGGCACCACAAATTCGCGAACCCATTTTCGGAGGTGTCTCGCAGATTTCCGGAAGCTTCACGACCGAAAGTGCGAACGCGCTGTCCATCTCGCTTCGGTCGGGTGCATTGCCGGTTGATCTGAAGATTGTTGAGGAACGCTCGGTTGGCCCGGATTTGGGCGCCGACTCCATTCGCCGCGGTATTTTGGCTGCGGTCATCGGGACCACTGCAATTCTGGTGCTGATGTTCCTCGTTTATGGCCGCTTCGGCATGTATGCCAACTTCGCGTTGGTCATCAACGTCGCCATGATCCTTGGCGTTATGGCATTTGCCAACGCAACGCTGACCCTGCCGGGCATTGCCGGCTTCGTCCTGACCATTGGTGCCGCGGTTGACGCAAACGTGCTGATCAACGAACGTATCCGCGAAGAATTGAAACGTGGCCGCCGTGTCGTGCAGGCGATTGAATTTGGCTATAAAGAAGCCAGTCGCGCCATTTTTGACGCGAACAGCACCAACGTGATTGCGGCGGTATTGCTGTTCATCTTTGGCTCCGGACCCATTCGTGGTTTCGCCGTGGTATTGATGATCGGGATCGTCACATCGGTTTTCACCGCAGTTACCATCACGCGCATGTGGGTTTCACGCTGGGTGAAGCGCACGCGTCCCCATGACCTGACGATTTGAGGATATAGACATGAAACTGCTCAAACTCGTTCCTGACGATACAAATATCGATTTTCTGAAATGGCGCAGCTGGGCCTTTGGCATCAGCCTGTTGCTCATGGTTGCGTCGGTTGGCTTGGTGGCCGCAAAGGGCCTGAACTTTGGTGTCGATTTTATCGGCGGCCAAATGATCCGCGCGACATTCACGCAAAGCGCGGCCGCACCCGTTACTGAATTGCGTGAGACCGTTGCTAAGCTCGGCTATGGCGATCCGACCATTCAGCGTTTTGGCGCAGAAAATCAGGTCTCGATCCGCATGAAATTGCCGGAAGGCGCAGACAAGAATCCTGAGCTTGCCAACGCCATGGCGACAAAGATTACCGAAACCTTGAAAGCGGGCCATCCCGACGTCCGCATTGACGGCGTGGATTCGGTATCTGGTAAGGTGTCAGAGGAATTGTTCAGCAAGGGTATCCTCGCGCTGCTCGCGGCGATGGCTGGCGTATCGATTTACATCTGGTTCCGGTTTGAATGGCAGTTCGGCGTGGGCGCCATCTGGTCGCTTGTTCACGACGTGACGCTTACCTTCGGCCTGTTCGCGCTGACGGGTTGGGAGTTTGACCTGAACATCATCGCGGCTCTGCTGACGATCATCGGTTATTCGTTGAACGATACCGTGGTTGTCTATGACCGTATTCGCGAAAACCTGATGAAATTCCGCAAGATGGAAATGGCATCGCTCTTGAACCTTTCGGTGAACGAGACATTGTCGCGCACCGTTATGACCAGCGTGTCGATCTCGCTGCCGTTGATCATTCTGGTGCTGTTCGGGCCAGACGTTATTTTCGGGTTCAGCGCTGCGATGGCGTTCGGTATTGTCGTCGGCACATATTCGTCGATTTACCAGGCTGCGCCAATCCTCATCTGGCTAAAGGTCGGCTCGCACAGCTTTGTGCCAACCGATGAAGCCGGTTCAAAGGCCGAGCGCATCATCGAAGGTTTTGAATCTTAATCCTGACGTCCGGACACCGTCCGGAAAAAGTCGGCTAACTGGCGGGCATTCTCTTTCCAGGAGAATGCCTGCACGTTCGACGTGATATCCGCACCAAGCACGCTACAGCTTGCGTATGAGCCGTACGGCTTTCGCAATCCACGCCGGGTCTGTCACGACTTGTTGCCTCGCTCCTGCTTCCAGCGGCAGCAAATGCAGCTTGCCCGCCTCGCGGCCCAACAATCGGCCAAAGAGGAAACGGCCACCGGGGCGCGGAACTAAAACGTCGAGATTGAGCGCCGATCCAAAAGCGTCAGGCTGAATCTGCTCAAGCCATAATTCGTCACCGCGGCGATATTCGCCCGTTGCCGCGGCAATACGCAGGCCGACCATCGTTCCGCCCACGTTAGGTACCATGATGCGCTCTTCCTTGGTCGGCGCATGTGTGCCGTCCTCGCTTAAGATGGCGGCCACAGGCAAATATTGCTGATCGGGCAGGGCCACCAAATCGCTCGATTCGACGCCCAAGGCGTCTGCAATGCGGTTAATCCAAATCAGTGACAGCACCCGCGTACCGGTCTCCAACCGTCCAATGGTCTGCGCCGTCGTTGCGGGTTTGCACCGTTCCGCCACATCGGCAAGCGTCATCCCCTTGGCCCTGCGCACATCGCGAATTCGGCTTTGCATAAAATACTCCATCACCAAATAGGTTTTTTCTTTCCTACAATATTTACCACATGGCAAGGGTGATTCGCTGATTAAGCGGAGAATAAATATGCCCTCAAAGTCCCATGCAAATCGTAACCTACCCGATCCACGGCTATTGGCCGAGCGCGGGTTGCGCGAAAGCGGGCCAGTGCCGCGAAATGCGAAAGTCCGCCGCACGGTGACCGTGAATCTCGCGGAATCGCCGCTTTCATGGTTGCATGCGCGTGGCCACTTGTCGGACCGTCAGATGTTGGCGGGGGAAACCTTGCGCCGCGATTATGAATCGGCGGCGCTTGGCCCGCATGTCACCATGTCGTGGGAAAATATTCCGATCAGCCGCCAAAAACGCGCGGCACCGTCTGGCTTAAACCGGACCGAGCGGATGATGAGCGCAAAGGCGCGTTTCGACGACGCCTTGTTCGCGCTTGGCCCTGACCTGTCGGACATTGCGTGGCGGGTTATCTGCGTGGGCGAGAGCATGCCTGCGGCAGAACGCGAAATGTCATGGCCAGTGCGGTCTGGAAAGCTCGTGTTTAAAATTGCGCTCGACCGGCTTGTGACCTTCTACCGCATAGCGGGTTAGGTCGCCGCTTCCTCAACCATCATGGCCAACTCTAACCAACGCTCCTCCGCCGCGTCCTTTTCGGTGCGCAGTTTTTCGGTCTTGGCCGTCAGTTCGGCAAATCGCGTCGGGTTTTTTGTGTAGAGCGTCGGTTCACCCATTTCCTTTTCTGCGGCCGCAACCTCGGCATCGATCTCGGCAATGCGGCTGGGCAGCAGATCATAGTCGCGCTGGTCTTTGTAGGTCAGCTTAACCCGCTTGGCGGGCGCGGTGTCGCTGCTTACCTCTGGTCGCGGGGGGGCTTTCTCCGCCTTTTTCGCTGCGGGTTTGTCGCGCTTGTCCCGCTTGGCTTCCCAATCGGCATAACCGCCCGCTATGATATCGACATGCCCTGATCCATCGAGGCCCAGAGTGAGCGTCACCGTTCGGTCAAGGAAATCACGGTCGTGGCTGACGATCAGCACGGTGCCATCATAATCCGCAATGACTTCCTGCAGCAGATCCAGCGTTTCAAGATCGAGGTCGTTTGTGGGTTCGTCCAGCACCAGCAAATTGGCCTCACGCGCGAATTCGCGCGCCAACAAAATGCGCGATTGTTCGCCACCCGATAATGAGCCGATCCGCGCCTCAATCAATGCCGGGTCGAACAGAAACTCTTTCAGATATCCCTGAACATGTTTGCGCACACCGCGCACATCAATCCAGTCGCTGCCATCGGCGAGCACATCGCGCACGCGCTTTTCAGGGGTCAGCAATTTGCGCTGCTGGTCGATGACGATGCCGGTCAGCGTTGGCGATAGCGTGATGCTGCCGCTGTCGGGTTGTGTTTCACCGGTCAGGATACGGATTAAGGTCGTTTTGCCGGTGCCGTTTGCGCCGACGATGCCGATGCGGTCGCCGCGCTGGATACGCAGCGTGAAATCTTTGATGATCGTCCGGTCGCCAAAGCTCTTGCCGATGCCTTCTGCGCTGATGACGGTTTTGGTTTTGCTATCGTCGCTTGCGGCGGCAAGTTTGGCCGTGCCTTGTGGACCGATCATTGCGGCGCGTGCGGCGCGCATTTCCCAAAGCTTTGCGAGCCGCCCCTGATTGCGCTTACGCCGCGCAGTGACGCCGCGCTCAAGCCAATGCGCCTCGATCTTCAGCTTGGCATCCAGCCGGTCCGCATTGCGCGCATCTTCGGCATAGACCCGCTCGGTCCACGCATCATAGCCGCCAAAGCCAATCTCATTGCGGCGCAACAGGCCACGGTCCAGCCAGAATGTCTGCCGCGTCAGACGCGTTAAAAACGTCCGGTCATGGCTGATGACCATGAATGCGCCGCGATACCGCGTCAACCAATCCTCCAGCCATTCAATCGCGGCGAGGTCCAAATGGTTGGTCGGCTCGTCCAGCAACAGCAAATCGGGTTCGCTTGCAAGCGCGCGGCAAATCGCAGCACGCCGTTTCTCACCGCCACTTGCGGTTTTGGCTTCGCGGTCCAGATTGATGCCCAACTGGTCCGCAATGGCGCGCACCGCATATTCAGGCGGGCCTTTTTCGCCATGAATGGCAAAGTCGACGAGCCGTTCGAACGATGTCACGTCGGGGTCTTGTTCCAGCATGACGATATTTGTGCCGGGAACGACAACGCGCGTGCCTTTGTCCGCCTCGACCGAGCCAGCGACCAATTTCATCAACGTTGTTTTGCCCGCGCCATTGCGACCAATCAGCGCAAGGCGATCACGTGCGCCAATAAACAGGTCAATATCCTGAAACAGCCAGCCGCCACCTTGCTGTAGCGCGAGATTTTCGAATGCGAAGATTGGGGGTTGGGACATATGCGCTGGCGGATAGGGGGTCGCAACGGGAATGACAATGTCGATGTTGACGATTAGCGGCGCATCCAGCACAGACGTCATATGCGCACTATTTATCTCAACGGGGAATATGTTCCCGAAATCGACGGCAAAGTATCGGTATTTGACCGGGGCTTTTTGTTTTCTGACTCGGTCTATGAAGTCGTCTCGGTGCTGGGCGGCAAGCTTGTGGATTTTGACGGCCATGCGCAGCGGCTGGCCCGATCGCTTGGCGAACTGCGCATTAAAGGCGCGCCTGATGCGGCGTCATGGCTCACAATTTGCCGCGAACTTGTCGCGCGCAATGCTGTCGAGGAAGGCATGATCTATTGGCAAGTCACGCGCGGTGCGCCGACTGACCGCGATTTTGTCTTCCCACCCGAAGGCACAACCCCGACCGTTCTGGCCTTTAGCCAAAGCCGTGCATTGGCAGACACGCCATTGGCAAAGTGCGGGATTCGTGTGGTGACCTTGCCCGATCTGCGCTGGGGCAGGGCCGATATCAAAACCACGCAATTGCTATATGCGTCGCTGATGAAAAACGAAGCTATTGCCCGTGGGGTCGACGACGCGTGGATGGAACGTGGCGGCGTCGTGACAGAGGGGACCGCGCAAAACGCGCATATCATTACGCATGATGGCGTGCTGGTGACGCACCCGCTGAACCGCGAAATACTGCACGGCATTACCCGTGCCGCTGTTTTGCCATTGGTCGCGCATAGGATCGAAGAGCGGGCGTTTTCGGTCGCCGAGGCGGAACAAGCGGCGGAAGCATTTGTTTCGTCGGCATCAGGCTTTGTGATGCCCGTGGTTGAAATAAACGGGAAAACCATCGGCGATGGAACGCCCGGTTCGGCAACCGTTCAGCTTCGCCAAGCCTATATCGATTGGGCACGCCAAACCGCGATATAAGTGGGTGGCAACACACAGGAGCATCTTATGCGTAAAATTATTTTTGCCGCATTGCTGGCAACCACAGGGTTGGCGTCGGGCGAAGCGATGGCGACGCAGGTCAATATAACCGCCGCAAACCCCGTCATTGACCTGACGATCACCGAATCTGTAGACGCCAAGCCAGATGTCGCGACCTTCTCAACGGGTGTCCAAAATATGGCGCCAACGGCGACCGAGGCGGTTCGGGCGAATAATGTGCAAATGGCGTCGGTCTTTGCGCGGCTGAAGAAATTGGGCATTGCCGAACGCGATATCCAAACCACGCAGATCAGCCTCAACCAGCAATTTGACTATCGCGATGGGCAGCAAATTTTCAAAGGCTATCAGGCATCGAACATGGTGACGTCGAAACTGCGCGACTTGAAGAAACTGGGCGCGTTTCTGGATGCGCTCGCAGTCGATG
Organism: Sphingomonadaceae bacterium; assembly: GCA_021300355.1. Lineage (GTDB taxonomy): Bacteria > Pseudomonadota > Alphaproteobacteria > Sphingomonadales > Sphingomonadaceae > Sphingorhabdus_B. The sequence continues at coordinate 1,225 of JAJTEF010000017.1, read as the reverse complement.
GGGCGACAAGCTTCAATGGTCCGACATTCAGCATTGATGATGACAGTGCGTTTCGCGCAGCTGCCCGTGACAAGGTTTGGGCAACGGCAATGAACCGCGCACCAAACCTTGCACGAAAGGCCGGCTACAATGATGTCCGCGTATTGCGCGTTGAAGAAACCGACAGCCAAGGCGGTGGCTATCCACGGCCCATGGTCATGCGCGCGATGGATGCGTCTGAAAAGTCGACACCCATTGCGCCGGGAGAGCTAAGTGTAGGGGCAACGCTTTCATTCACCTTTGAAATGGTGAAATAATCTTATCGGGCCGGTTGTGATGATCGGCCCATTCATTTTACGTTCAATGCCATGGGGGTAGTGCGCACGAATGTTGAACCGAACTTCAATTTTTGCAGGGCTGTCCGCAATTGCGTTGCTGACGGCCTTTCCCGCCGATGCGCGTCGCGGTGAGCAGGATGATGCGCGTCAGGATATGGCGGCCGGAAAAGTAAAATCGCTGCGCGAGATCGAGGCAAGCGTCGTGCCGCGTATGCGCGGGATGCAGTATCTGGGTCCTGAATATGATCCAAGCGCGCAGGTGTACCGGTTGAAGTTCATCAACAAGGACCGCGTGATCTTCGTCGATGTCGATGGAAAGACCGGCAACGTTCTGCGGCAACGCTGAATGGATTTTGTGGCTACACGTGAATCTGCTAGCCATGTTCCGATACAAATATTGACAATAAAAGGGGACAGCATGCGCATCTTGATCGTCGAAGACGAACCCACATTGGGCAAGCAATTAAAGTCCACCCTTGAAGGGGCTGGATATGCGGTTGATTTGTCCACCGACGGCGAAGACGGCCATTATATGGGCTCGACCGAAAATTACGATGCGGTCATTCTTGACCTTGGCCTGCCTGAAATTGACGGCCTCACCGTTCTCGATCGCTGGCGCAAGGAAGGCCGTAAATTCCCCGTTCTGGTTCTGACGGCGCGTGATAGCTGGTCCGACAAAGTGGCTGGCCTTGACGCGGGTGCCGATGATTATCTGGCCAAGCCATTCCAGACCGAAGAGCTGATTGCGCGTCTTCGTGCGCTCATCCGCCGCGCATCGGGCAATGCTTCGTCCGAGCTGACCGTTGGCGAGGTTCGCCTTGATACACGCTCTGGCCGCGTCACGCTGGCTGGGCAACCCGTGAAGCTGACCGCGCAGGAATATAAACTGCTGTCCTACCTGATGCACC
>JAJTEF010000016.1:13763-51413 GCA_021300355.1 Sphingomonadaceae bacterium | reverse complement strand
AACTTGCCAATTCATATTGCTCGAAACCATCGACACTATACTGAAACCAGTTCAGGATGACGGTTTGGGGTCGGGAGGAGGGCGGACCCCAAGTATCTTCTTCGCGCCTTTGTGGCTTTGTGCGAGATACATTGGCGCAGCTTCTGGCTTTTGCGGGGCGGCGTGGTCGTGCGCTATGGGCGGGGGGCCATCCGGTTCGCCCTTTTGCCCTGTGTGGGGGCCCACCCCTAGCCCCTCCCGCCTGCGGGAGGGGAACTTAGCTGGCCTTCTAGCTTGCTTTGGCAAGCATCGGTTTCAGATAATGCCCCGTGTAGCTCGCGGCGACCTTTACCACATCTTCGGGCGTGCCTTCGGCGACGATCTCGCCGCCTTTCACGCCGCCTTCGGGGCCGAGGTCGATGATCCAGTCTGCGGTCTTAATGACGTCGAGATTATGTTCGATGACCACCACGCTGTTGCCCTGTTCCACCAAACGGTGGAGCACTTCGAGGAGTTTGCGGACATCCTCAAAATGTAGGCCGGTGGTGGGCTCGTCCAGAATATACAGCGTCTGGCCGGTGGACCGGCGGCTGAGTTCCTTGGCGAGTTTGACGCGTTGCGCTTCGCCGCCGGATAATGTCGTTGCCTGTTGCCCGACCTTGACATAGCCAAGCCCAACCTCCGCCAGCATCGCCATTTTGTCGCGGATCGGGGGGACGGCCTTGAACACCTCCACCGCGTCCTCCACCGTCATGTCGAGCACGTCGGCGATGGACAGGCCCTTCCATTTGACCTCCAACGTTTCGCGGTTGTAGCGTTTGCCGTTGCATTCCTCGCACGTCACATAGACGTCGGGCAGGAAGTGCATTTCGATCTTGATCAGGCCATCGCCGCTGCATGTTTCGCAGCGGCCGCCCTTGACGTTGAAGCTGAAACGCCCCGGCTTGTACCCGCGCGCGGCGCTTTCGGGCAATTGGGCGAACCAGTCACGGATGTTGGTGAACGCGCCGGTATAGGTCGCGGGGTTCGAACGCGGGGTGCGGCCAATGGGGGATTGGTCGATGTCGATCACCTTGTCGCAATGTTCAAGGCCCGTGACCTTGTCATGCGCGCCCGCGATGACGCGCGCGCCATTGAGGCTGCGGGCCGCAGAGGCATAAAGCGTGTCGATGGTGAAGCTTGACTTGCCGGAGCCCGATACGCCGGTGATGCAGGTGAATGTGCCCAGCGGGATGCTGGCGGTGACATTCTTTAGGTTGTTGGCGCGGGCATTGTGGACAGTCAGCTTCTTCTTATTGCCCTTGCGCCGGGTCTTGGGCACCGCAATCTCGCGCGTGCCATTCAGATACGCAGCGGTCAGGCTGTCTTTCGACTTCAGGATTTGTTTCAACGTGCCTTCGGCCATGACGGTGCCGCCATGGACGCCCGCGCCGGGGCCAAGATCAACCACCCAGTCGGCGGTGCGGATGGCGTCTTCGTCATGCTCAACCACGATCACGGTGTTGCCCAAATCGCGCAGGCGGCGCAGCGTGGCGAGCAGGCGGTCATTGTCTTTTTGGTGCAAGCCGATGCTGGGCTCATCCAGCACATAAAGCACGCCCGACAGGCCGGAGCCGATTTGGCTGGCGAGGCGGATGCGCTGGCTCTCCCCGCCGGACAAGGTTCCGCTGGTCCGGTCAAGGTTGAGATAATCAAGCCCGACATTGTTGAGGAAGCCCAACCGTTCGTTGATTTCCTTGAGGATCGCCTTGGCAATTTGCTGCTGCTGGTTGGTCAGCGTTTGGTCGACGCTGCCGAACCACTCGAGCGCGTCGCCCACGCTCATCTTCGTCGGGGTGGCGATGTCGACGCCTGCGATCTTGACCGAAAGCGCCTCGGGCTTGAGGCGCGCGCCGTGGCAGGTTTCGCACGGTTGCGACGTCTGATATTTCGACAGCTCCTCGCGCATCCACGCGCTGTCGGTTTGCAACAAGCGGCGGTTGAGGTTGCCGATGACGCCCTCAAACGCCTTGCGCACCGTATATTCCTTGCGGCCGTCCTTAAACGTCAGCTCCACCGCCATGCCGCCGGTGCCGTGCAGGATGATCAGCTTCTGTTCGGGGAGCAGATCCTCCCACGCGGTATCCAAGTTGAAGCCATACGCCTTTGCCAGGCTGGACAGCACTTGCATATAATATGGGCTGGGCGGGTTGGATTTCGCCCAAGGCACAATCGCGCCTTTCTTCAACGACAGATGTTCGTTCGGCACCACCAGTTGCGGGTCAAACTCCTGCCGCTCGCCAAGGCCATCGCAATCCGGGCACGCGCCTTGCGGGGCGTTGAACGAGAACAGACGCGGCGCGATTTCGGCGATAGTGAAGCCGCTGACGGGGCAGGCGAATTTCTCGGAAAACACGATGCGGTTGGCGGGCAGGCCCGTGCCTTTCATCTTGGCTTTGGCCGAACCGCCATCGCCTTCAACCGTAAGCCCTGAGCCTGTCGAAGGGCGGCTCTCGGCATTGCCGGTCTGCAATTCCGCCACCGTGGTGTCGGCCAAATCCACAAAGGCCAAGCCATCCGCAAGCTTCAACGCGGCTTCAAAGCTTTCGGCCAACCGCTGCTGGATACCGTCCTTCACGACGATACGGTCCACCACGACCTCAATGTCATGCTTATATTTCTTGTCGAGCGCGGGCGCGTCTTCGATGGCGTACATTTCGCCGTCGATACGCACGCGGGTGTAGCCCGAACGCTGCCACTCGGCGAGTTCCTTGCGATATTCGCCCTTGCGGCCCTGCACCACAGGGGCGAGCAGGAAGGCGCGCGTGCTTTCTGGCAAGGCCATGACGCGGTCGACCATCTGGCTGACGGTCTGCGCCGTAATCGGCAGGCCCGTCGCGGGCGAATACGGCACGCCAACACGCGCCCACAACAGCCGCATATAATCGTAAATCTCGGTCACCGTCGCTACGGTCGAGCGCGGGTTGCGCGATGTTGTCTTCTGCTCGATGGAGATCGCGGGCGACAGGCCCTCAATATGCTCGACATCGGGCTTTTGCATCATTTCCAGAAACTGGCGCGCATAAGCCGACAGCGATTCGACATAACGCCGCTGCCCCTCGGCATATATGGTATCGAACGCTAGGCTGGATTTGCCCGATCCGGAAAGCCCGGTGATGACGATCAGCTTGTCGCGTGGAAGGTCGATATCGACGCCCTTGAGATTATGCTCGCGCGCACCGCGCACCTTAATATGGGTGAGTGACATGAATTAGCTTGTTCCAGATTTGTTCTAAAAGCGCAAGTGCGCGAGTCTCATTCCGGAATGGGCCGAAGATTAAGCAAATTCAAGGCAGGTTTTTACCTCATCTTGCAGGAGCATATCACGCGCGGGTGAAAGGGGCCCCGCAATGTTTTGATACAGTTTAACCGCTGGATTAACTTTCCACTTCTAACGCCGGGCATTCCATGCTCATGTGGGGCATGACTTTAGAAACAGCACCCGAACCCATCGCCACCCCCGCCGCCACGATGGTGATTTTTCGCCAAAACCCCGATGGCGGTGCGCCATTGTTGCTGATGGTCGAACGTATCAAGGCCATGGCTTTTGCCGGCGGTGCGGCGGTTTTCCCGGGTGGGAAGGTTGATCCGGCGGATTTCGATTATGCCGAAATGCTGGGCGGGCCTCTGCCATTGGATGAGGCCGCGGCGCGGCTGGCGGCCATTCGCGAGACGATTGAGGAGGCTGGGCTTGCGCTTGGGTTAAAGGGTGTTGATGATCCCGCTGATTGCGATGCCCCGCGCGCGGCTTTGCATAATGGGGAAAGCCTGCAAGCCATATGCAACCGCTTTGGCTGGGAACCCGATTTTGACCAGCTTGTGCCATGGTCACGCTGGCGGCCGCCAGCGTTTGAGCGGGCATCGCGGGTTTTCGATACGCGCTTCTATCTGGTGGATGCAGGCAACACCACGCCGCTGGCGACAGTCGACCATACGGAAAACCGTGCGCTGTTTTGGGCCAGCGCGGCAGAGGTTTTGGAAAAAGCCGACAAGGGCGAGGTGAAGATTATCTTCCCGACCCGCCGCAATCTGGAACGGCTGGCGATGTTCGGTGACTTTGACGCTGCTGCCGCGCACGCGGCGGCGCATCCGGTTTCCACCGTCCTGACCTATATCGACAAGCGCGAAGACGGAAACTGGCTCTGCATCCCCGACGGCCATGGCTATCCCGTGCTGCAGGAGTCACTTGATCAGGCAATGCGCGGCTAATGGCGATGCTCGCGCAACTGCAGGGGTTGATCGGGATCGCGGTTATATTGTTAATCGCGTGGGGATTTTCCGAACAGCGCAAGGCATTTCCGGGCTGGCGCTGGGTCGGTGGCGCGTTACTGCTGCAAATATTGATCGCTTTGGTGATCGTGCGGGTGCCCTTTGTGTGGGACGTTATCATGCTCGCCAATTATGCGGTCATGGCGATCGAAAAGGCGACCTTGGTCGGTTCAAGCTATATGTTCGGCTATACCGGCGGCGGGGATTTGCCGTTCGTGCTGAAGGAAGGCGCAAGCCCTCCGCTGATTATTGCCTTCCAGATATTGCCGCTGGTCATCGTTTTTTCTGCGCTATCCGCATTATTGTGGCACTGGAAAATCCTGTCGATCATCGTGCGCGGGTTAAGCTGGGCGATGCAAAAGACGATGGGGGTCAGCGGCGTCGTAGGCTTGAGCGCTGGGGCAAATATCTTCTTGGGCGTCGTTGAGGCGCCTCTGGTCGTCCGCGCCTATTTTGAGAAAATGAGCCGCAGCGAATTGTTCATGATCATGGTGCTGGCGATGTCGACAATTTCCGGCGCGATCCTGATCCTTTATGCACAGACACTGTCCAAAACGGTTCCTGACGCTGTTGGCCATATGATTTCGGCATCTTTGATTGTGCTGCCCGCGTCGATCCTGATCGCCCGGCTGATGGTGCCGGGCGAGGGGGATACCCAGATGGATCATGATGACACCAGCTTGAAATATGAAAGCAGCATCGACGCGGTCATCACCGGGACGATGGACGGGGTTCAGCTGTTCGTTGCGGTGATTGGCATCATCATCGTGGTGTTTGCGCTGGTTGCTTTGGTTGACCAGATGCTGACCGTGTTGCCCTTGGTCGATGGGACCGCGTTGACGCTGCGCCGGATGTTCGGCTGGCTGTTTGCGCCATTGATGTGGGCAATCGGCGTGCCATGGGAAGAGGCAGGAACTGCAGGCGGGTTGATGGGAACCAAGGCGATATTGAACGAATATGTCGCCTATCTCGACTTGGCGGCATTGGCCGATGGCACCTTGGGCCCGCGCAGCAAGCTGATTGTCACTTATGCCTTGTGCGGATTTGCCAACTTGGCCAGCATCGGACTGCTCGTGTCGACGATCGGCACCTTATGCCCTGCACGCCGCACCGAAGCGGCGTCATTGGGTATGAAAAGCTGGGTCGCAGGCAATCTCGCCTCTGCGATGACAGGGGCGATGATTGGCCTTGTTACGGCGGTTTGAATTTAGCAAAATCGTCGTCATCCCGAACGCGTTTCGGGATAACAAATCACCGTCGCGTATCATCCTGAAACACGTTCAGGATGACGAACGCGAAAGATCAATCTTCAGGCGCGATGGTGACGATTAGGCCGTCAAGCGCATCGGTTACAGGAACCTGACACGACAGGCGTGAGGTTTCGTTGCGGTGGTCGGTGCTGTCGAGCAAGTCGTTCTCGTCTTCGCTCATCTTCGGCAGGCGATCGGTAAAGGCGGGATCGACATGGATGTGGCAGGTCGCGCACGAGCAGCAACCGCCGCACAATGCCAACAATTCGTCAAAGCCGTTGTCGCGGATAACTTCCATCAGGCTCAGGCCATTTTCAGCCTCAACTTCGCGGCCTTGGCCATCGCGTGAAATTACTGTGATTTTAGCCATGAAAATGCTCCCTAAACCCGTGTTTCGGCCCGCCTGATAAGTTGCCGACGTCATAATGTGAAGCGCTAATTTAATGGGGATAAGTCGGGCGGCGCACTTGGCCAAAGCGGTGGCGACGCTTATGTCCGGACCGAACAGAATCAGAAAGACCGTCCATGACCGAAAATCGCCACGCCCCTGTTATCATTATCGGTTCCGGTCCGGCCGGATACACCGCGGCGGTCTATGCCGCGCGCGCCAACCTGACGCCCATGATGATTACCGGTGTTGAAATCGGCGGACAGTTGATGACCACGACCGAAGTCGACAACTGGCCAGGTGATGATGCGGGTGTCATGGGTCCTGAATTGATGGAACGGATGCGCAAGCACGCCGAACGTTTCGGCACGCGGATTGAAAATGACTATATTGAAAAGGTCGATTTTTCGAAGCGGCCCTTTGTCCTAACGGGCGGCGCGGGTGATTACACTGCCGACGCGGTCATCATCGCAACGGGCGCAAGCGCGCAATATCTTGGCCTGCCCAGCGAAACCGCGTTCATGGGCAAGGGCGTATCGGCCTGCGCAACCTGCGACGGCTTTTTCTATCGCAACAAGCCAGTGGCCGTCATCGGCGGCGGCAATACCGCGGTCGAAGAAGCTTTATACCTCGCCAATATCGCAAGCCATGTGACCTTGATCCACCGCCGCGACAAGTTGAAGGCGGAGAAGATATTGCAAGACCGCCTGTTCGCACGCGAAGCCGAAGGCAAAATCACCATCAAATGGAACCACACATTGGATGAGGTTCTGGGCGACGCGATGGGTGTGACGGGCATGCGCATTGCGGCAACCGACGGCAGCGGGACCGAAGATGTGACCTTGCACGGCGTGTTCATCGCCATCGGGCACAAGCCAAATACCGGCATTTTCGAAGGGCATCTGGATATGGCCGGCGGCTATATCAAGGTGCGTGGCGGTTCAGAAGGTCAGGCAACGGAAACCAGCATCCCCGGCGTATTTGCCTGCGGCGATGTGATGGATCACATCTATCGCCAAGCATGCACCAGCGCGGGCACAGGCTGTATGGCTGCATTGGATGCGGAGCGGTTTATCGACGCTGTTGCGTAAATCAGCAGGCGCATAAGCCACGGTGGCCTCCACGCCATAAACCCCCATATGCCGCCCGTCCGCAAGATGCGGTTGCATGTCCATGCTGTGTGAGATAGCTAACACAGCATATCGGAGGGAAGATCTATGGCATTTGATCCAGCGACAGAGACCGCGCGTTATATTGACAGTCTGGGGCCAGAGGCGCTGCAAAAGGCCGAAAGCTATACCATCGCCACGCATTGGATGTTGTTGGCGGGATTGGTTGTCACCGCCATTGTAACGTGGATTATTGTACGCTCGGGCCTGCTCGACCGTCTGTCAGCGAAATTGCAAAATCGCGGCTGGGCATTGCGAACATGGACAATCTGCGTCGCGTTTTTCTTCATCTCGGCCGTCATCAGCCTGCCATGGGGCATTTATGAGCAATGGGGTTTTGAACGATCCTATGGCCGGACGGATCAGCCATTGTCTGACTTCCTCGCGCAAAATGCCATTGGCATCGCGCTGTCGAGCATATTGGGCGGGCTGTTCTTCCTCGGCGTCTATGCGCTTATCCGCCGTGCAGGCAAAACATGGTGGATATGGTCCGGTGGCCTTGCAGCTTTTGCAGCGGCGGCGACGATATTGCTCGCGCCTGTGGTGATTGAACCGATGTTCAACGAATATAAGCCAGTTCCAGAGGGGCCAGTGCGGACGGCGTTGCTTGAAATGGCGGACGAAGCCAATATTCCGCATGACCGTGTGTTGATGTTTGATGGCTCACGCCAATCGAACAACTTCACCGCCAATGTCTCTGGCGTTTTTGGTTCGGCGCGGATTGCGATTTCCGACGTTGCGCTCAAGCAGGCGTCATTGGACGAGGTGAAAGCCGTAACAGGGCATGAGATTGGGCATTATGTTCTTGGCCATGTCTGGCGGATGGTTTTTGCCATTGTGTTCATTGCGATGCTTGGCTTCTTTTTGGCCGACCGATTGTTCCATCGGGTCGCGGCCTTATTTGGCAGCAAAGCCACCATCGGCGACCCCGAAGGATTGCCGTTATTGTTGCTGATCGTCTCGGTTCTGGGCCTGTTTGCGCAGCCGGTGGTCAACAGCGTGACGCGTGTCGGTGAGAGCGAGGCTGACGCTTATTCGCTTCGGACGGCGAATTTGCCCGACGCGCTTGCAGGCGCGTTGGTGAAGACCGCCGAATATCGCTACCCGCGGCCATCGGCGTTGCAAGAATTGATATTCTACTCGCACCCGTCAGTCGAAAACCGCGTGCGCCGGGCGATGGAATGGAAAGCGGAGCAGCTTAAAAAAGCCGAGGCACGTTAAGCCCCTGCTTTCTTCTCCTGCCGGAATTTGTGCAGCAATGGTTCGGTATAGCCATTAGGCTGCGCCACGCCTTCGAAGATGAGCGCACGGGCGGCCTTCAATGCGATGCTGCCGGGTGTGAGCTTTTCGTAAAGTGGATCGCTGGCATTTTGCGCATCGACCTTCGCCGCCATCTTGGTGAGCGCGGCGTCCACCTGTGCCTCGGTCGCAATGCCGTGCAGCAGCCAGTTGGCGATATGCTGCGACGAAATACGCAAAGTGGCGCGGTCTTCCATCAGGCCGATATCGTGAATGTCAGGCACCTTTGAACAGCCGACGCCTTGGTCAATCCAGCGGACGACGTAGCCAAGGATGCCCTGCGCGTTGTTTTCAAGTTCTTGCGTGACCTCTTCATCGGACCAATTATGGCCGACGGGTGCAACGGGAATAGTTAGCAAGGGATCATGGCCCGGCGTGGGCTCTTGTGCCAATTCCGCCTGCCGCGCAAAGACGTCAAACTGGTGATAATGCATCGCGTGCAGCGTTGCTGCGGTGGGTGAGGGGACCCATGCGGTGTTGGCACCCGCCTTGGGATGCCCGATTTTCTGCACCATCATGTCGGCCATCATATCAGGCGCGGCCCACATGCCTTTGCCGATTTGCGCTTTGCCCGAAAGGCCGCAGGCAAGGCCGATTTGGACATTGCGCGCCTCATAGGCTTGGATCCAGCTGCTCGCTTTCATCTCAGCCTTGCGGATCATGGGGCCAGCCTGCATCGCGGTGTGCATTTCGTCGCCGGTGCGATCAAGGAAGCCTGTGTTGATGAAGACGATGCGGTCTTTGACGGCGTGAATGCACGCCGCGAGGTTGGCGGACGTGCGGCGCTCTTCGTCCATCACCCCGACCTTGATGGTGTGGCGCGCAAGGCCAAGCACATCTTCAACCGCATCGAACAAAGCATTGGTCAGCGCGGCTTCTTCGGGGCCGTGCATCTTGGGCTTTACGATGTAGATTGAACCTGCGCGGCTATTGCGATGCGTACCAAGACCTTTCAGGTCGTGCAGCGCGCATAAAGAGGTGAACAACGCGTCGAGAATGCCCTCGGGTGCTTCGCTGCCATCGGGCAACAGCACCGCCGGGTTGGTCATCAGATGCCCGACATTGCGCACGAACATCAGGCTGCGGCCAGCAAGTGTGAGGCCGTCATAATTGCGGTCCGCCTCAAGCGCGCGGGTCATTGTCCGCCCGCCCTTGTCGAAGGACGCCACCAGATCACCGCGCATCAGGCCAAGCCAGTTGGTGTAGGCCGCAACCTTGTCCTGCGCGTCGACGGCGGCGACCGAGTCTTCCAGATCGATGATCGTGGTTAGCGCAGCTTCAAGGATGACATCGGCGATATGCAGTTCGTCGGTCGCACCAATGGGGTGCGCGGGATCAACCAATATCTCGATATGCAGGCCATTTTGTTTGAACAGATAACGTTGTGTGTCACCCGATGCGATGACGGCCGCGCCGCGTGTCGCATCATAGCCGCCTGCGCGGGCAGGTGGGGCATCGAGCGCGTCAGTGCCATATAAGGCATCATATAGGCTGCCCCAACGGGCATTGGCGGCGTTCAAAACGAAGCGGTCGTTCAGGCTCGGCACAACAAGCTGCGGCCCCGCCATCGTCGCGATTTCGGCATCGACATTTTGCGTGCCAATGGCAAAGGGCGCTGGTTCGGCAACGAGATACCCAATGTCGCGCAAAAATGCCTGATAGGCCGGCATATCGCTGATCGGTCCGGGATTGGCCTTGTGCCAGGCATCGATTTGCGTTTGCAGCGCGTCGCGTTTGGCGAGCAGTGCGCGGTTCACCGGCACAAACCGTGCGAGAATATCGGATAGCCCGGACCATAAAGCGTCGGCGGCTATGCCCGTGCCCGACAGCGCGCGGCTTTCAACGAAAAGCGCGAGTTCATCGGCGACCTGCAGGTTTGCGCGGGTTACATATTCAGTCATGACTTTGGCTCCAGTGGGACGTGGTGCCTGGGGAGATATTGTTGTTGTTGCGGCCTCTCTAGCGATAGTTTGGACGGTGCAAAAGCGTTTAATTGCGGGTAAGGGCTGGCCCATGAAACCGACCAAGCGTCTTGTTGAAAAGCCATGGGCCCGCGTAGATATCCCGACGCAACATTGTTGATCGCCCGCTAAACATCATTATCACTCGGCCACGCGGGGTTGTGGGTGGCATTGCGTTTTTAACTGCCTTATCCGGAAAGCATTATGGAAATTTTCTTCGCATCTACCTTGCTTGTTGCCGTTGCCGAGATCGGCGACAAAACAATGCTGCTCGCCATATTGCTGGCGACACGGTTTAAAAAGCCGCTGCCGGTAACCGCCGGCATCTTTGCCGCCACAATGGCCAATCATGCACTCGCGGCTTGGGCGGGCAGTGCGCTGGCGAGTGTCTTCATGAGCGACACATTTCGCATCGCGGTCGCCATTGGTTTCATCCTGATGGCGGCCTGGACGCTTATTCCCGATAAGGTTGACGATGATATGAAAGTCGCGTCGCAGCGCGGGGCATTTGTCGCGACAACAATCGCATTTTTCTTGGTCGAGATGGGCGATAAGACGCAAGTCGCAACAATCGCGCTTGGCGCGCAATATCATGCCGTGCTGGTGGTTGCGGCCGGAACAACATTGGGCATGATGATCGCTAATGTCCCTGCGGTCTATCTGGGCGAGAAGCTGGTGGAAAAGGTTTCGCTGCGCATTGTGCATAGGATTGCGGCGTCGATGTTCCTCTTTCTGGGGCTTTGGCAGTTGTGGGAGTTGTCGAACCCGGCCTAAACTGTTAGGCGCGCGGCGGATATTCAGCTTCGGAAAATGATATGACCAAAGACAGCGTTAAAAAAGTCGTCCTCGCATATTCGGGCGGGCTCGACACCAGCGTCATCCTGAAATGGCTACAGGTGGAATATGGCTGCGAAGTCGTCACCTTCACCGCCGATTTGGGGCAGGGCGAAGAGCTTGGGCCAGCACGCGAAAAGGCTGTGCTGATGGGCGTGCCCGATCACCATATCTACATCGATGATCTGCGCGAAGAATTTGTGCGCGATTTCGTTTTCCCGATGATGCGCGCCAATGCGCGGTATGAAGGCGACTATTTGTTGGGCACATCGATTGCCCGTCCGCTCATTTCGAAGCGGTTGATCGAAATTGCCGCCGAAACCGGCGCGGACGCAATTGCGCATGGCGCAACGGGCAAGGGCAATGATCAGGTGCGGTTCGAACTTTCGGCTTATGCGCTGAACCCCGACATCAAGGTGATCGCCCCTTGGCGTGAGTGGGACCTGACGAGCCGGACACGGCTGATCGAATGGGCCGAACAACACCAGATCCCTGTGCCAAAGGACAAGCGCGGCGAAAGCCCGTTTTCGACCGACGCCAACCTGCTGCACACCTCATCTGAAGGCAAAGTGCTTGAGGACCCGTGGGATGAGACGCCCGATTATGTCTATTCGCGCACCGTCAATCCAGAAGATGCGCCAGACACGCCCGAATATATCACCATCAATTTTGAAAAGGGCGACGGCGTCGCGCTGAATGGCGAAGCGATGTCGCCCGCGACGTTGCTCGCGGCGCTGAATGGTCTTGGCCGCAAGCATGGCATTGGCCGCCTTGATCTGGTCGAGAACCGCTTTGTCGGCATGAAATCACGCGGCATGTATGAAACACCCGGTGGTGAGATTTATGCCCGTGCCCATCGCGGTATTGAAAGCATCACGCTCGATCGCGGCGCAGCGCATCTTAAAGATGAGCTGATGCCGAAATATGCCGAGCTTATCTATAATGGCTTTTGGTTCTCGCCCGAGCGCGAGATGCTACAAGCCGCGATTGACCATTCGCAGACCTTGGTGTCCGGCACCGTCCGGTTGAAGCTTTATAAGGGTCTGGCGAGTGTGGTTGGCCGCAAATCGCCCAACAGCCTGTATAGCGAAAAGGTTGTGACGTTCGAAGACGATGCCGGTGCCTATGACCAAAAGGATGCGGCTGGTTTCATCAAACTGAACGCGCTTCGCTTGCGCTTGCTGGGACAGCGTAAAGCGTAACTTCACCGAGCAATCGTGATCAACGCGACGCCACTTTAACCGTCCGATTAAGTCTGATAGGCTCTCCTTTAGGAAGAGGAGAGTCGATATGCATGATTTGGTCATTCGCGGTGGAACCGTGGTGGATGGCACGGGCGCGCCGCGCTTTGTCGCCGATGTCGCGGTGGATGGCGGCATCATTACCGCTATGGGAAAAATCAGCGCTGCGGGCCGCGAAGAGATTGATGGTTCGGGTAAAATCGTCGCGCCTGGCTTTGTTGATATCCATACCCATTATGACGGCCAAGCAACATGGGACAGCGAGATGGGACCGTCGAGCTGGCATGGCGTCACCACGGTCGTGATGGGCAATTGCGGCGTTGGCTTTGCGCCCGCGAAAAAGGACAAGCATGATTGGTTGATCGGCCTGATGGAGGGTGTCGAGGATATTCCCGGCACTGCGCTCGCCGAGGGGATGAAATGGGATTGGGAAAGCTTTCCCGATTATCTCGACGCGCTCGAACGCCTGCCGCGCACCATTGATATCGGTACGCAAGTTCCGCACGGCGCGTTGCGCGCCTTTGTCATGGGACAGCGCGGCGCGGATAATGAGGAGCCAACCGAAGCCGACATCGCCGAAATGGCGCGGCTGGTGGAGGAAGGCTTACGCGCAGGGGCTTTGGGTTTTTCCACATCCCGCACTGTATTGCACAAATCGATTGATGGCGAACTTGTCCCCGGGACCACGGCGACCGAACCCGAGCTGGTTGGTATTGGCCGCGCCATGGGCAAAGTCGGGCATGGGGTGTTTGAGCTGACCACCGATTTCTTGGAAGAATGGGACGAGTTCGGCTGGATGGGTCGGTTAAGCCGCGAGACCGGACTGCCCATCGCCTTCACCATGTTGCAATCGCCCATCAAGCAAATGCCGTGGACCGAGCAAATGGCGTCGATGTGCAACGCCAATGACAATGGCGCCAATCTGGTCGCGGCGATTGGCCTGCGCGGTATTGGCGTCATCATGAACTGGCGCGGCACGGTGCACCCGTTCATGCGCAAGCCAAGCTGGCAGAAAATCGCCGGACTGTCGTGGGACGAACAAAAGGCAAAACTGTCCGACCCGGCGTTTAAGGCGGCGATGTTGGCGGAGGATAATTTGCCGCTGCCGTCGGTCGATATGGCCCCATTCTTCATGCTGGTCACCGCCGCATGGGCCATGCAATTTCCGCTGGGCGATGGCTTTAGCTATGAACCCACTCGCGAAGAAAGCGTCTTCGGCTTTGCACAAGCTGCAGGCAAAGAAGCGGCCGAATATGCCTATGACCAGTTGATGGCCGACGATGGCAACGGGATGATTTACCTGCCGATATTGAATTATATGGATGGCAATTTGGACTTCACCAAAGAGCTGCTCCAGCGTGACGATATCGTCGCATCGCTCTCCGACGGTGGCGCACATTGCGGGACGATTTGCGACGCGGCGTCACCAACATTTCTGCTTAGTTACTGGGCGCGTGATCGTAAGGCGGGAACAATACCGCTTGAACTCGCCGTCAAACGGCAATGCCACGACACGGCGCGGCTTTATGGGCTGAATGATCGCGGTGTGCTCAAGCCGGGCTATCTCGCCGATATCAACGTCATCGATTTTGAAGCGTTGAAATTGTTGAAGCCGTGGCTGGCGTTCGACCTGCCCGCCGGTGGCAAGCGCTTGCTGCAAAAGGCTGAAGGCTATGCCGCGACGATTAAATCGGGCGTGGTTACGTTCCGTAATGGCGCGATGACGGGGGCTTTGCCCGGTATCGTGGTGCGCGGTCCGCAGAGCATCGAAATGGCGGAAGCAGCGGAATAAGGGAGGGCTTCCAGCGCGGAAGCCACTCCATTTATTAGACGCGCATTGGCATCAGAACATACAGCGCCGCTGACTTGTCATTCTCGCGAATGAGCGTTGGCGCGCTGGCGTCGGCCAAGTGAAGCTCGACAATGTCGCCTTCGATTTCGCCCAATATGTCCATCAAATAACGCGCGTTAAAGCCGATTTCAAAGCCGTCGCTGCTATATTGGCCGGACACTTCTTCGGCGGCTGTGCCGTTTTCAGGGCTGGTGACCGACAAAGTGATCTTGTCTTTATCGAGCGCCATTTTGACAGCGCGGGTTTTTTCGGTGGCGATGGTCGCCACGCGGTCAACGCCTTGGCTGAATGCCTTTGGGTCGATGCGCAGCAGCTTGTCATTCGCGGTTGGAATGACGCGGCTGTAATCGGGGAATGTGCCGTCAATCAGCTTTGATGTCAGGATGACGCTGTCAAAGGTGAAGCGGATTTTGCTCGCCGACAGGTCGATCTGGATGACATTGCCGCCGCTTTCGTCCAGCAGCTTGCGGATTTCGGCAACGCATTTGCGCGGCACGATGATGTCCGGCATATTTTCTGCGCCAGCAGGGCGCGGCAGCGTGACGCGGGCGAGGCGGTGGCCATCGGTTGCCGCTGCCTTCAACACAGGATCTGCATCGTCGGTGACGTGCAGGAAAATACCGTTGAGATAATAACGCGTTTCTTCGGTCGAAATCGCAAAGCGCGTCTTGTCGATAATCTGGATCAGCGAACTTGCCGGAATTTCGAACGAGGTGGGCAATTCGCCCTCTGCGATCGTTGGGAAATCCTCACGCGGCAGCGTTGCGAGCGAGAAGCGGGCGCGGCCAGCGTTCACCGCCATGCGGCCGTCTGCGGCATGCAATTGGACTTGCGAACCTTCGGGCAATTTGCGCGCGATTTCGAACAAGGTGTGCGCCGAAACGGTTGTTGCACCGGGGGTTTCGACATCGGCCGCAAAGGTTTCAACGACCTGTAGATCAAGGTCCGTCGCGGTCAGCTTGATCTTGCCGCCTTCGCTGGCTTCGATCAGGACGTTCGACAAAATGGGAATAGTGTTGCGCCGTTCCACAACGGATTGGACGTGGCTCAGGCTTTTCAGCAGGGTCGCGCGTTCGATCGTGGCTCTCATTCAAATTCCCCTTATCGGGCATGGCGGGCATAAAGCAGCCAAAAATCCCTATTTCTATGGCGACTCTTCCATAACCGCTTTGGCCAGCAGGGCAAGCCGATAGGTTTTGCGTCGAAGAATATCCTGTGGAATAAGGCCATTATGACGATTTCAACGAACGGTAGACGGCTTTTCATCGCACGGCATGGGGAGACGGTGTTTAATAAAATTGCGCGGATGCAGGGGCAGGCGGAGCTGCATACCCCGCTGACTTGGGAAGGTTGCGTGCAAGCGCGCGCGATGGGCCGTGCGTTGGCAAATTATCTGGGGGATGACCCCATACCGCAGCTTTGGTCGTCCACCGCTGGGCGTGCGTTGCAGACGCTTGCATTGGTCGCAGAGGAAATTGACGCCGACTGGCACCAAACGATGCGCGACGACCGGCTGCTGGAAATTGACGTCGGCCTTTGGTCGAGCCGGACCTATGCCGACATATCCGCGGAAATCGGCCCAATCGTCGACATGGAGCACAAGCTGTTTTCCGTGCGTCCTGAAGGCGGCGAATTTTACGACGATGTCGCGCAGCGGCTGCGTCACTGGATAGCGGACCAAAGCTTTGAACAGGACATGCTGATCATCTGCCATGGGATGACCGCGCGCGTGCTGCGTGGGGTTTTGCTGGGGTTGGAACCCATGGAACGCTTTGGCGCGCCCATCGCCCACAGCCTCGCGCAGGGCAGCATGGTCATGATCCGCGATGGTGTCGAAACGCTGGTGATTGATGGCGACGGCGCCGGGGAACGTGCTTGAGACTTTTGGCGTGGTTGATGTGTGTGGCGGCATTGGCCGCGCCGCTGTCTGCCAAAGACAGGCTTGGCGTATATCAGGGGTGGGCGGCGTTTCGTGACCCTGAAACCCCCCGCTGCTATGCGATTTCGGAGCCCGACGAGACGATACGTCCGCCAACACGGGCCGCTTATGTCTCCATCGGTTTTTGGCCAAAGCGCAGCGTTACGCATCAGCTTTACGTGCGCCTTTCACGCGATCGGGCCGCCAATAGCGGCGTGACACTGAGCGCGGGCGGCAGGCGCTTTCGTTTAAAGGCCGATAGCAACGCGGCATGGGCGGCGGACCGGCGGACGGACTTGGCGATTATCGCCGCCATGCGCTCGGCAACGTCGCTCAGCATCGAAACGATTGGCCGCGATGGTCGGTCGATTGTCGACGCCTACGCCTTGCGCGGTGCGCCCAGTGCAATTGATGCTGCGGCGTTGGGATGCGCTGTGCGATAGCATAGCTGGCATTTCGGCGATTCATTGCGTATAGGCGCGGCCATCATGCAGATTCCCGGCCATATAGACCCCGTTGTCACCCCACGCGCGATTACGCAGCGTGCGGATGGCCGAATTGACCTTTTGGGCTTGAACCATCTCCAAATCCGGCAGCTGTTTGAAGAATCGCAGCTCGATGAAAAAGCCGCAAAGCTGCGGTCAAAGCAGGTGTTCCATTGGATATACCATCGCGGCGTGACCGATTTTGAAGCGATGACCGACATCGCCAAAACCATGCGGCCGTGGCTCGCCGACCGCTTTGTCATTGGCCGGCCAGAGGTGGTCGAGGCCCAGGTTTCGAACGATGGCACGCGCAAATGGCTTTTGCGCACCGATGATGCCCAAGATTATGAAATGGTGTTCATTCCCGATGCGGATCGCGGCACCTTGTGTATCTCATCGCAAGTTGGCTGCACGCTCAACTGCCGTTTCTGTCATACCGGTACGATGCGGCTGGTGCGCAACCTGACACCGGGCGAAATTGTTGGGCAGGTCATGCTGGCGCGCGATGCGCTTGGCGAATGGCCAAAGGGCAATATGGCGTCGGTTGCGGAGGATGATGAAGATGATGATGTCGGCCATTACACCGCCGACGGCCGCATGCTCACAAACATCGTGTTGATGGGCATGGGCGAGCCGCTTTATAATTTCGACAATGTCCGCGACGCGATGAAGATCGTGATGCATGGCGATGGCCTTGGCCTGTCGCGCCGCCGCATTACTCTTTCGACGTCGGGTGTTGTGCCGATGATGGCGCGCGCGGGCGAAGAGATTAACGTGAACCTCGCGGTCTCGCTGCACGCGGTGACAAAGGAAATCCGGGACGAAATCGTCCCCATCAACCGCAAATATGGCATTGATGAACTTTTGCGTGCTTGCGCCGAATATCCCGGCGTCAGCAACGCACGGCGTATTACATTTGAATATGTGATGTTGAAGGACAAGAATGACAGCGACGAAGATGCGCGCGAGCTCGTCAGCCTCATCCGCCAGTATAAACTGCCGGCAAAGGTCAATCTGATACCGTTCAACCCATGGCCCGGCGCGATCTACGAATGTTCGGATCCAGAGCGCATTAAGCGTTTTTCCAGCATCATTTTCGAAGCCGGCATCAGCGCGCCCGTGCGCACACCGCGCGGCCGCGATATTATGGCGGCGTGCGGCCAGCTGAAATCCTCTAGCGAAAAGAAAAGCCGCGCCGAACTGGACCGCCTCGCTGAGGAAAAACAGGCGGCGTTAGGGTAAGGCCATGGCCGCGCAAGGAGCAGAAGTGAACGGCGGCGTATTTGCGCGCCACAACCGCTTGCCATTTGCCATTGATATCATCACGGGCCTGCTTTTCTACTTTGTCGCAAAGTTCACCGATTTGCAGACCGCGGCGATTGTAGGCGTGGTCGTCGGGTTCGGGCTCGTCCTGTTCCAGCGCATAACGAAAATTGATGTCACCGGCGGGCTCGCGCTCTTTGGCATATTGATGCTCTGCATTTCGGCTGGCCTCGCAGTTTGGCTGAATGATGATGAATGGATCAAATTACGCGGCACAATCACTGGATTAATCGCCGCCAGTTTCTTCATTATCGATGGCGCGCGTGGCGGGCCATATATCGGCAAAGGTTTAGCGCGGTATATGCCCTATTCCGATATCCATGCGGGCCGCTTTGCTATCGTCATGGGCGTTATCGGCCTGATCATGGCGGCGCTGAATTATGGCGCTGCAAAGCTTCTGTCGACCGACAATTGGTTGTTTTATAAAACATTCGTCGACAATTTCATTGTCTTCGGGCTGGTGATCTTTGCCATGCGCTTTGTCCGCGCAAAACCGGCTGTTTAAGCGAAAATTGCCACCGACTGCATGCCGGTAAGCACCGCTTCGCCGCGGCTGTTCCATGCGGTCATATATTGGCTGCTCGCACCATTGGCGGCGTGATGCGTCTCGCTGGAGAGATACCACCATCCATCGTCGGTCGTGGGCGTATCTGTTAGCATGTTGATCTGCCAGTTCATCGAGCTCACCATGCCCTTTTCGGTCATCAAGCCCATCGCGGACGGCGGCAATGCGTCACCAATGCAGATAAGTTCGGCAATATGGTCAAGCCCGTCATGTTCGGTGAAGCGGTGCCATGATGCGAGCCGATTGGTGGCCAATCCCAGTTCGAGCCGCTTGTCCGGATATTGCATATGGCCCGTGAAAAATTCAGGCGGGCCGCTGCGTGCATTGTCCGCGGTCGGAAGTGGCGGAAATTCGGGCTGCGCGATGTTGATATAGTCCAAATGGCTCTGCCGCCGGTTCATGAAAATGAAGGTGCAGGTCAGGCCAATGCCATCTGCGCCCATTATGTCGGCCTTGATAAATGCCGTGTTCTTACCGCGACGCAGGATATTGGCCTGCACCTCAACATCGCCCGCCAAGGGGCCGACAAATGCGATTTGTGCCGACTGGAGCGGCGGCAAATCCTCCGCAGTCAGCTTCGCCGCTTGATAGGCCAGCGCCGAACTTAAGCCACCATAAGAGGTGCGTCCCTGATGCCAGGTGGCGGGGATCGATATCTTGTGCGATGCGGCGCCCGGTTCGAATTGGGCGAGAAGGGATGCAAGGTTCATGGCATTGACTTAGCGAGGGAAAATTAAAGCTGCAAGGCGCAGCCGAAATCGCGCTGGGGTTTACCCGCGGCGTCGCGAAATGAAAAATGTTAGGATGAACGAAGCAAGATAGAGAACAATCGCGGTCCCCAGTATGTCGCCAATCAAAACTGTCAGAAGGTTGTTCAATGGCTGCATAAGGCGCCCAGACATTGAGAAATACATGTTTAGAAGCACGGCATTTGAGACGGCACATAGCAGCGCCAATGCTAAAAGATGCACTGGTTTTAAATCTACTAAATCGGTTCTTGTCTGAAATAACGTCTTAAATATGCTGATGCCGATATATGGCGCTAAACCCGACGAAATAGCCAGCAACGCGACGTCTAATGTACCGTCGTTTACCTTGCCTTGAGCCACCCCAAAGCTACCAAGAATAATTCCCCAATAGCCCGCGTTGTGAAAAACGAGCGGGAAGATGACACGTAGCGCTGCAGGCAAATAAATGAGCGACGCATACGGCGTTACGATGAACTGCTGAAAAATCGCATCATTTGCTGCGACCAATCCGCACCACGCGAAAGCTAAGCCGATTGCAAGTAGACTCGAGCCCAACCCATCCATTAACTGTGCCTTCATACAGTTCGCGGAGATTGCCCAAGAGCCGCAATGCCTTCACTAATGCTCGCCATGTAATCTCTTGCGAGCTTCGTTGGTTCCACGAATTTGACACGCTTATCTTTGCTGTCGGTGCGTAAACAAACGAGCCCCTTGTCTCGCAGAGCAATTATTCTGCGATAAGCGGTCGGCTGTGAACCGAAGCGTGCATCCGCCATCACTTCGCTTACCGTGATATTATCACGCTCGTGCCATTTCACGATAAGTGCATCTAGCAGCAGACCCTCTTCTCCATTTAAGGTATCAAAGGGTGACATTTGCCTAATTGCATTAAGCATATTGAGCAATCGCACAAAGGAGGGTGGTGGCGGTCTAGTCATGACACTGATCCCTTTTTCATGTCATCATTGCGCAATAGATAAAATATTTTCAATTGTGAAAGTATTTGCTTGCGGTGCAGATGCATTGCGTATTAATTATCAATTATGAAAGTTAATAAAGCATTCTAACATCCTGTCAAACCGACATTTTTGACTGACTAATGAGCGGGAGCATGAGGGTGCGAACGAGAAAGAAGGCTCAGGGCGAAATATGATCCACAGAACAATAAGGCGTATCTTCTTTTGTAGTCGCAACTCTCATGTTCGCAGTCGCAAACACGCGAAGGTTGGTGGACGTTATCCGATCTCGCAATGCAATTATTGCGGAATAGCTATGGTTAAGCGCGGCAATGGCAAATGGGAAGCTGATGATACGTAATTAAGAGATTCAAGCGGGTGACATTGCTTGAGTGACCCAGAGAGCATGATGCGATTCATGATCTCCACTTCACCCAGTTATCTCACGATAACTGGGTTTTTTTGCGTTGTTTTGTCGTGGACGTGGGAACTCAATCGCTTGAAAAACAGCAAAAGTTTTATGCCCCCCGGTCGGTGGGAAAATAAAAAACCCCACCGTTCCATTTGGACGGCGGGGTTTTTAAATGGTGGGCGTAGCAAGGTTTGAACTTGCGACCCCTGCAATGTCAATGCAGTGCTCTACCGCTGAGCTATACGCCCATTATGCCGCAGCCTCTAGCTGGGCTTTTGCTATCATTCAAGCCTATTTCAGCTCGCCAAAACTTTCCTTGGAAAACAGCCGTTCGACTTCAAGGACAAGGTCTTTCAGATGGAAGGGTTTGGACAGTATTTTGGCGCTTGGCATGGATGCGCTCGCGCGCAGCGCTACGCCCGAAAAGCCGGTGATAAACATGACCTCAGTGCCCGGAGACGCGCGGTTACAGTGGCGCGCGAGTTCAATGCCGTCCATTTCCGGCATCACAATATCGGTGAGCAGCAGATCGAAATGCTCTTGTTCCAGCAAAGGTGCTGCCGCTGTGCCGCGGTCGACCGCGACCACGTCATAGCCCGACCGTTCCAGCGCCCGCGCGAGATATTCGCGCATGGCCTGTTCATCTTCGGCGAGCAGAATTCGGGTCATAACAAATCCTTAAACATCTTGTGCGCGCCAAATTGCGACGCCGGTTCTATCTATAATTGCAGAGGCTTAATTTTTTTTCACCATTTTGCGCAAAACCTGCCAACAACATATTTTAGCCTAATGAAGAGGGCGTGTTGGACATATCGGCATCCGGATTTGCAATGTGGGGAACGGAGAATATGTCCGTGCCTGTGCTGTTGTCTGTGCCGCACGCGGGGCGCGATTATCCCGCAGATGTCTTTGACGCGCTGCGCGTGCCGCCGGCATCGCTTGTTAGGCTTGAGGATCGCTATGCCGATTTATTGGTGCGCCGTTCGGTGCAGTCCGGCCATCCGGTCATCATCGCCCACCGCGCCCGCGCCTGGATCGACCTGAACCGCGATGAACAGGATATCGATGTTGAGATGGTCCAAGGCGCACAGCGCGCGGATTATCCCGCGCCCGGCGTGAAGCAGCGCGGCGGGCTTGGCCTTGTGCCGCGCCGATTGTCGGGCGAAGGCGATTTGTGGAAGCGGCAGTTCACGTTAGACGATATTAATGACCGCATTGCGGCGTTCCACCGTCCTTATCATCAGGCCGTGTCCAATATACTTGACAATATGCGGCAAAAGTTTGGGGTCGCGATCCTGCTGGATGTGCACAGCATGCCACCGCTCCACAACCCGGCAACGGGCGCGGGGCCGCAATTTGTGATTGGCGACCGGTTCGGCAAAAGTGCATCATCGCAATATGCCGAATTGCTGATGTCCCGTTTGCAGGGGCATGGATTTACGGCGGCGCTTAATCACCCCTATGCCGGGGATTATATCCTGCGCCGCCATGCCAAGCCGCGTGCCAATATCCATGCGATCCAATTGGAAGTTGACCGGTCGCTTTACCTTGATGCTGATTTGCGACAGCCTGGGGCTGGCGTTGAACCGCTGAAGTTGTTGGTGGCCGGACTATTGGAGGCTTTGGCGGACGAGGCGCTTGGTTCGTCTGCGTTGATCGCGGCCGAATAAATCAACCCGATTCGCATAAAAAAACCACCCCGGACTGCTCCGGGGTGGCCGAGGTTCAGGGAGTTGATGCCGGTTAGGGCATCGTTGGACAGAAACGGGAGGGGAAGTCTCCGTCCAGAAGCAAGAATGGGACCTGAGCATTGCAGTTTCAAGTCAGAGCAAAAACATTCTGCCCCAATGTCGTTAAGGCGAGGCATTGGTGCGGGCAGTTGTTGCGCTGGCTATGTTGACGGCGCTAACGCCCGTTTAAGGCCACATCCGTTGGATAAAGGGCATTTTGTCGATGAACTGATGCTTCAAAGCGCCCAAAATATGCAAGCCGATGAGAACGACAAGTGGCGTGACCAATATCTCATGCCCCTCATTCCCGATGTCCGCCAGCATCGCATTTTCGCCAACCGCCATATCAATGGTGAACAGGCCAAAGAAATCAACGGGCGCAGCGTTGCCCTTGGCGCCGATCATCAGCCAACCGGTCAGCGGCATGGCGATCATCAGGACGTAGAATAATATATGGGCGCTATGGCCGGCTTTGGCCTGCCAACCCGCGACCTTATCAGGCAGCGCAGGCGGGCGGTGGGTCAGGCGCCATAAAATGCGGCCAATGGTCAGTATCAAGATGGAAATGCCAATGGCCTTATGCGGGCTCATATAGGCAGCGCGCGCGGCGCGGGGCAGATCTTCGGCCAGATTTGCCAACAGTATGTTGGCAGCGATCAATATCGCAATCAGCCAATGAAAAAGGATCGCGATCTTGCTATATTTTGCCATGCCGTCACTTTCCCTGATGGACAGTGACGGCATAAAGAATCTCGCCTGATTAGCCCGAAGGCAGTTCCGTCACTTGCGGTACCTTACCCTGTGCAACCTGAACTGCAAATATTTCCCGCATCAGCTGCAACGAGAACAGATGTGCGTGGATGAGTGCAAGTATACCGTTCTGATTCAGCTTGCGGACGGTGTCGCCACGCAATTCGCGCAGTTTCGCTTCGTCGATCATTTTGAAACCACGGTAGATGAATGGCTGTTCCTGACCTTCTTGTTGGATCGACACTTCGCCGTCCATTAACAGGTCAAGCTTTTGCAGCTCTTCAACAAAGGCGTGGGTCTGCGCACCGGCATTTTCGAATTCTTCACAGAATTTCAAAATAGCCTGTGTGTTTTCGCTTGGCTTGCCATCTTCGAACAAGGGCGTGCCTTCTTCGAATTCACCAACGGCGCCCGATGTGGGGTCAAAGCACAAGGACAGCTCTTCGGTGTCGGGACGCAGCTTGGCCAACAGGAATGGATAGCGGCGGACATATGCAGGGACGTAAACGGGACGCTCGAAAAAGCCTTCCGCGTTCATGAAAGTGTTTACGCCTTCGTTCATGCCCATCAGGACCAGCGGAACAGGATTGTCTGTTGCGGAAAAAATGATGGGATAGGTGCGCGATGCAGGGACGAACTCTTCGATCGTCAACGGGATTGCGTGCTGCCCTTCAAGGAACTTTGCATTCTCCAACAGGCGCGATTTCCACGTGACGTGATCGTTGCTGTTGAGCGGGATGAGGTCTTTGTACAGAAGCGGCAAGTTTGCGGCTTGGGGCGCTGTGGCCATGTGAAACTCCAGTGCTTGTTATTGGGCAAAAATTTAATGCGGCGCTTTAGTCGGGCAGCAGCCTTTACGCAAGTGGAACAAGCTTGCCGGGGTTCATAATACCAAGCGGGTCGAACGCGCTTTTAATGGCCCGCAGCGCCGAAAGCCGGGCAGGCTCGGCAAGCCGCGCGAATTCGTCGATTTTGGATTGGCCAATGCCATGCTCAGCCGACAATGAACCGCCATAAGCGCGCACGCGATCATAGACGTGCGACGTGATCGCCTTACCATCTCCGGCGTACCAACCCGCGACATCGACGCCTTCTGGGGCTTTTACGTGGAAATGGATGTTGCCATCGCCCAAATGTCCGAACGCAACGGTCTTGGTTCCGGGATAACCTGCCTCGATACGCGGCGATTCTTGCTCAATGAAGCGCGCCATGGCCGCGACCGGAACGCTGATATCATGCTGCAGCGCGGCGCCGGCGGCACGTTCGGCCTCCGCAATCGAATCGCGAATTTTCCAAAAAGCTTCTGCCTGCACGTCGCTGCTCGCGATGGTCGCATTTTCAAGCAAATTATGGGCGATCGCATCTTCAAGCAGATGCATGGCCAGCTCTCCGGGGCTGGACTGGGCAGGGTCGTCCTGCACAAATTCCATCAAAGCATGCCAGCGGTGCGTGGTGTCGAGCGGCGGCCGTGTGCCCGAAATATGCGTGAGCACGGCACCAAGTGCCCGCTGGGGAAGGATTTCAAAGCCCTCCAAACGATCGCGCCCATGTTTCTGCATGAACAGCAAAAGTTCATAGGCCTGTTGCGGGCTATCGATGCCCGCCCACACGACGCAGCGGTCAATGAGCGCGGGCACGGTTTGCAGCACGGCCTTGGTCACCACGCCAATCGTGCCTTCGCTGCCGATCAGCAGTTGTTTCAGATCATAGCCGCGATTGTCTTTTTTCAACGGCGCCATGGCATCATAAATCGAGCCGTCGGGCAGAACAGCCTCAAGACCCGCAACGAGCAAACGCATTGTGCCGTGCCGCAACACTTGCGTGCCGCCCGCGTTGGTTGAAATTAGGCCGCCGACCGTTGCCGATCCCTTGCCGCCAAGCGTGAGCGGAAAGCGCCGTCCGGCCTGCGCGGCGGCTTCATGCAGGTTCTGCAAGATGACACCCGCTTCACAGCTTATCAGGCCGGCGTCTGCATCGATCGCGGTGATGTTGTTCATCCGCCGCATCGAAAGGATCAGTTGATTGCCGCTGCTATTGGGCGTGGCCCCCGCGACCATTCCGCTATTGCCGCCCTGTGGAACGAGTGACAGCCGATACTTCGCGGCAATCCGCACAATCGCGGTAACTTCTTGTGTGGTGGCCGGTGAAAGCAATGCGGCGGCGGCGCCCGTAAAACGGCCACGCCAGTCGGTCAGCCATGGGGATATGACGTCCTGATCATCCGAATAGCCTTTTGGTCCCAAAATAGAGCGAAGCTCGGATAAGGCGTTTACATCTGGCACGGTATTTCCCATTATGTGCAAAGGTTCAGGGCATTTAATTCATGATACGTTCAACCCTATCGGGTAAAGTCGGCAGAACTTCAACTTCATACCGGAATGTTTCTTGCGCATAGTTTTTGCCATAATCCTGCTTGCGGCCGGCCTGACGACCGTGTCGCAAAAGGCTTGGGCCGATTTTAATGTCGACATGGCGCACAATCCGTTCGCGCCGTTCGTCAGGTTGAATACCGAATTTGACCAAGTGCGCATTGACCAACGCATCATCATTCGTTTACCAAGCCCCGCGTCGGCGCCAGCGGCCGTGGGCGCACAGCGGCAATCGGTCGCAAAGCTGCAATATAAAGAAAAGAAAATCGGCAAATGCCTTTGGGTCGACAGGCTAGGCGGATCGCGTCCCGGACCCGACCGCACGCTTGACCTGTTGACGCGCGACGGCATCCTTATCCGCGCTTATTTGGGTGACGGTTGTCTGGCGCGGGAGTTTTATGCGGGCGCTTATATGGAGCGGTCATATGACGGCAAATTATGCGTGGATCGGGATGTGTTGCATGCCCGCACCGGGGCAAAATGCGCGATCGATAAATTCCGATTGTTGATACCGCGATAGCGCCGGGCGCATTCGGCCAATTACCTTGACATTTCTGCCCGCAGAGACCAATGGCGACGCTCGTCGCTATGGCTTTTGCACCGGTGGCGCTGCACCTTCTTTTCCGGAACAACATATGCGCTTTGCCGATATCGGCTTGTCTGATGAATTATTGAGAGCCTTAAGCGAGGCTGGCTATGACGAGCCAACCCCAATTCAGGCCGCTGCTATCCCGCAGGTCCAGATGATGCGTGACATCATCGCAATCGCACAGACGGGCACGGGTAAAACCGCGAGCTTCGTCCTTCCGATGATCGATGTGCTTGCCAATGGCCGCGCGCGTGCGCGCATGCCGCGCAGCCTCATTCTCGAACCGACGCGCGAACTTGCGGCGCAGGTTGCCGAGAATTTTGAAAAATACGGCAAATATCACAAGCTATCGATGGCGCTGCTTATCGGTGGTGTTCAAATGGGCGACCAGGTGAAGGCGCTTGAAAAGGGCGTTGATGTTTTGATCGCGACGCCCGGACGGCTGATGGACTTGTTCGAACGCGGTAAGATTTTGCTGACGGGCTGCGAAATGCTCGTCATCGACGAAGCGGACCGTATGTTGGACATGGGCTTCATTCCCGACATCGAACATATCTGCACCAAGTTGCCGGCGACGCGTCAGACATTGCTGTTTTCGGCAACCATGCCGCCGCCGATTAAGAAGCTGGCCGACAAGTTTCTGTCGAACCCGAAATATATCGAAGTCGCGCGTCCCGCGACCGCCAATGTCAATATCGAGCAGTTTTTGGTGAACGTATCACCCATGAAAAAGCGCGATGTGTTGCGCGATCTATTGCGTACCGAAGATGTGTCCAACGCGATTATCTTTTGCAACCGCAAGACGACGGTGCGCGAATTGAACACCAGCCTGCAGCGCCACGGTATGCGTTCGGGCGAAATTCACGGCGACATTGATCAGGCGTCACGTCAGAAGCAATTGGAAGCGTTCAAGAACGGCGACATCAATCTGCTCGTCGCGTCCGACGTGGCCGCCCGCGGCCTCGACGTTAAGGGCGTCAGCCATGTGTTCAACTTTGACGCGCCATGGCACCCCGATGATTACGTCCACCGCATTGGCCGCACAGGCCGCGCCGGTGCCAAGGGCAAGGCATTTACCTTTGTCACCAAGGCTGATGAAGAAGCCATTGAAAACATCGAAAAGCTGATCGGCACCAAGATCGAACGTCTTGGTAAGATCGAAGCGCCATCGGGTGAACCCGAAGAGCGCGTACCCGCAAAGCGCGGCCGTAAGCCAGCAGAGCCAAAAGCCAAGGCCGCACCCGCAGAGGCGGCGGCACCAGCGGAGCCAAAGCCAGCACCCGAAAAAGCGGCGGCTAAGCCCGCCCGTGAAAAGGCAGCGCCAACGTTTGAAGCTGAACCAGCGCAAAAGCCAGTTGCGGGGCCAGCGGGCGATGACGGATGGAACGGTCCCATGCCTGGCTTTCTTGGCGTTGGGTTTGGGACGTCTTAACTAGGCTTTCGAGCAGGCCTCGGTTCCGAAATATCCTTAAATCGTAATCCTGAACTTGTTTCAGGATAACGCATGAACGCCGCATGTTATCCTGAAACAAGTTCAGGATGACGAATAGGGTCGCGGTCGCTGTTCCCTATGGTGCCAGAACGCTCGTCATGAGACCCGTTTCAACCCACCCAACAAAAAAGGGCCCGCATCGCTGCAGGCCCTTTTTCGTTTAGGTTCGCGAAGTTCTTAGAACTTGCCGCGCAATGTGATGCCGTATGTCCGTGGTTCGGCAAGGAACTGCGACATCAACTGGCGACCACCGGGATATTGCGGATCTACAAATGGCGCCGAAGTTGCACCCGCCTGGAATGGCGAGTTGAACGCGACCTGCGCATAATCCTGATTGAAGATGTTCTGACCCCAAAGCTCAATGCCCCAGGACTCGTCAGGACCGCGAAGACCGACACGCGCGTTAAAAACCGCGAAGCCATCTTGCTCTTTCTGTGGGAATAGGTCGGAACCGGTGTTGTAATCGCTGGTCATACGACCGTCGATATACACCAGACCGCTCATGCCATTGCTGCCGATATCCGGCGTCCATGTGACGCTTGATGTTGCAACCAGCTCTGGTGCGTTGGACAGATTGTCGCCCGGCAATTTGCGCAATGCGGGGTCAAGTGGGGCGCCGGTTTTGCTGCCGACCAGATTGTCACGGTAGCTGGTTTTTGCATATGTCAGACCTGCCGCCACGCGGAAGTTGCGTGCTGGCACCAAGGATGCTTCCAACTCGACGCCTTGTGCGCGAACACCGTAACCAACATCGCTTGGCGCACAGGCACCCGTTGTTGCCGCTGCTGCGTTGAAGTTGGATCCTGCTGATGACAAGTTCTGGTCACGGTCGGCACCGGCCAAATCCGCGCTGCAACCGTTGATCGACTGCACAAGGAACACGGTGCCATTGAACGTATTCAGCTGGAAATTGCTGAAGTCCGAACGGAATGCAGAAACGCTCAGGCCGAGTGGACCATTTGAGAATTTCGCACCGATTTCATAGCTGTCGACCAGTTCGGGGTCGAATTGCAATCTGCCCGTCAACGCCTGCGCGCCGCCGGATGCTGCAAATGTGCCGATTGGTGACTTGAGTGCTGAACGGTCAAGGTTGAAACCACCAGCCTTATAGCCACGCGCGAAGCTGCTATAGACCAACAGGTCGTCGGTTGCTTTCCACGACAGGATTGCGGTGCCGGTGAATTCGTCTTCGCTGCGCTTGTCGTTGATAGACACGCCGTTCAATTCCGCTGTCGAGTTGCCCTGACAAGACAGACCAATCAACGAACCCGCAAGTGCACGCGCCGTTGCCGTTGTCAGCGGGTTCACCAAGTCGTCGGTCACAAGGCCTTGGACTGTCGTACAAACGGTGTTGTCATTGCCAAAGGTGGCGTCGAACTTCTTCTTGTCGCTTGTGTAGCGAAGACCAAGCGTCAGATCGAGCGCATCTGTGATGTGCAGGATGTTGTGCGTGAACGCCGCGAAGTTCGTGCCGTTCTGGAAATAACGGTCGTTGGTGGTGCCCAGATCATTAAGGTTATCGAGCCGCGTGAACGCCGCCAGAATATCCGGGCCGGATAGACCCGAAGCGCCACCGATCGTTGCTGTGCCGACGCCGGGGATGACGCATGATGGGCTGGTGGGCGAATATAGCCCGGCCAAACCGCCACCCGAAATGATGCGGCATGTTGCAAAGCGCCCATATTGGTTGCCGAAACGCAGGTTATCACGAACCGTCAGTTTTTCATTGGCGAAGAAGCCACCGACGAGCCAGTCCAGCTTTCCGCCGAATGCTTCACCCTGCAAACGCAGTTCCTGCGTAAAGGTGTGGAATTGACGATAGGCATCATCGCCCGGCGCACGGTACAGAATGTCGACTTCACCATAATCGGTGTCGGACGCCTGACCGGAACGATATTGGCGGTACGCCGTAATCGACGTCAAAGTTGCGCCGCCGAAATCATAATCGATTTGGCCGGAGAAACCATAATCCTTGGTTTCGCCGCTGAAAACGCGGTTGGCGCTGACCGAGATGTTACGGCCATAGCCTTGGTTGAACGCAGCCAATGGCTGGCCAAGGTCACGCAATACGTTGATGATGTTGTTGGATGTCGCTGTTGAAGCCACGCCGGTCGTGCTTGGGTTGTTCAGGTCGCCAATGAATTGATTGACGGACCGGTCGACATAGGTCGCTGCACAGCATTCTTCGTTACGCGAGGTATAGTCTGCAATCAGACGTACCGACAGCGCATCGGTTGGTTGGAACAACAACTGGCCACGCAGGAAGTAGCGGTTACGATTGTTGACGTCGTGGCCATTTTGGTCGTCGCGGTAGAAACCGTCACGCTTTACATAAACGCCATCAACGCGGAACGCGACCTGATCCGAAATCGGGCCAGTGATGCTGGTTGCAGCGCGCATGAAGTCATAATTGCCGTAGGTCAGCTCGCCATTAACACCAAAGGTGAAGCTTGGCTTTTTGGAATAGATGCTGATGAGACCAGCAGACGAGTTACGTCCGCCCAGTGTGCCCTGAGGTCCACGCTGCACTTCAACACGGTCGATTTCACCGAGTTCGTTCAGACCAATGCCCGAACGCGAACGGTATACGCCGTCTATGAAAACAGGGACCGAGCTTTCGAGGCCGGGATTGTCACCGACCGTACCGATACCGCGAATACGGGCAGAACCGTTGGCTTCCGAACCCGTCGAAGAGACGAGCAACGATGGTGCAACCTGGTTCAGCTGGCGAATGTCGTTCGCGCCGCTATTTTGGAGGGTTTCGGCATTAACGGCGGAAATCGCGACTGGCACGTCAGACAATAGCTGGCTGCGGCCTTGCGCGGTGACGACGATTTCTTCTTCCGCTGTATCGTCGGCCTGAGGGGCTTCCTGCGCAAATGCGAGGCTTGGCACTGAAAGCGCAAGGCAAGCGGCCGATAGTCTCAATGCATGGCTGAGGGATTTGTCACGTCGTAACATATGCTTCTCTCCTGTGTTGAAATTGATATGTTACAATATAACGAATGGACGCACGGCCGTCATCACTGTTCAGCGCGGTTTTCCTGAAATTCATTCTGTGCGTCAATATTGCCACATTGACATTTATGACGTTACGGAAAGCCTGTTCAGTTTGAACAGACTTTTCCTTAACATATCAAGCAATGCTGCGCAGCAATTTGCTTATAGTTTTACAAGCATCTTGCCGGTGTTTTCGCCGCTGAACAGGCCGATAAAGGCTTCTGGTGTTTTCTCCAGCCCGTCTTTCACTGTTTCACGGCCCTTGACTGCGCCGGACTGGATCAGCCCTGCCATATCGGCGTTGAATTCCGGAACCTGTGCGTAGAAGTCGGGGTAGAGGAAGCCCTTGATCATGATGCGCTTGCCGATGATCATTGGAAGATATTGCATCGGTTGGGCTTTGAAGTCATTATACACGTCAATCATGCCGCAAATCGCAAAGCGGGCCCATTCGTTGGATGTGGCAAGTGCCGCATCAAAATGTTCGCCGCCGACATTGTCAAAATAGACATCGATGCCGCTTTCGCCCATGTCTTTCAGCGCGGCCATCAACTGCGGCAGCACCTTGCCGGATTTATAGTCGATCACGGCATCGGCACCGAGTTCTTTGACCCACGCACATTTTTCTGCGCCACCGGCTGAACCAATGACTTTCATGCCTTTGGCCTTAGCAATTTGGGTGACGGTCGAACCAACAGCGCCCGCTGCGGCCGATACGAAAATGACTTCGCCAGCCTTCGCTTCGGCAACCTTGAGCAAGCCAAACCATGCGGTGCCGCCGGGCATGCCGATGATGCTGAGCCAATGTTGATCGGGAACGCCCAGATCGGGCAGTTTAACCGGCGGCATGCCCGCAGGTGGCGTCTTTTCACCGCCGAATACGGCACTGTCGCGCCAGCCAGCCATATGCATGACCGTTGCACCGACGGGATATTCGGCGTTGTTGCTTTCGGTTACAACGCCCACTGCGCCGCCGGTCATGGGTTCGCCAAGCATGAATGGATCGGCATAGCTTTTCGCATCGTTCATGCGGCCACGCATATAGGGGTCAACGGACAACCAGCTGTTCGCAACGCGGAACTCGTCCGCGCCCAAAGGCGCATCAGGTGCTTCGATCATCGCAAAGTTGCTGTCATTTGGAAGCCCGGCAGGGCGGCTAGCTAAGGTCCATGCACGCATTATCTTGTCTCTCCATTGTTGTTCTTGTCCGCAGCATGTGCTGCAGCATTTTTATATACAGGCCGACCGCCGACCCATGTTTCTTTCACTATGGCATTACGCAGTTCACGCGGGCTTGCAAGCAATGGGTCGACATCAATCAATATGAAGTCGGCATAATGCCCGGGGGTTAACGAACCAAATTTGCCTTCTGCAAAGGCCGCGTAAGCAGCGCCGGTGGTAAAGCCGGCAAGCGCCTGTTCGCGCGAGACGCGGTCTTCGGGGCGCCATCCGCCAAAGGGTTGGCCTTCGGCATCTTCACGCGTCATGGCCGCTGCCAATCCGACGAAGGGATCGGCGGACTCAACGGGTACGTCTGAACCGAACGCCAGCTTGCCGCCAGCGCGCGCGATCGATTGCCAAGCATAAGCGCCGTTCAGCCGCTCTTGGCCAAGCCGCGCCTCGGCCATCAACCGGTCGGATGTCTGGTGCACCGGCTGCATCGACGAAATGATGCCATGTTTGCCGAGCTTTTGCAGATCAGCGGGGTCGACGATTTGGACATGCTCAATCCGCCAGCGCATATCGCCTGTATATGTTTCGGACAGTTCCTCAATCGCGCCGATAACTTCGGCATTTGCCGCATCGCCAATCGCGTGCACTGCGGTCTGAAATCCGTCCATCGATGCCCGCACCATCAGGTTGCGGATTTCCGCGCTCGCCAGAAACTGCAGGCCAGTCTGTACGGGCGCGTCAGAATAAGGTTTCTTCAGCCACGCACCCCGGCTGCCCAAGGCGCCATCAAGATACAACTTCACGCCGCCCAGCCGTAATTTGTCGTTGTACAGCCAAGGGCTTGGTGCCGGACCCGCAATGGCGACCATATTGTCAATGCCACCGGCATAGGCGAAAATCCGGACGGTCAGCCATCCCGCATCGCCTGCACGGCGATAGCTTTGCCAATCGTCCATCGACGTGCCCATGTCGGCAATCGATGTGATGCCCAGACTGTGCAGTTTCTTTTGCGCTTCGCCCAAGGCGACATCGCGTTCCAACGGCTTTGGTGCGGGCACGAATTTGCCAACCAGATCAGCAGCGGAGTCAACAAAAATACCGCTGGGTTTGCCGCCAGCCAGTTCAATGCGGCCGCCCGGCGGTGATTTGGATGCAGCGGTGACGCCCGCGATTTCCATCGCTTTGCTGTTGGCCCATCCGGCGTGCCCATCGACGCGCTCAAGCCATACAGGCCGATCGTTAACAGCAGCGTCTAAATCTTGAGTGGTCGGGAAACGGCCAAGGCCCCATTTTTCCTGATTCCAACCCCGACCGATAATCCAGCGGCGTTCGGGATATTTCGCCGCATATGCCTTTATCGCGGCTTGCGCTTCGGCAAGGCTATTGGTTCCGGACAAATCCAGCGTCAGCAATTGAAAGCCAAGGCCCATGACATGGCCGTGCGCATCAATCAGGCCAGGCAACAAGGTTGCGCCGCGCCCATCGAGGCGGAAATCGAGTTGTTTGGGAAGTCTGTCTTTCTTGGTCAGCAGCTCGGTGACTTTGCCATCCGTGCCCACCAGCATCGCGTTGAACCGGATGACCTTGCCGTCCTGATCAAGCGTGATGCCGTTGACATTCTCGACCAGTCCGTCGGCACATGCAGGTGTCGCAAGGGCGAGTAAGGCTAACGCAAAAAACCTCTTCATCCCTTGGGCAGCCTTTTCACAATCGCACTGGTGTCAAGACGGCCGCCGCCCATATGTTG
Organism: Sphingomonadaceae bacterium; assembly: GCA_021300355.1. Taxonomy (GTDB): domain Bacteria; phylum Pseudomonadota; class Alphaproteobacteria; order Sphingomonadales; family Sphingomonadaceae; genus Sphingorhabdus_B. Next base: position 17,874 of record JAJTEF010000016.1, on the reverse strand, counting down.
CACATCGGCATAAAATTGATCGATGATCGCGGTAATTGGCAAGGTTGCGCCAACGGCACGCGCCTCTTCGAACGCAAGGCCCAAATCCTTGCGCATCCAGTCAACGGCAAAGCCAAAATCGAACTTGTCCTCGGCCATCGTGGCCCAGCGATTGTCCATTTGCCAGCTTTGCGCTGCGCCGCCCGATATCGCTTCATAGACTTTTTCAACGTCAAGTTCCGCCGATTGCGCGAAACGCATCGCTTCGGACAGCGACTGGATAATACCGGCAAAGGCGATTTGGTTGCACATTTTGGTGATTTGTCCGGTGCCGGGGCCGCCCACATGGACAACGCGCTTGGCATAAGGCGCCATGATCGGGCGCGCAGCCTCAACGGCGGCTTCGCTGCCACCGCACATGATTGACAAGGTTCCGTTTTCGGCGCCTGCCTGTCCGCCGGTCACGGGCGCATCGACGACCAACAGGCCGCGTGACTTTGCCTCTACGCCAAGCTGACGGGCAATCCGTGCGGAGACGGTCGTATGGTCGATATACAGGCTACCCTTCGCCATCGCGGCAAATGCACCGTCGCGGCCAAGCGTGACGCCAGCCAAGTCATCGTCGGTGCCAACGCAGCTGATGACAACCTCAGCATCCTTGGCGGCATCCGCCGGCGACAGCGCCAGCGTTCCGCCATAGGTCGCAACCCAGTTTTCGGCCTTGGCGCGCGAACGGTTGTACACCGTCAGCTCATGCCCTGCCTGTTTAAGATGCCGCGCCATTGGGCCGCCCATGACGCCCAGTCCGATAAAAGCTATTCTAGTCATAGCAGGGTCTTAATGTTTGTTTTCACTTAACGCCAGATACGTTAGGGATGCTTTCTATGTCTGACCAACTGACCCTTCAACATGTCCGCGCCGCCCATGCCCGGATCCGTGACTCCATCGTGGCGACGCCAACGCTGCACAGCCAGACTTTGTCCAAGCTGACCGGGGCAAATATTTATCTGAAGTTCGAAAACCATCAGTTCACGGCGGCGTATAAGGAACGCGGTGCGCTGAATGCGATCCTGCTGCTCACCGAAGAACAGCGCAGCAAGGGCGTGATCGCGGCATCGGCGGGGAACCATGCGCAAGGATTGAGCTATCATGGCACGCGTCTGGGTATTCCTGTCACCATTGTCATGCCCGTACCCACCCCGACGGTGAAGGTCATGCAGACCGAAAGCGTTGGCGGCAAGGTTGTGTTGCATGGCGAGACTTTTGATGATGCCTACAAACATGCGCGCTTGCTTGAGGCGGAACAGGGCCTGACATTCGTCCATCCTTTCGATGATCCTGATGTCGCCGCAGGGCAGGGCACCGTTGCGCTGGAAATGCTGGAGAGCATTCCGTCGCTGGATATGCTTGTCGTGCCCATTGGCGGCGGCGGCTTGCTGTCGGGCATGGGCACTGCGGCGCGCGCACTGAAGCCGGACATCGGCCTTATCGGTGTGCAGGCGGAGCTATATCCGTCGATGTACGCGCTGCTCAACAACATGCAAATGCCATGCGAAGGTGACACGCTGGCGGAAGGCATTGCGGTTAAAATCCCCGGATCGTTCACCAGCGAAGTCATTCGCGGCCTTGTCGACGAAATCGTCTTGGTCAGCGAGGCGGATCTTGAAACCGCTGTCAGCTTGCTGCTGCAGATTGAAAAAACTGTGGTCGAAGGCGCTGGTGCCGCGGGTCTTGCCGCCGTCATGGCCCATCCGGAGAAATTCAAGGGCAAGAATGTCGGGATCGTATTGTGTGGCGGTAATATCGACACGCGCCTGCTGGCGAACGTCCTGTTGCGTGACCTTGCGCGGTCCGGACGCCTTGCGCGCTTGCGCCTGACGCTTCAGGACCGCCCCGGCGCGTTGTTCAAAGTCATGCGTTTGTTCAACGAGCACAACGTCAACATCATCGAAATTTATCACCAGCGTATTTTTACCACGCTGCCTGCCAAGGGCCTGATTACTGACATCGAATGCGAAGCGCGCGATGCGGAACAATTGCAGGGTCTTGTCGATGGTCTGGACGCCGCAGGTTACAAGGTCGAGCGGGTCGAGCTCAACAAATAGTCCGGAATGACAGAATCATGGTTAATTCGCTTTTCAGCGGCTGGGGACCTGTGCATAAAAGGTAAAGATCGTCTTAACAGCCCCAACACAAGAGCGGAGAGAATATGAGCGCACCAGTCCGTTTTCCCCGGTTTTTTGTGACCACCCCGGGGCCTTGTCCATATTTGCCCGGCAAGACCGAGCGCAAGGTTTTTACGGAGCTGAACGGCAACCACGCGGACGAACTGAACGAAGCGCTGGGCCGCATCGGATTTCGCCGCAGCCAGAATGTCGCATACCGGCCAAGCTGCCTCGATTGTAAGGCCTGTGTATCGGTTCGCGTCCGCACCGATGAATTCCAGCCCAACGCCACGCAGCGCAAAATATTGCGGCGCAACGCCGATCTGGTGGTCAGCGCATGCCGCCCATGGTCGACATCCGAACAATATGATCTGCTCCGCCGCTATCTGACGACCCGCCACCCAGAAGGCGGCATGGCGAACATGGATGATATGGATTATGCCGACATGGTCGAACAATCGCCGGTTCAAAGCCATGTGGTGGAATATCGCACGCCCACAACTTTTGGTCGGCTCGGCGAATTGGTGGGTGCGTGCCTGACCGATCAGCAAAGCGACGGCGTGTCGATGATCTACAGCTTTTACAATCCCGACATCGAAGATCGCGGCGGCCTTGGCAACTTCATCATCATGGACCACATCCTACGCGCAAAGGCGGCTGGCCTTCCTTATGTGTATCTGGGCTATTGGGTAAATGGCGCCGCACGGATGCAGTATAAAACACGTTACCGGCCATTGGAACGCCTTGGTCCGGACGGCTGGGAATTGTTTGATCCGGACGCGGAGGGCTGAAAATAGTCACCGAAGGCTAGATATTGCTTCACCTGCTGCAGCGACGGTCCTTGCGACGTCGTCGGCGCTCGTATTCCAGCCACAGACGCTGATCCGCATAACACGTTCGCCGTCCCAGCTGCCACCGCTCAGGAAAGCTTCGCCACTGGCATTGATCGCGGCGATCACCGCGTCGCTGATATTCGAACCGTCTTTTGCGTCGAACCGTATCAGGCCCTGATTCATCGTCGGACGCGCGATGCCCGTGGCGCCTTGTAAGCCCACGATCCCGTCATAGATGGCGGCGGTATGGTCGCAACATCGTTCGATCATCTCCGCTAGGCCGTCACGGCCGAGTTCCATCAAAGCGGCCAGCGCTGGCAAAGCCCTTGCGCGACGCGACCATTCCGGTGTGAAGTCCATAGGGTCGCGCACTTCGCCGCCACTGGTCAGATAGGCCGCCGTCATGCGCATCGCCGCGCTGTGCGCGATTGGATGGCGCGTAATTGCCATGCCGCAGTCATAGGGTGTGTTCAGCCATTTATGCCCATCGGTGGCCCAGCTATCCGCCATCTCGACCCCGGCAACGAGCGGAGCCAGACGCGGGCTGGCGTTGGCCCAAAGACCGAAGGCACCGTCGACATGAACCCAAGCCCCTGCGGCTTGCGCAATCGGGCATAAAGTTGCGAAATCATCGCATGCACCAATGTTGAGATCACCCGCATTGAGAACCACGATCGTCGGCGCGTCTGGCGCTTCTGCGAGCGCCGCGCGCAGAACCTCTGGCGACACCAGACCTGGCTTGTCTCCGCCCAACGGCACGATACAATCACTGCCCAGCCCGAGCAGACGCAACGCCCGCGTAACCGACGAATGGTGATGGCGGTTGGCCAGCACGCGGATAACAGGCGCGCCCGGAAGCCCCTTCGCCTCAACATCCCAACCCTTTTGCGCGAGCACGGCATGACGTGCTGCAACCAGCGCCGTCGTATGTGCCATCTGGCACCCGGTGACAAAGGCGTAGCTGGCATCTGCTGGCAGACGGAGCGCGTCTAGCAGAAATCGGCCCGCCACCTCCTCAAGAACAGCACCGGCGGGACTGGTCGATGCAAGCACCGCATTTTGGTCCCATGCAGAACACATGATGTCCGTCGCAAGCGCGGCCGGCAGCGCGCCGCCTTTTACCCATGCGAAGAA
>JAJTEF010000016.1:0-13741 GCA_021300355.1 Sphingomonadaceae bacterium | reverse complement strand
TGCAATTGCGCGAACCACATCATTCGCTGGAATTCCGCGCGCGGGGAACTGTGCTGGCAGAGGTAACCGCATGTCATCGGGCGTTCCGCGTGACGCCACTGGTCGGACGTCGAGTGAAGCCAAATAGCGGCGGGCTTCAGCAAAGGCGATGTCGAGTGTGTCCATGGCGGTCTCGTAAAATATCCTTCAGGTCGCGTCTATGTCGTTATCCATTGAGGTTTGAGGCGCGCGCCATTTTGGCGACCGGGTTCCCATCGATGACGTTTAATGCGGCAGCGCGCTCAAATGCGGTCTGCGATAACAGCGACGAGCGATTCTATTCCCAGCGCGTCATCATGGTCGAACCGGCCGCGCGACGGGCTGTCGAGGTCAACCACGGCGATTACTTGGCCATTGCGCATCACGGGCACAACAAGTTCGGACGCGCTGTTGGCGTCGCATGCGATGTGCCCGGGAAAGGCGTGCACATCTTCGACCAATTGCGTCTCGCCCGTTTGCGCAGCAGCGCCGCATACGCCGCGGCCAAAGGGAATGCGGATACAGGCTGCCTTGCCCTGAAACGGGCCAAGAACAAGCTCCCCGTCCACCACGCGGTAAAAGCCGGTCCAATTCACATCGGGCAGGAACTCCCACAGCAGAGCGGCGATATTCGACATATTGGCAACGCCGTCACTCTCTCCACTGGTCAATGCATCGGCGGACTTAACCAGTTCGCGGTAAATTTCCGATTTCGGGGCGTTCGTATCAATGGAAAATTCGTACATCAGTGCCCCCTATCAGTCGAAGCTGACCTTGCCACGGTTTTTCTTAACCGTTGACCGGCCCTTTTTGGCATCCACGCGCCGTGCCTTTGCGGCCTTGCTGGGCTTTGTCGCGACGCGCCGTGCCTGCCGTATGTGCGCGCGGTCGATGAGTTCGATCACGCGGGCGCGGGCATCTGCGCGGTTGGCTTCGCGGGTTCGGTGGCTGCGGGCGGTGACGATCAATTCACCGTTCATCGTCATCTTGCTGCCCGCCAATATCTTCAACTGCCGGAATGCATAAGGCTGAAGGCCCAGCGCAAAAACATCGACCCGCAACTGGCACGCGGTGGCGACTTTGTTGACATTCTGCCCGCCCGGCCCGGTGGAGGCCAGGAAGGTTTCTTCAAGCAAGTCTTCGGGAAGGTCAAACGCCATGGCCTGCCCATAGCGCGTCAAGCTATGCGCTGTCGACCATCACCAGTTCAGCATCCTCGATGGCTTCAATATGCAGCACACCGCTGCCCTTGATTGCGATACCGTCGCGTGCGCCATATTCAACACCGGCAATGCGGACGCGGCCCGCTGCCGGAACGAGATAGGCATGGTTGCCTTCGGCCAATTGATATTCAGCGGTTGCCCCTGCAGGGACCGTGGCGCCAAGCACGCGGGCGTCTGCGTTAATGACCAGCGCGCCGACTTCGCCATAGCCGCTTGCCAGCACGTTGAATGCGCCCGAACGATCTCCCTTGGGAAATTGCCTCTGGTCCCACGCGGGCGGGACATTACGGTCGCGGGGCAGGACCCAAATCTGGAACAGGCGGCATAGGCCGTCCTCCAGATTATATTCGCTGTGCGTGACGCCCGTTCCCGCGGACATGACCTGCACGTCGCCGGCCTCGGTCCGGCCGACATTACCCATGCTGTCCCTGTGCGTGATCGCGCCTTCGCGGACGTAGGTGATGATTTCCATATTGTCGTGCGCATGCGGCGCAAAGCCCGATTGCGCGGCGATCTCGTCATCGTTCCAAACGCGAATGGCGCCCCAGCTCATCCTTGATGGGTCGTAATAATCCGAAAAGCTGAAGTGAAAATTGGGCTTCAGCCAGCCATGATCGCGCTTGCCCAGCGATGGGAAGGGGCGTGCCTCGATATGGAGGCCGTTGGATATGCTCGTGTCAGTCATGCAAAATACCCGCATCGGCGGGGAAACGAACCGCCGGAATATGTCAGAGATAATGTCGATGCGGGCGGGTTCAAGGATCCTCCAATCTGCATAGACATCCACAATATCGTACATATATTCGCGCCCGACTTAGACTGACGCAACCTCCATGCGTTCGTTCAGGCCACGGGCGCCATTACCGTTAGTATCGCTCCACAAACCGGGAATGCCACAAGTCGGCATGCCAACGGCACCCAGAAATGTCGCGCCCTCTTGTTTTGCAGGAGGGCTTACCGGCGTGGTGGTAACCCGGCAAAGGTGATGATGCTTTCGCCACCGGACGCGCTGACCGAGCTGACGCCGACGAAATGATCGTCTACGATCAGCCCCTCAAGCACAGCCTCGGTGCCCTGTACGTCGCGGACGAAAACCCAATCCTGCGCGTCTGCACGGCGTTGGTAAATGCGATAACGCTGCGCACCTGGCGCCGCGTCCCATTTAACTGTCGTGTTCGAGGTTATCGCGCCACCTAAAGTCGCCGAAGCCGGGGCAGGGGGCGCGACCGAAAGTGCGTTGGCGGTAAAGACGTTCAGCATCGTGACCTTGGCCAGATAGTCGAAGTCCATCTTGTCGACGGTGTCGCCATATTCGATGCCGTTTTCGTTGCGCAAATCCTGATGCTGGTGGTGATAATTTTCGACACCAACGGTGAAGCGAATGGCGGGAAAACCCAGATCCAGCGAGGGCAGGTGATCGCCGCCGCGCGCAAAGCGATCGGGGCGACGTACACCGAATACGTCCAGTGTCACATCGGGATATACTTTCGCTCCAATATTGTCGGCATAGCGCATCAACGAGCGGCTTGGGCCGTCGTCTTCGCCGCCGCTGTTGCGGCGCGCCATCTGGCCGGACAAATCTTCCGATGCGCGGATGCCTTCGCTGAAGACCCGCACGACATTTTTGACGACGCGACCGTCGGTGCCAAGCGTGCCGCCGACAATGTCATTGTTCAGCATCGCGCTGACTTTCCAGCCGCGTTCTTTGGCCGTTTCCGCAAGCAAGCGACCACCCATCAGGCCCTGCTCTTCGCCCGAGAGAAGCGCAAAGACGATGGTCGCGTCGCCTTGCGGCTCCTTCGACATCAAGCGTGCGGCTTCGATAACGAGGGCGCTGCCCGATCCGTCGTCGTTCGCGCCCGGTGCGTCTTTGGTGAAGTCCATCACGTCGGACACGCGGCTATCGATATGGCCAGCGATAATGATGACATGATCCCACCCCATTTTGCCGGGCTTGATCGCAAGGACATCAACGATGTTCACGCCATTGGGAATGCGTGGGCCGGACATATTGCGTTCGAGCAATTCTGTCGTCAGGCAGCCTTTGCAGGCCTTGGAAATCTTCTCAAACTCGCTTTGTGCCCAGCGCCGTGCCGCGCCAATGCCGCGCTTTGGATCGGTAGCCGATGACAAGGTGTGTCGCGTGCCGAAGCTGACGAGTTTTTCAACGTCCGCCTTCAGGCGTTCCGGGCTTGGACTATCATGCGCGGCGGCGGGTGCGGCGATGCTCAGCGCAAGCAAACTGGCCAATAAAGGTAGTTTTTTCATCATCGTTCCTGTCCTATCCCGTCCGGCGCATGATCAGCGTGTTTAGCCCTCAACGGCAAAGCTTAGTCCGGCATATTTCTGCAACCGGTCAACCAGCGTTTCACCCAGCGCAGCGCCGGGCGTGGTGACACCGCCTGCACCCTGATTTTCGCTCAAGGCAATAGCCGCTTCACTGATCATCTTGCTGGTTGAACCATAGCCCGGGTCACGGTCGCCCTTCACGCTAAGCTTCGCGGTGCGGCCATCGGGATATTCCGCAATGAACAGCACATCGTAAAAGCCGGTGTCGCGCTCTTCTTTGCTGGGGCCTTCGCCGGGCTTGGGATCATCCGCGCCGCCCATCATCGGCGTCGACGCGACATGCTTGGCCATCGCCTCGCCCTGTTCGCCGGGACCGGTCAGCATCATTTCGTCATAGACAAAATCCGCGCCAAAGGCCTGACCAAGCAAGGCGTTGGTGCGGTGGACATTTTTGGTGTTAATGGGTGCCATGACGAAGCTTGTGGCCCAACTGCCGATGCTTTCGTCATATTGGGGCTTGTTGCCGGCTGGCTGCGCCGGACCTTCAAATCCGCCGGCAAGACTGAACGGATTTGTCAGATATCCGATGACCGCCGGGTCTTTTGAAGCGGCAGCCATCGTCGCCTTCATGCTGGCTGCTGTTCCACCCGAAAATGTGCCCTTCATCGCACGGACGCGGCCCTTTACGCGTGGCGCTGGTGCTCCAAAGGTTTCAACGCAATGCTTTTGCAGCATCAACACGCCAAGATCGAAGGGGATGGAATCGAACCCAGCGGAAAAGACAATGCGCGCACCCGATGCTTTTGCGGCTTCGTTATGTTGGTCGATCTTTTGGCGCATCCATGCGGGCTCTCCGCACAAATCGGTATAGTCGGTGCCATTGGCGACGCAGGCTTCGACCAGTTCATTGCCATAGAGCTGATAGGGTCCAACGGTGGTCAACACAACTTTCGTGCGCTTCACCATAGCATCCAGCGAAGCGGGATCAGACGCGTCTGCCACGATTAACGGCGTGTCGGCGGCTGCGCCGATGAGGTCGCGCACTTCGGCCAGCTTATCCGCGCTGCGTCCAGCCATTGCCCATTTGAGACCCGTTTTGGTCTTAAGATATTCGGCAACCAGCCGTCCGGTATATCCAGTGGCGCCATAGACAATGATATCGAACTCGCGTGCGTCTGACATTCTGCTCTCTCCCGTGATTCTGTTGCCCAACCTGATGGGCTGCGCGGGCGGCAATGTCAAAAGGGAGAGATGGTTTTAGTCGGCACCAGCTGCGGGATGGTTGCCAAAAACCTTTAGCAGACGAATGCAGAAAACCCGGTCGCAACAGTAACGCGCGACCGGCCCATACGAACCATAACCTTGGAATTAGACAGATTACAGCTTGGGCAAAGTGACGCCGCGTTGGCCCATATATTTGCCGGCGCGGTCGGCATAGCTCGTCTCACAAGGCTGTTCGCCCTTTAGGAACAGAAACTGGCACGCACCTTCATTGGCGTAAATCTTGGCGGGCAGCGGGGTTGTATTGCTGAACTCCAGCGTGACATGCCCTTCCCAACCTGGCTCAAGCGGGGTCACATTCACGATGATGCCGCAGCGCGCATAGGTCGATTTGCCGAGGCAGATGACGAGCACGTCGCGTGGTATGCGGAAATATTCGACGGTCCGTGCCAACGCGAAGCTGTTCGGCGGGATGATGCACACGTCGGTCTTGCGATCGACAAAGCTTTTCGGGTCGAATTCCTTGGGGTCCACGATGGAGCTGTCGACATTGGTGAAAATCTTGAACTCATCGGCCACGCGGGCGTCATAGCCATAAGAGGACAGGCCGTAGCTGATGCAGCCATCGCGGCGTTGCGCTTCGACAAACGGTTCAATCATGCCGGTCGCATGGGCTTGCTCGCGGATCCAGATGTCGGACAATATGGACATAATCACTCCCTGTTATGGGACTGCTTTTGCCAATTTACGGTGTGAGCGCAAGTGGCGGCGTAGAAATTATCGTGCGCAAGACGCGCCTTCGGCTTTATTTCAAATTTGCGGGGCCGAAGCCATGGGGCAGCAATTCCGATAGCCGGAATGTTTCATATCCCGTTGCGTGCGCACAATGCACCGGAATGTCGGTGTCCGTTAGGTCCGCGACTTCTTTGATAATCTGGCGGCATCGGCCGCACGGGGTAATGGGGTCAGCTGCTTTACCCACATGCCCTGCCAAGCCACCTGCCACCGCGATTTCGCGAATGGCGCGCAATTTGCCGTCACTATTGGCTTTGGCAATCGCGACCGTTTCGGCGCACAACGTCATGCCATAGCTGGCGTTTTCAAAATTGCTGCCCGTGATGATTTCGCCTGTATCAAGCAGCAACGCCGTGCCGACATGAAAGTTTGAATATGGCGCATAAGCGGTTTGGGCGGCTTCAATGGCAAGCTGAACGAGTTTTTGCGTGCTGTCGGTCATTTGCGCACCACCACCCAGCGTACCGGGCCGTCAATGCCGTCGATGCGACGCTGCAAATTGGCCGTCCACATAACCCAAGGCCGCGCGGAATAATCGGGGATCAACCAATTGCCCTCCAGCCAAACAGTGCGATCAATCGACTTGCTCACTTGATACTCCTTCTCAAACTCTCGGGTGAGTAGCAGGATTGCGGGTGTGCCGCTATGCGCCTCTATCTGGTTCAGGAATGTCGCGAGTTCGGACAATATCAGCAAAATGGTGGAGCGCGCCGAAACGGATGCCGGCGTTTCGCGCGCCTGCCAAATTGGCTTGGAATTCTGCGTCGCGCGTGCGTGCGCCCTCGACCGCAGTGATATAAGCGAAATCGACGCCGGTCGCGCCAAGCTCTGCCCAATTGGGGTGGCCATTGCTTTGGGTGACCACAATGCCTTGAACCGGATATTCAGCGCGCGACGGTGCCCAAGCGGTCACATAACGCCAGCCCGCATAGACCGCGAGCGCGATGCCGAGCATGATAATGCCCCACCGGACGAATTGGCGTTTACCCCCAGTCATGCGACCCTCTGTTCAAGCATGTGATTCGTCCCTCTAGGCGTTACCGCCGCGCGAAGTCGATAGCCGTTGCGCAATGGCCGTCCGAATGGAGAAGATTTTACGCTGCGCGACGCTCAGCTTTTGATGTGCAGCACACAAATGAGCGTGAACAGCCGGCGGGCCGTAGCGAAATCAACCTCAACTTTGCCCTCAAGTCGTTCCATCAACAACTCGGCTGCTTCATTATGCACACCGCGCCGCGCCATATCGATGGTTTCGATTTCAGCAGCGCTCGCCTTGCGAATGGCCTGATAATAGCTGTCGCAAATGGCGAAATAGTCTTTCACCACGCGGCGGAAACGGCCCAAGCTGAGGATGAGCATTTCATGTGGCGAATTATCAGGCCGACGAATGTCGAGGATGAGGCGGCCGTCGGCGACGCTTATGCTCAGATGATATGGCCCGGCAAAGCCATCGCCCATATCGCGCAGCGGCTTGAAGAAGTTATCTTCGATCAGATCGAAGATCGCGACGCGCCGCTCCTGCTCGATATCGGCATTGCGCCGAAGTATCGTTGCTTCGTCTAGATCAACTTTGATGATGCGCGGGTCGCTCATGCTGCTGTGTTAGCTTGAGATATTTTTGGGGCAAGCGCTATCCCGTTTGTGGAACATCTTGTTGTCCGATTGTTGTCCACAGCCATATCCCCGCACTTCTTTTTGTGCCCCCTTGCGAAGCCGAACATGCTAAAGGATAGGGAGCCATGGCCGAACTTATCAGACTTGCAGCAGCGAATGAAGCTGAACCCCAACGCCTCCCCCGCAATATTGAGGCGGAGGCCGCGTTTCTTGGCGCAATTCTGATTGATAACCGGGTGATCGAAGATGTTTCGATCAAACTGCAGCCCGACCATTTCTTTGAACCGCTGCACGGCCGCATTTACGAACAGATATTGCGTCTGATCGACCGGAACATGCTGGTGACGCCGGTCACGCTGAAGCCATTTTTTGAGGCCGATGAATCCATGCGTGAGCTTGGGGGCCCTGGCTATTTGATTAAGCTGACGGCGGATGGCGCTGGCTTGATTGGCGCGCGTGACTTTGCGCAGCAGATTTATGACCTCGCGTTGCTGCGTGAGTTGGTGACGGTTGGCCGCACGTTGGTCGACAATGCGCTCGACACGAGCGAGAGCGTTGACCCCAAGGGCCAGATCGAAGCCGCAGAAAGCGCTTTGTACAAAGTCGCCGAAGGCGAAGGCGAAACCGGCTCGATGAAGAGCTTCCTTGCCGCATCGACCGAAGCGATCCGCAATGTTGAAAAGGCGTTGCAATCGGGCGGTAGCCTGTCGGGTGTGACCACCGGCCTAGATAGCATTAACGCCAAATGCGGCGGTCTGCACAATTCCGACCTTGTGATTCTCGCTGGTCGCCCGGGTATGGGTAAGACATCGCTTGCCACCAACATTGCCTTCAACGCTGCGCGCCGGTGGATCCGCGAACGTGAAGACGGCATTGAAGAGTCCAAGGGCGCTGGCGCCAAGGTCGCTTTTTTCAGCCTCGAAATGTCGGCGGACCAGCTCGCGACGCGTATCTTGGCGGAACAATCGGGCATCAGTTCCGAACTGCTGCGTATGGGAAAAATCAGTCGCGAAGATTTCCGTGAACTGTCCCGCGCGAGCCGTGAGCTGCAGGAATTGCCGCTCTATATTGACGACACCCCAGCGCTGACCATCGCCGCGCTGCGCACCCGGGCACGGCGCTTGCAGCGTCGGCATGGCATCGGGCTGATCGTTGTTGACTATTTGCAGTTGCTGCAGGGCTCAAGCCGTTCTGGCGATAACCGCGTTAATGAAATTTCCGAAATTAGCCGTGGTCTGAAAACCTTGGCCAAGGAACTGGGCCTGCCCGTGATCGCGCTTTCGCAGCTCAGCCGTGCGGTTGAACAGCGCGAGGACAAGCGTCCGATGTTGTCCGACCTTCGCGAATCCGGTTCGATCGAGCAGGACGCCGATATGGTCTGGTTCGTGTATCGCGAAGATTATTACGAAGCGGCAAAGCAGCCCGACCCCGTCAACGAAGCCGCGCACGATGCGTGGAAGGAAAAGATGGAGCGCATTTTTGGCGTCGCCGAACTTATCGTCGCCAAGCAGCGTCACGGTTCAACGGGCCGCGTCCGGATGAAGTTCGAAGCAAAGATTACCCGCTTTACCGACTTGGCCGACGACCAATATGCCGATGCGGGCTATGATTAAGGCGTTGCGTTAGTCCCGCAACCGCGCGGACAAAATGTAGTTCAACGCCATGTTGCTGCTTAAATGCAGACCGGACATGGGCGAAAACGCAATGCCCTGCATGTCGATGATCTCAATTCCCGCATCATTGAGCAGTGCCGTCAATTCATCGGGCGTCAAAAACTTGTCCCAATCATGCGTGCCGCGCGGGACTTGTCCAAGCCGCTCGGCGGCCTCCACGAGGAAAATGCGCGAGGCAGGTGTGCGATTTGGCGTCGATAGCAACATCAAGCCATCGGGCTTCATGCGGCGTTTCAACTCGCCAATAAACACCGCCGGATCATTCACATGCTCAATGACTTCCATCGATGAGACGATATCAAACTGGCCAAGTCCTTGTGCGGCGATTTCGCCTGCGCGATACGTGATCGGCAGGGCCGACAGCGCCGCATGCGCGGTTGCGGCATCGATATTTTCGGGCGCGGCGTCTACGCCCGTCACGTCCGCACCCATACGCGCCAGTGGTTCACACAGCAGCCCCGCACCGCAGCCAACATCAAGCGCAGACTTGCCTATGAGCGGGTGACGCGCCTTGCCATCACCACCAAAATGCCCGTCGACGGCAGATCGAATGAAGCCAAGCCGAACGGGATTCAACTTGTGCAGCATGGCGCTTGAACCCTTTGGGTCCCACCATTCGGCAGCCAATTCACCAAAATGTGCGGCTTCCGTAGCGTTTATTGTCGTTGCTGAGCTTGCGTTTGTCATATCCTGTCCCTATCAGGGCCCTCGATTGTAATATAGCGACTTTTCAAGGTTTTCATGGCCCGCATTGTAATGAAATTTGGCGGCACGTCTATGGCCGGAACGGAACGTATCCGCCGTGTCGCGCAATTGGTGAAGCGTCAGGCAGAACGCGGTGACGAAGTTGCCGTCGTTGTCTCCGCTATGGCGGGCGATACCGACCGGCTCGTCAACTTCTGCCGCGAGGCGAACGCGCTGTACGATCCCGCCGAATATGACGTGGTGGTCGCCGCTGGCGAACAGATTACCGCGGGTTTGCTCGCGATAACCTTGCAGGCGCTCGGTTGCGAAGCGCGCAGCTGGTTGGGCTGGCAAATGCCCATCCATACCGACAGCGCACATGCCAAGGCGCGCATTGGTTCCATCGATACCGACGAATTGCTGGCGTCGATGAAGGCTGGCAACATCGCCGTCATTCCCGGATTTCAGGGCCTGACCGACGATAACCGCATCACCACCTTGGGCCGCGGGGGTTCGGATACCTCTGCTGTCGCCGTGGCCGCTGCGGTGAAGGCTGACCGCTGCGATATCTACACCGACGTTGATGGCGTTTACACCACTGACCCGCGCATCGTGGCCCGCGCACGCAAGCTGAAGGCCGTGACCTACGAAGAAATGCTGGAACTGGCATCGGTCGGATCAAAGGTTTTGCAGACCCGCTCGGTTGGCCTTGCGATGAAGGAAGGCGTGCGCGTGCAAGTGCTGTCTTCATTCGTTGATGAAAGTGCGCCCGACGCCGACAGTATCCCCGGCACGATGATTGTGACCGACGCAGAATTGGAGAAGTATCAAGTGGAACGCCAACTGATCACCGGAATTGCCGCCGACAAGAATGAGGCGAAGATCACCCTCACGCGCGTGCCCGATCGCCCCGGCGCAGTGGCCAACATCTTTTCGCCGCTGGCCGACGCAAACATCAACGTCGACATGATCATTCAAAACGTTGGCCGCGACAAAGGCGAAACCGACGTGACCTTTACCTGCCCACAGGCCGACCTTGTGCGTTGCACCGACATCTTGGAAAACCGCCGCGATGCGATTGGCTACAACCGCCTGATCCCCGATACAAAGGTGACCAAGATTTCCGTTGTCGGCGTCGGCATGAAAAGCCACGCAGGTGTTGCTTCCACGATGTTCAGTTCCTTGGCCGACCGCAAGATCAACATTCAGGCGATTTCGACCTCCGAAATCAAGGTTTCGGTTTTGATCGACGAGGACGAAACCGAACTGGCCGTTCGCGTGCTGCACACCGCTTATGGGTTGGATGCGGAGTAAACCGCTTTCATTGCCAGCTAGCGACCGATAAGATAGCGCTATGACCAAACTCAAACACCTCATGCAACGCGGCACGGAATTCCTTGGCTGCGACGTCGCCATCATGTGTGGCGCTATGTCCTGGGTTTCGGAACGGAACCTGGTGTCGGCTATCTCCAACGCTGGAGGTTTTGGCGTGATCGCGTGCGGGGCGATGACGCCCGAATTGCTCGATACGGAAATTGCCGCCACGAAGGCGCTGACGTCCAAGCCATTCGGCGTGAACCTGATCACCATGCATCCGCAAATCATGGAACTGATTGATGTTTGCGCGAAATATGAAGTGAGCCATGTTGTACTCGCGGGTGGATTGCCGCCCAAGGGCAGCATTGAGGCGATCAAGGCGTTTGGCGCAAAAGTGATCTGCTTTGCCCCAGCGCTGACGCTCGCGAAGAAATTTGCGCGCTCTGGCGTCGATGCGCTGGTTATCGAGGGCAGCGAGGCAGGCGGGCATATCGGCCCCGTGGCAACGAGCGTCTTGGCGCAGGAAATCCTGCCAGAGCTGGGCGATCAACTGCCCATTTTCGTCGCGGGCGGCATTGCCCGTGGCGGCGCGATTGCAAGCTATCTCGAAATGGGCGCGGCGGGTGTGCAATTGGGCACGCGGTTCGTCTGCGCGCATGAAAGCATTGCCCATCCCAACTTCAAGGCTGCGTTCTTGCGCGCCAATGCCCGCGATGCGGTCGCCAGCGTCCAGATTGACCCGCGTTTGCCGGTCATTCCTGTCCGCGCGCTGAAGAACAAGGGCACTGAGGAGTTCACCAAGAAACAGGTCGAAGTTGCCGCGATGCTTGATCGCGGCGAAATCGACATGGAAACGGCGCAGCTTGAGATCGAGAAATATTGGGCAGGGGCATTGCGCCGCGCGGTGATTGACGGCGATGTTGAATATGGCTCGGTCATGGCTGGCCAGTCGGTTGGAATGGTCCATGTCGAGCGGCCCGTGGTCGATATCATTGCCAAGCTGGTCGACGAAGCGAACACCGCGCTGGCGCGTTAGGTCTGTAACTTTCCCTATCGGGGATACGTTAACCGTCTTGCCAACGCAACACAGCGTGCGCATATCTGTGCCATGACCGAAAATATCGCGACGGAACTCACCCCGCTCGATCCCGCATTCGTGACCACGACACGCATTGCGACAGCGATTGGATTGCTGCCCTTTGTCATTGGTGCAGGGGTGCTTGAGGTTGCGCAAGTGGCCCCTCCGGGCAGTTTCATCGTGCCGATGCTGCTTTTGTATGTCTTTGTCGCGTTCACCGTACCGGCGCGCAAATATCGGCATTGGGGCTATGATATGGGCACCGACCGGCTGCGCATTGTGTGCGGTTACATGTTTTATCGTGACACGATCGTCCCGTTCGGGCGCATCCAGCATATCGATGTCGATCAAGGGCCAATTGACCGGCGCTTCGGCCTCGCCACGCTGACGGTGCACACGGCGGGCAACCACAACAGCAAAGTCGCCTTGCCCGGTCTGGCAAACGCCGATGCGCTGGCGATGCGAGAGGCCATTCGCGCGGCGATCCGGCAGGACAGCTTGTGAACGAAACCGGCGATGGCGAACGGCTGCATATTAGCGGTTTGCTGGTGGGCTTTGTCTCGGGGCTTCCGCAGTTGGTGTTTCCAATGGTTGCCGCGATCTTCGGTGTTCGCAAAGCCGACAATCCGGTTCTCATCCCCATCGTCATCGCAGCTGTTCTTATATTCAGTCTGTTCTTTCGCTGGTTGGCTTGGCTGCGGTTTCAATATTTTGTCGGCGAGCATGACATTCGTGTCGAGAAAGGGATTTTGAACCGGACGGCGCGCTCCATCCCTTATGAGCGTATTCAGGATGTCAGCATCGAACAAAAGCCGCTCGCCCGCATGATGGGTTTGGGTGAGGTCAAGTTTGAAACCGGTGGCGGCGATGGCGACGACGCGAAACTGAGTTTCGTCACCTTGGAAGAAGCAAACCGCCTGCGCGCTTCAATCCGGTCGCGTAAGGCTGGGGTGGCGGTCGCTGCTCCGGCAGACACGCCAGCGCCTGTGGAAGAAGACGCGCACCCGATATTTGCGATGGATTGCAAGCGCGTGTTTGTCTTTGGCCTCTATTCCTTTTCACTCGTGATTTTTGCGGTGCTCGGCGGTCTTGCGCAGCAACTTGATTTCCTGCTGCCGTTCGATTTTTGGGACTTCAAACATTGGATCGGGCTTGCCGAAGAGCGCGGTGTCAGCGTGAACCAGATCAACGGTGTTGGTTTATTCGCGCAGCTGATCTTGGCCTTCGGAGCCATTACTAGCCTGATTTTCATTGGCTTTGCGACGGGCGTGGTGCGCACGATTTTGCGCGAGCATGGTTTCCGGCTGGACCAAACCGCGAAGGGGTTTCGCCGTCGGCGGGGACTGTTCACACTGACGGACGTTATCATGCCCGCGCACCGCGTGCAGGCGGCACTTGTGCAAACGGGGCCATTCCGGAAACGCCGTGGCTGGCACAGCCTGAAATTTGTAAGTCTCGCGCAGGACAGCAAGCAAGAGGCGAACTATGTCGCCGCACCCTTTGCGACACTGGACGAAGTCTGGCGCATCGCAATAGCCGCCGCAATCGCTGCGCCCGATGGTGACGAACGGCTGCAACGCGGAGCTGTAAAACATTGGTTGACGCAGCTTTTGTTCATTGTGCCCGTGCTGTTGACTGCCATGGCTGCGCTGGTGATTTTCGCCGATGCCCCAATTAGCCGCACGACATTGTTGCTGTTGTTGTTGGTTCTTCCCGGCGCGCTTTTCTGGTTGGACTGGCGGCAATATCGTTTCGGACTGGATGACCATCAGTTGTATGTGAGGCGCGGCTGGTGGCGGCAACAGATGACGATTGTGCCTCAGGTGAAA
>JAJTEF010000057.1 GCA_021300355.1 Sphingomonadaceae bacterium | reverse complement strand
TCGATAATCTCGGCCGCATTATGCGACGGAATGCTGGTCGCCATGCCGACGGCGATGCCGCTGGCGCCGTTTGCCAGCAAATTGGGGAACAGACCGGGCATAACCTCGGGCTCTTCGTCTTCCCCATTGTAGGTAGGGCGAAAGTCCGTTGCGTTCTCATCAAGCCCGTTCATGAGCTCAATCGCCGTGCGCGTCAGACGCGCTTCGGTATATCGATACGCCGCCGCATTATCGCCGTCGATGTTGCCAAAGTTGCCCTGCCCGTCAACCAGCGGATACCGCAGCGAAAAAGTCTGCGCGAGCCGGACCATTGCGTCATAAACGGATTGGTCGCCATGCGGATGATATTTACCGATAACATCGCCGACAACACGGGCACATTTCTTATAACCGCTCGCTGGATCAAGTTTGAGCAAACGCATCGCCCATAACAGACGCCGGTGCACAGGCTTCAATCCGTCGCGCAGATCAGGAAGCGACCGCGCGGTGATCGTTGACATCGCGTAGATCAGATAGCGTTCCGACAAAGCCGCATCAAACGGCGCGTCGACAATCGCGTCAAATGGATCTTCTGCTGGAGCATCTACTATGTCAGACATATCTGCCCCGATAGCGAGCGAACCCGCCGTCGCAAAGCAACGATTTCAGCAATCCACAGCTTAATGCGCTTAGCGTTAGATGTTGCGTTGTAATAAAGACACATTTCAGCAGCAAAATTGCAATAAATTACGAGTTTACTGGAATTTGGCGTAACAAAGTGCCATCCTCATACTCGGATTTAAAAATATACTGACAAACCGGGGAATGATGATGAAAACATATAAGTTGATTTCCGCGCTTGCGGTGACGGTCTCGTCCACCGCGCTGTTCGTGGCGGCCGCCAATCCGGCGTTTGCACAGCAAGATACACCCGCGCCGGCAGCCGAGGCCGAAGAGGCAACCGGTATAAATGCCATTATTGTGACCGGCACACGCCGGACCGACCGCACCGTTGCAGACAGCACCGTGCCCGTCGATGTCATCTCTGGTGAAGCGCTGCTGAATAGCGGCACAACCGAAACCAACAAGTTGCTGAACCAGCTCGTTCCATCATTCAACTTTCCACAGCCATCTTTGACCGATGGCACTGACTCGCTTCGTCCGGCAACCTTGCGCGGACTTGCGCCAGACCAAGTGCTCGTGCTCGTCAACGGCAAGCGTCGTCACCAGTCTGCGTTGGTCAACCTCAACGGTTCAGTAGGTCGCGGATCAACCGCGGTTGATTTGAACACCATTCCGCCGCTCGCCATCGAACGCCTCGAAGTTCTTCGTGACGGCGCGGCATCGCAATATGGTTCCGATGCAATTGCAGGCGTGATCAACATTCAGCTGAAAAAGGGCATTGGCGGACGTGCGCAGGCAACGTTCGGCAAATATATTACCGAAATGGAAGATGTAGGTCAGGTTGATACCGTTTCCTTGACCACTGGCCTGACTGACAACCCAGTCATCACATACACGGGCGAAGACCGCAAACGCCGCGATGGTGACACATACACCTTCGCATCAAACTTTGGTCTACCCTTGGGCGACAGCGGTTATGTAAACCTCACGGCTGAATATAAGGACCGTTCACCCACCAACCGTTCCGGTCCAGACATCCGCCGCAATTATTTCAACGCAGGCGATCCGCTCGAAGCGACCTTCAACCGTTATGCGCACCGTTACGGTGACGGCGTGTCGCAGGATCTGAACTTCTTCGTCAATGGCGGAATTGAATTCTCTGACTCAGCAGAATTCTACACCTTCGGCAGCTACGGCATCCGTAAAGGTAATGGCGCTGGTTTCTACCGTCGTTCCGCGGACGTACGCAACCGGGATTGGGCCGCGTCCACGACGACCTTTGTGCCCATTTACGCAGATGGCTTCCTTCCCCTGATTGCCAGCGAAATCGTTGACATCTCTGCGGCGGCGGGTCTTCGTGGCGCCATGAGCGGATGGGATTATGACCTGTCCGTGGTCTATGGGTCCAACCGTTTGGATTATGAGATCGAAAATACGGTCAACACATCCTTGGGCGGCACCGTAAGTGCGCGGCAATTTGACGCCGGCGGCCTTCGTTCAGGCCAGACGTCGATCAACCTTGATATGCGCCGCGATTTGGACATCGGTATTGGCCAAAGCGTATCGCTTGCCGTCGGTGGCGAATATCGCAACGAAAACTACAAAATCGTCCCAGGTGAGCTTCAAAGCTACGTCAACGGGCCGTTCTCGGCTGCGCCGTTTAATGCCGCCGGTGGTGCCCAGGTGTTCCCGGGCTTCCGTCCTGCAAACGCGACGGACGTTTCGCGCAATAGCTTTGCTGGTTACATCGAACTCGATGCCGATCTCTCCGACAGCTTGACGATGCAATTGGCGGGACGCTACGAACATTTCAGTGACTTTGGCGATACCATCAATGGTAAAGCCGCAGCACGATATGAAATCGTTGATGGCGTGGCTTTGCGCGGATCAATTTCAACCGGCTTCCGCGCGCCAAGCCTTGCCCAGCAATCATTTGCAACCACATCGACCAACAACGTGGGTGGCGTGCTTATCGAAGTCGGGACATTCCCGGTTTCATCGCCTGTGGCCGTTGCGCTGGGTGCGCAGGCACTCACGCCAGAAAAATCGGTTAACATTGGCGGTGGCGTTACATTCACCCCGGTTAGCGGGCTCAGCATCACTGCGGATTACTACAACATAAAAATTAACGACCGCATCACCTTGACCGAAAACCTTCAAGGTGCAGACGTTCTGGCTTTGCTGACTTCAGCCGGTGTGACGGGCGTAAGTTCGGCACGCTTTTTCATCAACGGTATTGATACCCGTACAACTGGTCTTGATATCGTTGCCAGCTATCGCGTGCCAGAATTCGGTCTCGGCAAATTCCGCGTCAGCGTCGGGTATAATTTGAACAATACCAAAATTACCGATCGCCGCGTATTTTCGGGCTTTACAGCACAGCGTTTGTTCGCACGGCAGGAAAGCTATCGCCTGACCGACGGACAGCCTAAGAACAAGCTGAACGCCACGCTCGATTGGGATTACAACAATCTTGGCATGACGCTGCGCACGAACCGTTACGGCGAAGTGTTCTTGCCAAGCGGCTTCTCGACAGCGGCAAACAATAGCAACATCGCAATCGGCCCTGGTATTGTCCCAGGCGATATATTCCTGTCACCCAAGTGGATTACCGACCTTGAGTTCCGCTTCAAACCCGTTGAGTCCGTCTCAATTGCATTTGGCGCGAACAACGTGTTGGATGTGTATCCAGATCGCCTTCCATTCGGAACAGTTGATGGCGTAAGCTATGGCTTTAACAACTCATTCCTCCCTTACAGCTCGCAATCGCCATTCGGCTTCAGTGGCCGGTTTGTGTATGGTCGTGTCTCTATCGACTTCTAAATTGACGACTTTTTGATAAGCAAGGGCGCGGCGTAAAACCCGCGCCCTTCTTTTTTGTGCGCTTCAGGCGCGTCATTTTTGACGCCTTGCGGTGCGCCTGCTAACGGGGCGACGACTCCCGATAGAAGCAGAAAGCGAACAATATGATCCCACGTTATTCCCGCCCCGACATGGTGAAGATCTGGGAGCCTGAAAACCGCTTTCGCATTTGGTTCGAAATTGAAGCACATGCCACCGATGCACTTGCCGAACGCGGCGTTGTTCCCGCCTCTGCCGCGCAAGCGCTTTGGAAATGGTGGGACACCAACCCAGCTATCGATGTTGCCGCCATTGACGCGATTGAGGCCGTCACAAAGCATGATGTCATCGCGTTCCTGACATGGGTCGCAGAGCAAGTGGGCGACGAAGCGCGGTTCATGCATCAGGGGATGACATCATCCGATGTGCTCGACACCTGCCTTGCGGTTCAGCTCACGCAAGCGACTGATCTTTTGCTCGCGGACATGGATGCTTTGCTTGCCGCGATTAAGACGCGCGCCATGGAGCACAAGTTTACGCCGACCATCGGCCGCAGCCACGGCATTCATGCGGAACCCGTCACCTTCGGTATGAAGCTTGCGCAAGCCTATGCCGAATTCGCACGTGGCCGTGAACGCCTTGTGGCTGCCCGCGCTGAAATCGCGACTTGCGCCATTTCCGGTGCAGTCGGCACCTTTGCCAATATCGATCCGGGCGTTGAAGCGCATGTTGCGGCAAAGCTTGGACTTGCGATTGAACCTGTATCCACGCAGGTCATTCCACGCGACCGCCACGCCATGTATTTCGCAACGCTTGGCGTTATCGCCTCGTCCATTGAACGCCTCGCGACAGAAGTACGCCATTTGCAGCGCACCGAAGTTCTTGAGGCGGAGGAATATTTCTCGCCGGGTCAAAAGGGCAGCTCTGCCATGCCGCACAAGCGCAATCCGGTGCTGACGGAAAACCTGACTGGCCTTGCCCGTATGGTGCGCGGCTATGTGACGCCTGCTCTGGAAAATGTCGCTTTGTGGCATGAACGCGATATCAGCCACTCAAGCGTCGAACGCTATATCGGGCCGGACGCAACCATCACACTCGACTTCGCCCTCGGCCGACTGACGGGCGTGATTGATAAGCTGTTGATCTATCCTGAGCGGATGCAGAAGAATCTCGACCGCATGGGCGGCCTTGTCCATTCGCAACGCGTGCTGCTGGCGCTCACGCAGGCTGGCATCAGCCGCGAGGACAGCTACCGCATCGTTCAACGCAACGCGATGAAGGTTTGGGAATCCGATGGCGCAGAATCACTCATGGAGCTTTTGAAGGCCGATGCAGATGTTTCTGCGAAAATGTCTGCCGAAGAAATCGAAGACCGCTTCAATCTTGATTACCACTTCAAACATATCGACACCATTTTCGAACGCGTATTTGGCTAAGCCTTGGCCGCTGCCAAAATGCGCGGCGGCTTGGTTTGTTGGATAGCGCTACCCAAAGGCTGAAACTTGCCATAAGGTAGCGAGATAAGAAGGAGCTGCGGACCGATGCGATTTTTGAAGATACTCATTTGGGTAACGATCATTATCGGGCTTATCGTGTTCGCGACCAGCAACTGGGTGCCGGTATCGGTCAGCCTATGGGGTGGCCTTCGCCTAGACACCAAATTGCCGGCGTTGGTCATTGCGGCGTTTCTCATTGGATTTTTGCCGCTGTATTTTGTGCACCTTACGCAGATGTGGCGCCTGAAAAAGCGCATAACAACGCTTGAGGCGAACCAACGCGGCTCGGCCCTGCCGCCGCCAGCCTCCCCTCCCCCTGCCTACGCCGCTGTGGATATGATATGACCAACCCGATTTACGTCGCAATCGACACGCCTTATCTGGATGACGCGCTGGAATTGACGCGGCGCATTAAAGACCAAGTCGGCGGGATTAAACTTGGTCTCGAATTTTTCTGTGCCAACGGACATCATGGCGTGCACGAAGTGCAAAAGCTCGGCCTTCCGATCTTTCTTGATCTGAAATTGCACGACATTCCCAATACCGTCGCCAAGGCGATGCAAGCGATTAACACGTTGGAACCAGCCATCGTCACCATCCACGCCGCCGGTGGCCGCGCGATGATGGAAGATGCCAAGGCGGCGGCCGGTGCTCATACCAAAGTCGTCGCCGTTACCGTTTTAACCAGCCTCGACGACCATGACCTTAACCGCGTCGGTGTGTCCTACAGCGCAGATCTTCAGGTCGCCCGACTGGCGGCATTGGCGCAAGAAGCCGGACTCGACGGCATTGTGTGTTCGGGCCACGAAGTGAAATCCGTGAAAAAGGATTGGAAGGACGGGTTTTTCGTTGTTCCGGGTCTTCGTCCCGCCGGTGGCACCAGCGCGGATCAAAAACGCACCGTTACCCCGCGTCAGGCACGCGTCGATGGCGCAAGCATATTGGTTATCGGGCGTCCCATTACCAAGGCCGAAAGCCCCGAAGATGCAGCACGGGCCATTATGGGTACGTTGTAAAGCAAGACGCTGGCATAAAATGACCCGAGGTTGCGCAAGTTCAGCATGACGGAAGCCTTCGGGTTCGCTAGTTAGCCAGCATGCAAACGCAAATCAAAATCTGTGGCCTAAAAGACGAACATACCGTTGATGCGGCTGCTAAGTCAGGCGCGACACACATCGGTCTTAATCTCTATGAGCCGAGCCCGCGCTCCATTCCCTTAGAACAAGCCGCTGCGTTGCGGATGCGCGCGCCCGCAAGTTTGAAGGTGGTATTGTTGCTCGTGAACGCCGAGCCCGGTTATGCTGCCAAGGCTATCGAAGTGGTTAAGCCCGACATCTTGCAATTTCACGGATCAGAGACGCATCAATATTTGCGTATCTTAAAAAGCGCCGTCGACATCGAAATCTGGAAAGCCTTTGGCGTAAAAGACGCGGCAACGCTTAAAGATGCTGACCAATATGAAGGCGCGGCTGACCTCATCCTGTTTGATGCGCCGGCGCAAGCATTGCCCGGCGGCACGGGTACGCGGTTCGACTGGTCCTTGCTCAACCAGCATAAGCACAAGCTGCCTTGGGGACTTGCCGGCGGTCTGAACCCCGACAATGTTGGAGAAGCCCTGCGGCAAACACGTGCGATATTGGTCGATACCTCGTCTGGCGTTGAATCCGCGCCGGGCATCAAGGATATGGACAAGATTGCGGCCTTCTGCCAAGCGGTGCGCAACCATGACAACAGCTGAACTCACACCAAACTCCTTCCGCAACCAACCCGACGATCGCGGCCATTTCGGCCAGTTCGGTGGGCGCTATGTCGCCGAAACGCTCTTGCCGCTCGTGCTCGACCTGGAACGCGAATATCGCGCCGCAAAACAGGACCCTGCCTTTGCGGCGCAGTTTGACGATTTGCTGGAGCATTATGTCGGCCGTCCGTCGCCATTATATTATGCCGAGCGACTGACCGAGGAAGTCCGTAAAAACGCACCCGCAGGTAAAGGCGCGCAAATCTGGTTCAAACGCGACGAGCTGAACCACACCGGCGCGCACAAGATCAACAATTGCATTGGCCAGATACTGCTCGCCATCCGCATGGGTAAGACGCGGATTATCGCAGAAACCGGCGCTGGCCAGCATGGCGTTGCCACGGCAACCGTCTGCGCACGTTTCGGCCTGCCTTGCTTCATTTACATGGGCGCGAAGGACATTGAACGGCAGCAGCCCAATGTCTTCCGCATGCGCTTGCTGGGCGCGGAGGTCATTCCCGTCACCAGCGGTGCAGGCACGTTGAAGGATGCGATGAACGAAGGACTTCGCGACTGGGTCGCCAATGTCCACGACACATTCTACATCATCGGCACCGCCGCTGGCCCGCATCCCTATCCCGAACTGGTGCGCGATTTCCAAAGCGTAATCGGCAAGGAAGCGCGCGCGCAGATGCTGAGCCGCATCAACCGCCTCCCCGATTTGTTGGTAGCAGCCATTGGCGGCGGATCAAACGCCATTGGCCTGTTCCACCCGTTTTTGGACGACAAAGACGTCGAAATGCTTGGCATTGAGGCGGCGGGTCATGGACTTGAGAAAGAACATGCCGCGAGCCTTGCGGGCGGCCGTCCAGGCATCTTGCACGGCAACAAAACCTATTTGCTTCAGGATGACGACGGCCAAATCGCCGAAGCGCATTCGATTTCGGCTGGCCTCGATTATCCCGGCATTGGTCCAGAGCATAGCTGGCTCAAGGAAATCGGTCG
>JAJTEF010000056.1 GCA_021300355.1 Sphingomonadaceae bacterium | reverse complement strand
CGCACGCCTTGAGACAGCGCGCGCGCAAAAAGCATCGCTTCAGGATACTGCTGCCATGGCCCCTTGTTGAGGAGCTGGGCCCTTTTCGCCATTTCGATGGTGAATGAGCTCGTACCCAAAGATTCCCACACGCCATCAAGCTTCTCAAGAAACTCGATGCGAGCGGCCTTGTCGGAATTCTCCAGCACGCGATAACGGAACCGCGTCGATCGCTGGACAAGAGCCGCCAGCAGGCTGTAGCTCATCACCAGCTTTCCATTGACGATCCACAGCGAACCCATGGCAGCCATCGGGCTGATGCCAATCTCGCGTGCCGTCGAAATCTTCGCGGCAGCTTCCCAGACAGTCAGCTTGCCGTACAAGCCAGATTTGACCGCCGCCTCAGCAGCGACCTTGATTTCATGGTCAATATCGATCGACTGCTGTTGTGCAGGCGTCGTCACCTGAATCTCGCGCCCATCGCTCATTGTTCGCCTCCAGTTCGCTCCATGCCGGATCATTCCGGACTATGGACTATACGCCCGGGAAACGGCGCCGCCCAATCGCATAGTAAAAATTTTATATTTAATATTTGATATCAGATATGCATATTGCACATTCTTATTCATATACTACAATAAAAGTTTTTATTATTATTATAAATAAGAATATACATCTTACTTATCAATAATGCTTATTAGCTATAGGCGAAAATGGCGCCTTGCCAAGTTCCTTACGAAAAATTAACGAATCAATGTTGAAAAAAAACTTGGGATGCGCGATAGATAATTGTGCGGCGGGATTTGGCCCGATCCGCTTGGAGGTTTGTTTCACATGCGTATCACGAGCGACATTGCTGAGTATCCTCAGCATTTCATTCAGGCGGCGTGCAAATGGCACGCGGCTGAAACCGGGGTCGATTCCAAAGGAGGCATCACGACCGTGCATGTCACCGAGGAGCACCCAAAATTGCGCGGACAGTTCGTTGTCTGGTCAAAGTTCCGGCTATGGCAGTACAGCCTGCGCAAGGGGGCTTTAACGCTGCGCGTTGAGGCAGGCGCGCGTGATCCGCATCACGGTTGCGACGATCGAACCGAGATGCTGCTGTATTTGCTTTGGTGGGCGCTTTTCAATGACAGCAAAAACCGGGAACGTGGCCGGGCAAAAATCAAATCGCGCATTGGCAGGCTGATGAAAATGTTTCGCGCCGACCGCGAAAACATTCTTGAGTGCTGGTACTGCCCGCCAAGGCGCTGATTTTCGTTGTGCGCCAAGCCGCAGTGGCTTGGCGCTTTTTTTTGTTTGCATGGAGGCTTTTGATCATGGCTGATTTCTGCTTGACCAAGCTTGGGCAACAAAAGGTCGAAGATAACGTGCGCCTTGTTTACAAGTTTGCGGCAAGATACCCAATCGATTCGCGATATAATGTTTGCAAGGATGATTACAAAAGTGAGCTGATGATAACGCTTGCCAAGTGCGCGGCGTTTTGGGACGAGCGCATCGCCAAGTTTTCGACGTATTGCTGGCGCGCGTTTTCGCACACGCGCTGGCGAATGATTTCGCGGAAACCCGGGTACGCGAGCGAGTATGTCGGTTTGCCTCTCGAGGGCATCACGCTGGTTGGCCGCGAGGGTGATCCATCGAATGACATAACGACGTCCGACGCCATCGAGCGCGTGATGCAGGCGATCAAGGATGAGCCGATTGGGAATATCTTGATCGCGCATCACATTCAAGGCGTCTCGTACGCAGCGATCTCAAAGATGGCTGGCATCAGTCGCGAGGCGGCGCGCCATCGCGCCAGTGTCGCCGCGCGGAAAATTCGACTCGCGATTGAGGCTAATGAAGGCGTATAATTTCAGGGATCGCGCCGCAGGGCGCCGATTAACCCGCCGGCTAGCAGCATACTGCCTCCATGCTGACTGGCCGGCGGGCTCCCGCATTGGAGGCGACCATGGGCGAAGCTGAGGAGATTACAGGGCTCGAGCAGGGCAGCGAAGAATGGCTGCGCTGGCGCGATCAAGGCGTCGGCTCGAGCGATGCGACCGCGCTGATGGGCTACTTTGGCGGCGTCAAGAAAAAGGACAAGGAGCGTGCTGCCGGCGGATTGAAGCCAAATGCGCGCATGGCCCGGGGCACGGCGCTTGAACCGTTTGCGCGTGTGCTGTTCATCGAGCTGAGCGGCATCTGGATTCGCCCGGCGTGCTTCCAGCATTCCAAGTATCCATTTATGCGCGCATCACTGGACGGGATCAGCGAGGATCGAAAGATCGTCGTCGAGATCAAATCGCCGTCATGGAAGGTGCATGAGGAGGCGCTCGGAGGATCAGTTGTCAACTACTATCGACCGCAATGCCAGCATCAATTGTTTGTGACCGGGCTCAGGTCTATGATATTTTTCAGTTACTTTCCCGACGCGGAAGCTGAGCACGATCGATACGCGTTTGTGCGCGTGAATCGTGACGAAGCGATGCAGGCCGAGCTGCTTGCCCGCGCCGAAAGGTGGATGGAGGAACGGAACAAAAGCTCAGGTGGCGCCGCATGACGGTGTTTTTGCGGTTTGCCTGCCGGTGCGGTCAGTGAAGCGGAACCGCGTCAACTGATGTTCGCGCCCCTGAGCATGCGCCAGTCGTCGTATTAACGCGTCGCGGATTGGGCTACCGACGAGCGACGTAATATACCGCGCGCGTAGCGGAGATGAGAGTACGCAAAATCTCTCCGGCTGGCTATTTCTTCAAATCCTCGATTGGCAGTAAATCGCGGTAAGGCAGAACCAAGCAATCCATCGAGCAATACCAGTCATTGCTTTCGTCTCTTGATCCGGCCTGCACCAACTTTGATTTCTTGACAAAATCACTCTTGCCAATCCATCCGCAAAGAGTAATTCCAACTGGCCAGCCGCCAGCAATGCGAAGAGAGGTAAACAAATAATAATCGCATTTCTGTTTCAATTGATACTCAGGAATCGCGGCGTTGTACTCTAATTTCGCAGCCACAGTTCTTCTTTTTGTTTTTACATCAAACGTGATTCCGTTTATCAAAATGTCATAGTCGTATGTGCTAGCCCTTACAGCGGCATCATTTCCAAAATATCGAACAACAGACAACTCGCCGAGTATGCCGGTCTTGTTGCCTTTCCCAAGCAATATGCTCCGTTTCAAGGCGCCGATTCTTTCGGCTTCAGCGCAGGCCGAAACGATATCATCCTGATTGACGCTAAGTTCTATCATCAATGATTCTCGTAATCGCCGCAGTTGTTCATGCAGGCTTTGATTTCCCGGTACACGCCATCGGGTGATTTCGCATCACGAGGCGCAACTCGAATACACTCGCCATGCTTGGCACAATTGAATATCGCGAAGTTGCCGCACGAGCATGGCATTTTGCGGTATTCCTTGAATCCGCCCAGATGCTTGCACGGCGTGCGCGCACGATGGATCGATGCCAAATCGGCCCGGGGAAGCTCAAAGCTTTTTATTGCGATTGGCATTGGCGGCGGCGATTGCGCGGCGGCAATATCCTCGCGCTCAATTGGCGGGCCTGATGATTCGGCGACAATCATGCAATCTTCTATGCATGTGAAAAACGAATCGTGCCGTGGACCGTACGCTCCGGGCGGTCGCGCTGGGTAACTGCCGCATGATCCGCTCAGGCAATACCATCCGGGGCCAGTGTCGCATCCGTCGTAGCATTCAGCCAACGTCGAGAATGGGCCGGCTGGCGATCCCGGCGGCGTGTAGCTCGTCGAGAACGCTTGGCACGCATTGTCGATACACCAATACTGCACCGGACATGCAGCTTCGCACGCCGCTTGAGTCAAATAGTAGGTGTATCCGCTCATAATCGCGCCGGATCGCGTGATCGTCCCGCAGCCATTGTCGGTGCATCGCCAAACCATTTCGGCTGGACCGGGACACGCTGCGGCGCATGCTTCAGACGTCAAATATGGTCCGGTTGCTGAAGGGTCGGGCTGAGTAGCTGAGATAACGCAGTTGCCGTACAGGCACCAATAATTCCCTGATGGCGGCGTGCAGGCTGATACGCAAGCTTCTGAATTGTCATATGGGCCGGATGTATATCCTGATGGCGCCGTAGCTGATTGAACGCAAGAACCGTCCACGCACCAATATGGATCGGCTGGCGGCACAATTTCAGCGCATCCAGTCGAGCAAAGCAACGATGTAGCGTACGGACCTGAAAGCGCTCCAGCCGGCTGCAATGGCGATTGCACGCATCCAGACGCGGTACACCAGTACGGATCGGTCGGCGATGGCGTCGGATAATCGCCGCCGCTCGAGCATTCTGTCGGCAACAGATTGTCATTTGGGAAATTGAGCGTGTACAACCACACGTCAAACGTCGCGCGTGACGCCGTCAGTATCCTCGGTCCTTTTGTTTGCGCTACAACAGCAGGCGTGCAAATCCAACCGGCGCCATTGTCGTTTGTGCAAATGTAGATCGTGCCGTTATTGACTTGCTTGACAGCGAGCGCTATGCCTGCGTCAGAACCAGATGATATTTGGATTTGTTGCTTGGCTCCGACAGCCTCGATGCCGCCGGGAAGTCCAAGCACGCCATAATCGAGGATAAACTGCGGGTCGGCGTTGAATGCTGGCAGATAAGGAGCTGTGCTCGGAGGGCTCGTGCTCGTTAGCGTGAACTCGTCGCACATGCAATAGCCGCCTGACGACACGCCGCCGCAGCCGGCTGGATTAAATCCAAGCTGGCTAAACTCTCGAACGTCGTACGTCGAATTGCTGCGAATGACGCCGCGCAGGCAGGTGAGCCATTGCGTGCCGTCCCAGAATCCGCACGTTGGCAATCCGTAACCGAAGCTTCCGCATCCGCATCGCATCGACTGCATGCCGATCGTCATCTTCACAAAGCTGACAGGGTCGCCGACGCCGCCAACGGACGCAGGCGTCACGCTGATGTAATCTGGCGTCGAAAAATTGCGACCGCGATATCGAGTTGTGTCCGCGTTCACAATCTCTGTCAGCGTCGCGGAAAAGCTCATGTAAGTTTGCCAAGACCATCCGCCCGTCGTTGGAGCCAGCACGCGCACCACTACCGAAACGCTGACATGATTGGCATCAATCGCATTCAGTGTGGCGTCGAAACGATATTGGTTTGAGCATCCATCGCGCGTCGCGCCGCCAAAAAATCCCGTAGCCACCCAAGTGTTCGGCGCCGGCTCGGCATCTTCGCCCGGATTTGGGCATTTCCATTGCGCCATCTTCGTCTCAAAGCCGAGCCAGTAGCTTGGGCTTGGATCGGTATTCGGCGTGCATCGAGGCCCAAAGAACGTCAGTCCAATCGATCCGCCGGCCTGCGGAAAACCGATGTTGCACAAGCTGCAATCTATGTTGACCGGAATTGTGTCCGGCAGATCGCCGCAGACATTTGTGGCGACACTCTGAACGTATTGAGTCATGGCGTCACATAAACCTGAAGGTTTGACATGTTGAACAAGATCGTTTCGCTTCCGCCGCCCACATAATTGAACGCGACATTGAACTTCCACTGCGAGCGAAACGCGCCATTCAAGATGTACATGTACTGGTCGCCAATATTCCACGTCGTGCCGTCTTTATTGTACGTCCAATAACGAATCGAGCCGATCTTCGGCGACTTCAGTGTCTGCCCGGCAGCCGGCGATGCGACGAGGAATAAATGGCAGTCCGTCGAGAAGAATTGATATGTCGGATTAACTTCCGGCGGCGTCGGGCTAGTTGAATAATAATCCGGCGGCTTGAAACCCGGTATTGGATACTTCAAATAAGCCATGCCGAAATAGAACATGAACGTGTAGCCGATGTATTGACCGAGCAGCGTGCCGCTTGAGTTGTACGCGTTGACTGGTGAGCAAAACGGAATGATTCCTTGATTGTAAACGTCGGACGTAGCCGCGCTGGCGCCGCCATCCTCGTAATAGCTGACAGCGCTGAATGGCTCCGGCACATTCTTGTTTGTCCAAAACTGCATGGCCGGATGAAAGAAACCAAGCCAATCTTTCTGATTGCTGTAAGCTGTCGCGGCATCGGTGAAATAAAAGTCGTATCGATTCGCGTAATTGTTATTGTTCGGCGACGCGACTTGCTTGAGGCGGCGACGCACCTCGGTCACCATGTGCGCTTGCTTGACTGCCGGCCCGCTGGCTCGATTGTTGTACGGGTCCATCGGCCCGATGATTTTACGCTCGCGCCATGGAGCAAGATTGGCGGCATTGAAAAACGTTGGCAGCGTGACCGTGGAGCTGGTGTACCCGTAGAGCGGATGCCGCGTCAAAGCATCGGGAATCCTTGGATCAACAAGCAGTTGTGTTCCGGCATTAGTGCTGTACGCATTGCAGCCAAATAAGCCAGAGTCTGGATACGTCGCAAGCGGAGGCGAGCTGCCGAGCGTGTGGATGCAGAATTCCTTGAACGGCATCAAATGGCGCGTCGGGATCGTTATGCAATTGCCAGCCAAAAGCTTGGCGTACGCTCCGGCGCCCATGAATCACCCGTTGTATGTGACAGTGATTGGACAAGTGCAAAAACCGTCGCTAATCGTTCCGGTGAATGTCATCGTCACGATCCCGGTCACTGGGTCTTGCGAGCACGACCCGGTCGGAACTCCGACGATATTGTTTAACGACCAATTTGGAAACATTTCCGCCTGATCGATCGAGCACCCGAGCGGATAGCCGCCGGCAGCCCACGCGAAAAGTATTCCGAATGATCCGCTCGAGTAGCTCCAAACAAACGTGCATGGGCTCGAGCGCGTCAGCGTTCCGCTTATCGCGGTCGCCGGCCAGCCGGTATTGCAGGTTGTATTCGGCGGTATCGGTGTTGATGGGCCGGCTGTGAACTGCATTGTCGATGGTAACGCGCGCATGCCCCAGCATGGATGAAAAAGGCGGCTTTGAGTTGGAGCCGGCGCAAGAGTCGCGCAATCGAGAAGTACCGTCGTACTCATGCTGGCGTACACTCCGTATCGTATGTGACGCTGAGCTGTCCGCCGGTACACTGCACGCTGGATACATGCGGGCAATTCATGCCGCCGCCGCCAGCACCACAATTGTCACAAACCGCGCTCGCAAGTGTGCCGAAACGGACGCTCAGCGATTCAATCGCTTCCTCGTGACTACTGTACACGCGCGTCATGCATGTGGTCGCGTCGCAGAGAAACTCGACATAGTTGTCGCCGCCGGTGACCGTGTACGGCACGGCGCCGGCAAAGCAAACGTCTTGCCGAATTGTTTTCCATTTTGTGTGCTCATCAGCCCAAGCGCCGGCGTAATTGTTTGCGGCGGTCTGTGATCCGGCTGGGATCGCGCAACGCACCTTGATGACGCGCGTGCCATCGAAAACGACGCGGTCGTATGGTTGCGATGGCGGGCTGCCGGCAACCGTCGTCATTAACGCTTCGGCAGTGCCGCCATTGTGAAAAGCAAATCGATATTTGAGCGGCGAAAGCGTGACGTTGTTAAGGTGACGCGAACCCGAAATGACGTTGAAACCGCTGACCGGAACAGCGAGCGCGACGCCGTCCTGATAGCGCTGCAACTGGTAATCGCCATTGAACTGTTTCACATATCGGCGCCCGATTGTCCACGCGGCAGAATCCATCAGGATCGACAGCCCGGGCGTGTCTTTTTCTGGATAATAAATTGGCCCCGGCTTCAGGAAATTCGCATTGATTGTCGTCACCGGGCATGTGATGCCGAGCGCCGTATGCGCGGCGGCAAACCAATCGGCCCAAGCGTCGAGCGCGCTTGTTATTGCGGTGCAAAGAACATCCGGCGACGTTGCCTGCACGCGCTCAAACCATGGCAACTGCGATGTCGCCATGTACCGCTCGAGAAATTCGTTGAGCTGCGGAGTAACAAGCGGCAGAGGTATGCCAGCATAAGATAGCATTGTATTAACTCCGAAAACGCTAATTCATATTGAATATACAGAAAAGTTTTTTCTCAAGCCAGCTTGACTGTAGCGGCGACAATATGCATGATATCGCATACCGGGAATTAGCCCGGACGGAGATTGCGCCATGTCGAAGAAAACCAACGCCGGCGAATATCGCGGGTGCCAATGGATCAAGCTCGAAGACTACGGGTACGTCTTGCTGGGCGGACCCAACGAGCAGCGGTTTGTCACGTTGACGGCGCTGAAGCGTTACGTCCGCGAAAACTGCGTGTGGAACGGGCATCACAGCACCGACCGCGTCAATTGGGGAGGCTGATCATGTTGAGCACCGAAGCAATGCTTGGAGCGACTGCCGTCATGCTGACGGATGGGCGTCGAAAATTCGTTTATAGGCTGCGCGACGCGCAGGTTGGGCGATTCGTCGATTTCCGCGACGAACGCGGCGTATGGCGATATTTGGGCCGTTACGAGCCAAAGGTCGGCTGGCTGTACGTCATGGATGCGGCGGCGCAGCAATTGCCAGAGGTTCGCGGGTTTCGCTGGATCGCTGGCGCCGCATGGTCGAGTGACGCGAGCGCCGTCGAAAAAGCCGGGTGGAGCGTGCAGTTTCACAAGGCAACGTAATCGTTCAAAATATTGAAACATATGCAAAAGAGGCGGGCTTTTGGCCCGCCTCTTCGCTTGTGGCGCTCACCCAGAATTAGAAGTAAAAATTCGGGCGCTGCGCGGGGAATCCGTTGAAGCTGCTATAGCAATAGCTATCGCCACGTTTGAGCATTCGCTCAACTACATCAGCTTCAGCCCAGAATCCTCCACCGGGGCCATCGCCGAGCCCCATGGGACCGCTGTAGGCGTCGGCGCCCCACGAGTTCAGAATGAAAAAGCCCGGGCGCTTGCCGAGTTGATATCCGATGATCGCCATCGAATGAGCCCAAGTGCCGCGCGGCGCGCAAAAACCATCGCTATCTCTTGATAGCCGAAAACCTTGGTTGCTGCATACGTTGACGCCGTAGCCTTGCGCGAGTGCGCGCTGGCATTCATCGACCGACATGACTTTGGAATAAGCCTTAATCGGTCGTTCTTTGGCGACTGGCTCGAGCTCGTCTGGCAAGCCGATCCAGCCCCATTCCTTGCAGCGCGCTTCGGAATATTTGGTCAAATCGATGTTGCCATATACTCCGCGCTTGATGACGCCGAAAGCTCTGACGGCTTCAGCAGCCCAAGCGCCAATGCTTCCGTCGTTTCTTCCCAGCTTGCGTTTGCCAATTTCGACGCGAGAAAGCGCGTAAATCGGCTCTTGGGCGATGTCCGCAAACTCTTCGTTCGATCCGGCAGCGATCTGCGCGAGCATGGTCAATGTGGCGCCGTTACGCGTGCCCCATGACACACACGACCCTACGTTGCCCTGCGAGCCGGACGGCCAAGGCTTGCCAGTGACCCTCTCGTGCAGTTTCCAACCAAGCACGCTGTCAGGAAGCTGGATCGGATCGGAGCCGGCAGGTGTGTTGCCAAACGCTGGGAATGGCTGCGATTCCATAATCGTTTCAACTTCGCGCTCGTCATCAAGCCAGCCGGGCTTGTAGATTTCGCTGATCAGGTCTAATTCGTCGGCTTCATTCGGCATGGCGCGATCCTCACTTGGTCAGTTGATCGAGAGCGGAAGCGATGTTAAGGAACGTCGCCTGCACGCGGGAAACTAGCGTCGCATCCATCGGCGCAGTACCGGGAAACGGGAGCCGATTGGCGAGCTCAACGCTGAGTCGTTCCCTGATGGGGATGATCGCGTTTGCCGGGATGTTTCGCGCGAAGACGCTGCGAGCGCCTGAGAGAAAGTTGGCAAACTCACCCTCGGCCTTCACGCCAGAAGCGATTGAGCGATATGTTTCAGCAAGCTTCTTCACCTGATCTGCTTTGCCGGGCTCATTCAAGGCGCCGTAGATTGGCTTCAAGACGTCCGCAATCGGGCTTGGGATGTCAGGATTCGGCGAAGGCGGCGCTGGGATTTCGCCCTCGACGATTACCGTGCAGATAAACGGAGCTGTCGGCTCGTCCTTCACGGCGCTGTACGCGAGGACGCGATACTTTCCCGGGCGCAACGTCGTGTACACGGCATCTTTCGGCGACGCGAGCAGCTTGGGGTCGAGCTCTTTCAGGCCGGCGTCCAGCGGCACAAAACGCACGATCTTCCCTTCCGTCTCGGCGCGAAGCACGATTGCTTCGCCGAGCGGAAATTTGAGCTCAGGAGGCAGCGTCACGCCGCCCTGAGCCATCAACAGCATGACGATGCCTAGCATGGTTCACTCCTTACAGCACTGCTTTGACGATGACGGTGATCACAAACTCAGCCAATTTCTTCCAGTCAATCTGGATGGCGCCGGCGGCGGCAGGCTCTTCAGCCTGAGTGATTGCGGCTTGCAGCTCATCGACGACCGACTGAGCAGCGACAGCTTGAGCGCCTTCGGCAGCAGCAGGCTCGGCGCCGTGCTCAGGCAGAACAAAGCCCATCGCGTAGCTCAGCACATTGAGGCCGGCGGCGGCGACGCACTGATCGAGCTTATGATCGCCTTTCGCGAATGCCAGAAGCACTCTCAAGCTGTCGAGTGGCACGGTCGTTTGCAGTTTCAGTTCGCTCATTAGAAACTCCTTGAATAGATTCCCGCAAATCCTTCAGCGCGTGTAACATCTCGATTTGGATGCGCTGACTCTCCAATCGATGAGCATTAAACTCAATACGGTCTGATTTGAGATCAGACCTAACCTCGTTAATCAATGCTATATGATTTTCGATTAACGGGCGAAGGACAAGGTAAACGCCCCACAGCACAATCAATAAGATTGCGCCGACTCCGCCAATTGATTTTGCGACTTCTGTGATGTTGTCTGGCATCATAAATCTCCAGAAAATATTAAACCAAGCTCCAAACCCGCCAGCGGCTAATAGTGGTGTCGTAAAGGCACAAGGTGATATGCCCGGAAGCCAACTGAAGGTTGTTCCCGTTGTGCGTGTATAGCCGATTAACGGCAGAACTGCCAGAATCATCGTGCTTCAGCGTCAGGGTGTTCGTCCCTGTATTCAGCAAATAAATCACCTGTCCGTCCAACGCTGCGGTCGTTGATCCACCCGGAGTGATGACTGTGTTCGATTGAATATTCTCAGAAACTAATCCAGTTAGGTCAGAGTTTGCGGTGCAGTTGATTTTGACCAACCCGGCAACTCCGATCTGGAGGTTGTGGGTAGTGGTCGAAATATTCACGGTGTGAGGCTGGAATGCGAATGATCCGTAGGTCGTGAATTTAGTCCACGATGCCAGACCAACATAGGTGACTGAATATGGTCTAGTTTTCCATGCAACGGCTGGAGTCGCCGTGTCCGCTACGGGAATCCAATCGCCAACCGCTGGAGTCTTATTAGTGAATCCGGCAGCAGCAGCGATGATTTGATTAGTGGTTGACTTCCCAGCGAGTCCGGTGGAAGGATCGGCAACTGGAAGAACATCAGTTGATATTGGAGTTTTGGCTGATAATTCGCTGATCTTTTTGCTGGCCATGATTCACCTCAAGCCCAAGTTTGGGAAGGAATCTGCGGGTTATTCGGATCACGCTCAACGATGAACGGCTGAATCTCCGGTGGAATGTCAATATCCACCAAGCTTCGGACCATCACCCAGTATTGGTTATCCGCTTTCAGGACCGGATTCCCTTCCTCATCCACTTCCTCCGGGTCTGGATAGTAGTGAATGCCGATCACGCAAATAGCGAGATCAAGTGTAGCTTGGGTAGTCTGGAATTCACCCGTCTCAGGATCACGGGTGGTGTATCCAAGCTGCTCTCCAATGAGGCCAGCTTGTTCCTGTGAATCGAATTTCAGAAGGATGTCAATCATAAGCCACCTCTCAAGTAGAAAGTTGTTGCAGCTTGGTGTTGGTCAATCGTGCGGGGTAGTAGATGAGCTTGGCGATGTGGCCGTTTAGCCTATTTCCACCGCTCCAATCAAGATGACCAATCAACAATCTTTCATTTGTTCCA
>JAJTEF010000055.1 GCA_021300355.1 Sphingomonadaceae bacterium | reverse complement strand
CAATTCGTCGCAGGCACATTAACCCAGCTCCAGCCATTTACCGGTGGCCGTGGTATTCCAACTGAATTGCTGCGCTTCCAACGCGAAGACACAGCAAAGACAGAGGATTTTTCAGCGCACATTAAGTTAAGCCCGACTGATCGACTTCGCTTCAACTTTGAAGTACAGCACATTAAATCGGACCGTACTGAAGACGGCTTCATCTCTGCAATGCAGACCTATTCCGATGTGCGTATCGACAACCGTGGCAGCACGCCGCTCGTCGAGTTTCTGCAGCCAGGACTCGCCACATCGCCGTCGAGCTATTTCAACGATCCGAGCAAAACATTTTACTGGTTCCTCCTCGACAATCA
Organism: Sphingomonadaceae bacterium; assembly: GCA_021300355.1. Taxonomy (GTDB): domain Bacteria; phylum Pseudomonadota; class Alphaproteobacteria; order Sphingomonadales; family Sphingomonadaceae; genus Sphingorhabdus_B. The sequence continues at coordinate 7,724 of JAJTEF010000055.1, read as the reverse complement.
GGTGAAGAACGACGGCGAATTGACCAGCATGCGCGCTGACGCCGAATATGACGTTAGCGATGACGGCTTTTTCAAAAAAGCGCGTTTCGGCGCACGTTGGGGTGACCGTAACCGCGTAACCCGCAGCGCGAATTTCTCCAACTGGGGCAATTTGGGCGCGCCGTGGACAGGACGTGGCGGTAACTGGAACTGCGGCGACTTCCAAGCCTTCGGCTGTGGCGGCGCTTATGTTCGCGACTTCCCGAACTCGGCCAATCTGCGTAACCCATTTGGTGACAGCTTCCAGCGCGGTAATGCGCCGGTTCCGCTTGGGGAGGGCTCTGCCTTCTTCTTCGGCGGCGACAATATGGTCGCTGATTATCTGAACGGCGCCATCCGGACGCAGGCAAATGCGATTACCGCTTACACCCTGACACCGAACGCATGGTTCCCGATTTCAGCACGATCAGGTAATCTTCCCGGTGGTCCATGGACAGCTGGTGAAATTTCGGACGTCGAAGAAAGCACGTCCGCTGCCTATGCGCGCGTTGATTTTGGTGCCGACTTTGGTGGCACAACACTCAGCGGCAATATCGGCTTGCGCTATGTCAGCACCAAGGTGAGAAGTGGTGGTTCGTTCAGCCTGCCGACGCCTGAGTTCTTCGACAATAACGGCAACCGTGATGGCATAGTCCAACTGGCGGAAGTGCAGGGCTCATGTGCCTTTATTCTCGCCAATAATATCACACCGGTGCCGGGCTATTGCGGCTTGTCGGCCGCGCGCCAAGCGACATATGCGTCGTTGTTTACAGGTGAGGTCATTTCCGACCCGCTCAACATCCGCTACACAAACTGGCTCCCCAACTTCAACGCTAAACTTGATTTCGGCAATGGTGTCTTGGTGCGTGGCGCAATCTCCAAGGGTATTTCCCGGCCAGATCTGTCGGCGTTCACATCGGGTGGTGGCGCATATGACAACACCAACAATCTGCGCGCCGGTGGCCTTTTGGCCACGGGTCCGTTGCTTGCCATTAACACGGGTAACCGCTTCCTGCGCCCTGTTGAATCGGTGAACTATGACCTCTCTCTCGAGTGGTATTGGGCAGACATCGGCTCGTTGACGGTATCCGGCTTTGTAAAGGATATCAGCAATATCGTGAATAGCGGCGCCATAGTGCGTCCCTTTGTCACGCCGAAGGGCGTCAACACCGATATTCTGTTCAACACACCGGTGAATAGCGATGGTGGAACATTGAAGGGTGTTGAAGTTGCGTATCAGCAAACTTACGATTTCCTGCCTGGCCTCTTAAGCGGCTTGGGCGCCGGTCTGACATATACCTATGTTGATGCGGGCGATTTCAACAACGCTTCGCTCGGTTCTGAACAGAGCCCGCTTTCGGGCGGTCTGCCGTTGGCTGGCGTCTCGAAACATACGATCAATGCCGTCGGATTTTACGAAAAAGGTCCGTTGTCATTCCGCTTGGCGTATAACTGGCGGTCTGAATTTGTGCAGACGCCGCGCGACGTTATCTTCCCGTTCTCGCCCATTTACGGCGAAGCAACAGGCCAGCTTGACGGATCAATCTTTGTTTCTGTGACGAAGCAATTGAAACTCGGTATTCAGGCCGTGAACTTGCTTGATGAAGTCACACAGACATCACAAGTTATCGATTTTGACGGCACCCGCGCAACGCGCTCGGCGTTCCGGAACGATCGGCGCTTCACTTTCCTTGCTCGATTTGAATTCTAACATTTCGCATCAGTGTTGCGGAAAGGCGGGCCCTGGTCATATGACTTGGGTCCGTTTTTCTTTCAGCCCGCGTTTCAGGAGAAAGCCATGCCGCCCAAAATTACCTTGCTCGGTGCTATGATCGGTTTGACGGCGTGCTGGACAACGGCAGCCAAAGCACAAGCTTCAGAAAATAACTGGACACTTGTGTGGGCCGATGAGTTTGATGGCAGCAAATTGGACCGCAAAAAATGGAAGCCCGAAAAATCATGCTGGGGCGGGGGCAATCAGGAACGGCAATGCTACACGGATAGGTCCAAAAACATTAAGGTAGCCGAAGGAAATCTGCATTTAATCGCGCACAAAGAGACGTTTACCGGTCCAGATCTGCCCCCTGAATTTTCAAACAAGCCTTATCCTAAAAAGACGCAGGAATATACCTCCGGCAAAATCCGAACGCTTGGCATTTCCAGCTGGAAATACGGCAAAGTCAAATTTCGCGCGAAGCCACCAAAGGGACAAGGAACCTGGCCTGCCGTCTGGATGATGCCGGCCAACAGCGTCTACGGGGGCTGGCCACTATCGGGCGAGATCGATATCTTGGAAGGCGTTAATCTTGGCGCGACATGCAACACATGCACGGGCGGTGTTGGCGAGAACCGAATGATTAGTGCGATCCATTTTGGCGATTATGCACCAAAAAATAAATTTCATGATACGCGTGTGGCGCTGCCGTCAAACGCTTTGCCTTCCGATGACTTTCACATCTGGACGCTCGAATGGGGCGAGGGCGTGATGCGTTTCTATCTCGATGGGCAGAAATATTGGGAACGGACAAGTGCTGATTGGGAAACAGCTTCTCCATTGGCGAAATCAAACCCTGTTGCGCCTTTTGACCAGCCCTTCTACATAATGGCTAACCTCGCCATTGGTGGCGGCCTGTCAGAGAAGAATAACGATAAAGGCGTTGCATCGAATGTAACACCAGCTGCGTTTTTGATCGACTGGATCCGCATCTATCAATGCAGCAGCGATAACGAAAAAGGTCTGGCCTGCATGCAGGGCGACAAAGAAAGTAAGTAAGTTATGGCGAGACGCCGCCAGGCCGTCACAATTAAACATGTAGCAGCCGATGCAGGGGTTTCCCTGCAAACGGTAAGCCGCGTCATCAATAATGAGCCTAACGTCCGGCCTGCCATGCAGGAACGTGTGCAGGGGTCCATTGATAAGCTTGGTTATGTCCCGTCCATCGCCGCGCAACGGATGAGCGGATCACGTTCGTACCTGATCCTTGCCATCAACGACCGGGAACGCACAATTGCCGATTGGCGGAACCGCCAAGGGTCGGACTGGGTAGACCAAATGCTTTTGGGCGGCATGCTAAAATGTGCCGAACATGGATACCGGATGATCTTTGAACTGGTCGATACCCACAATGATCATGTCGAGCGCGAATTGGGTGCAGCCATTGCGGCGCTGCAGCCAGACGGCGTCATCTTGACGCCACCGCACTCTGAAAACCCGCTCATCACCGGATTTCTTGCCAAACGCAAAATCCCCTTCGCTCGGATCGGATCGATCATATCAGGGCCGGGAATAGCGATGACGATGGATGACGAGGGCTCGGCCCGACGTGCAACCGAACATCTCATCGCGCTTGGCCATAGCAGGATTGGTTTCATTGCTGGCCCTAAAGAATATGACCTGTCCAACTGGCGTATCGACGGGTGGCGCGAGGCGATGACCACCGCCGGCTTTTCCTGCGATGCGTTATGCGTCAGAGGCGATTTTGGATATGATAGCGGTGTGCTGGCCGCAAACGCGCTACTCGATTTGGAAAACCCGCCCACGGCGATCATCGGCAGCAATGATCAAATGACGCTTGCCGCTTTGGACGCGGCCAAGACGCGTGGTTTAAACATTCCCGGCGATTTATCCCTTATCAGTTTCGACAATACGCCCGTTGTGCGTTTTACCATGCCCGAACTCACTGCTGTTGATCAGCCGATTGCCGCAACCTTTTCGAAGGCGGTGGAGCTATTGATTACCAATGGTGACGCGCCCGTGCCGCATCAACCGGTTGTTATTGAAGGCAGCCTTATTGAGCGAAGCAGCACCGCACCGCCGTCTGCACATGGTCGCGCCTAAATCAGTCGATAGCAGCCGGCAGTCGGCAACTTTCATGTATTTGTACGCGCTCGCCGTATCCGGGGGCGCCGTCGCCTATATGCCGTTTCTGACGATATTGCTGCCGCTGCGCGCGACAGACATCTCCGGTACGGACGCCCTCGGCATGTTGGCGATAGCGGCCTTTCTGGGCGCTATCGCCGCAAGCGTGGCCAATATCGGCTTTGGATGGGCCAGTGATAAAACTGGCGCACGAAGCCCGTGGATATGGGCTGGATTAGCCTTATCAACGGCTTTGCTCCTCGCCACAGCTTACGCCAAGAACCCAGCAGTTTTGATAGCCATGATCATCCTCTGGCAAATTGGCCTGAATATGATGCTCGCGCCTTTAAGCGCGTGGGCCGGTGACACCATTCCCGATTCCCAAAAGGGTTTTCTTGGTGGTCTATTGGCGTTAGCGCCCGCAATGGGCGCGCTTTCCGGCGCATTTGTAACAATGAACAATGCTTTCCCATCTGAGCACCGTGAAATCATTATCGCGATGTTGGTGATAGCCATGGTCAGTCCGGTGCTGATTTTTGGCAGACCGATATCGATATCGGGGTTGAACACCGCGCCGACGGATCAAACAATTGACGGGGAACAGAGCGCCGTAACACGGCACGCCGCCGTTAAAATGTGGATTGCGCGCTTATTGATACAAATTGCAGAAGCGTCATTATTTGCGTTTCTCCTTTTATGGTTCCGCAGCGTCGATCCTGATTTCGGCGAAAATAATGCCGCGAGTATCTTTGCGCTTGTTCTGGGTACGGCTGTGTTTTTAGCGTTAGCTGTTGGCCGCTGGTCCGACCGTACAAACCGGCCCATTCTGCCGCTCATGTGTGGGGCAGCGGCGGCAGCGGCCGGACTGATCATCATGTCGGTTTCGTCATCTTTACCAGTCGCCATCACCGGCTATGTGGTCTTTGGCTTGGCGAGCAGCCTTTTTCTGGCGCTGCACTCAAGCCAGACGTTGAGGGTGCTCCCCCGTCCACAGACGCGCGGACGGGATTTGGGCATTTTCAACCTGACGAACACCGTGCCATCGCTCATAATGCCATGGCTGATACTGGCGTTGGTACCCAGTTATGGCTTTGGCAGCCTATTTCTGCTGCTAGCGGGGCTGGCGGTCATTGCGTGCCTGTTATTGGCAACAATGCCGCGCCAGCATGCGCGCGATTAGGCAGGCTTACGCGCGTAGATCCCGAATGCCGCGATTATCGCATAGCAAAGCATGGGTAAGGTGAACGCTATGGCGAGACTTCCGGTTAAGTCAGCGATGATGCCCGTGAACAGCGGAACAATAGCGCCGCCGACGATGGCGACGTTGATGATGCCAGAACCATCGGCAGCTCGTGACCCCAGCTTTTCACAGGCCAGCGTGAATATCGTCGGGAACATGATCGCATTGGTCAGGCCCACGGCCAACAAGGAATAACCCGCAACTTCGCCCGTGGTTTGTGTGGAAAAGATCAGCAGTGCAATTGCAGCAACCGATACAGACGCCAACACCTTCCCCGGGCTAAGCACACGCAACACCGCAGACCCGATGAACCGGCCCACCATTGCGCCGCCCCAATATAGGCCAATAAGCTTTCCAGCGTCCTGTTCGGGTAGCGCCATGACATGATCTTGCATCAAATAATTGACGATGAGCGAACCAATCGCAACTTCGGCGCCGACATATAGGAAAATGCACAATGCACCGAAACCGAAACGAGGCCGCTTCAACAAGTTGAGGCCAGCCAAGCCCTCGCTAGCCTCATGCTTTTCGCCCTTCAGCGCATCGCGAAACAGCCATACCACTGCGGCAACAATCGCCAGTGCCACGGCAATACCCAAATAGCCGTTCACAATGGCTTGGCTCTCTGCAGTGCGATAGGCGTCAAGCTCCACACCGGATAGTTGGTCAGCGGTTACCGTCGCGAGGCTGCCGAGGATAAGGATCGAACCAACGATTGGGAAAACTGTGGTGCCAAGCGAATTGAACGCCTGTGCAAAGGTCAGGCGGCTGTGCGCTGTTGCAGGCTTACCAAGCATGGAGATCAATGGGTTGGAAACCACTTGGACAATGACCACACCGCTTGCCAACACAAACAATGCCAAAAGGAATACGCCATAAGTCGCGGTCTGGCTCGCTGGAATGAACAACAGGCAGCCTGCCATCATCGTCAAAAGGCCGGCAACCGCGCCGCGCATATAGCCGATTTTCTTAACCAGACGTGCGCCGGGAATGCCGATAACGGCATAAGCGGCAAAGAAACAGAACTGCACAAGCATCGCCTGCGTATAATTGAGCGTAAACAGCTCTTTTAACTTCGGGATGATAACATCATTGAGGCTGGTGATGCCGCCGAAGATGAAGAACAGCCCCATCACGAACAATTGCAGTTGCGGTGCGTCGATATGGGTATCGCCATTATCTGCTGACGCAGATGCGCCGGGTGCCAATGCCATCTTCTCTCTCCCTTGGTTTTAGCGCATTTTGCCGGGGCAGGACGCGCCTTTCTTAGTCGTTTCGATATGAATGTTGCGAATTGTCGCAACAAGGCCTTTCGCCGCCTGCATACGTATAGGGGAACCGACCGCCTCCAACTTCGCGCCAGCCGCGGCAAAGCAACGCAGCGGAATGCGGGTTTGGGTGGGCGTTCCCGTTGGCAATGCGCGCATCGTGCTTTTTATATCAAGCGCAGCGCCACCAAAGGACAGCATGACTGAACCGGTCGCTGGCTGATCAATTCGCCAGTCGATGAGCAGCGACCAGTCTTCCTTCAACGGCTTGCTCAAGTCGACAGCAGGCCCGTTGACAACAAATGCACCATCGGCGTTCCAAGTGAATTGCCGTGCGTCTTCCTGCGCGGACATGTCGACAGCCCGCGCGCTAATCGAACCATCCATCTGCAAATTCCAAGGTGCGGGCACCTTGCCACGGACGAAATATTGCGTGGCGATGGTCAGAGATGACAAATCGACACGCGGGTCTTCGTTAACCGGAGGAAGCTTGTTAGATTGCGTGTAATCGAGGCCATAACCCAGCGGGAAAAGCGGCGCATCAATTGGTGACCGCGCATCTGTTGGCCAACTGAAAGGCAGGCGGCCAGTGAAGTCACGCATCGGCTTTCCGTTTGCGCCGGCCACCAATACATCGGCGACACCCCGGCCTTGCGTACCCGGCAACCATGCAGCCACAAAAGCGTCGGCCTGGTTGATAAGCTTGCCGGTAAACATCGGCCGTCCGGATAGGAACAGGACCACCACAGGAATATTCTGTGCTTTAAACCGCGCTAACATCTCGTCTTCTGCAGGCTGGGGCCGGAATGCGAGGTTTGGCACATCGCCTTCAAACTCGGCATAAGGTTTTTCGCCGAGGACAATGATCGCCACATCGGGCTTCTTTTCAAAAATGCCCGTTGCCGAAATATTAGCCGTGCCGCCGCCTGTTTTAACCGCTTCCGAAATTGCACGGCCAAGCGTCTGACCGTTGATGAAATCGGCGGCAGTGGTGTCCGCGCCTTGCCAGCTAATCGTCCAGCCGCCGGCCTGCATCGCCATATTGTCAGCGCCGGAACCGGCGATCAGGACATTGCTACCATTGCGAATGGGCAGAACGCCATCGTCATTCTTTAGCAGCACCAGTGATTTCGATACCGCCTCGCGCGCAAGATCGAGATGCTCTTGCTTGCCAACCAGAGATGTTTGCCCCCGCAACGTCGGCGCTTCGCCCATGAGGCCAAGCTTGTATTTCACGCGCACGATTCGCCGCACCGCATCGTCCAACCGCGCGGCGGAGATCCGGCCATCCCGCGCCGCTGCCAGCGTTGACGCGAACAATCCCTTCCAGCTGTCAGGC
>JAJTEF010000054.1 GCA_021300355.1 Sphingomonadaceae bacterium | reverse complement strand
GGCAGCTGGGCCCCGAAAACCGGCGACATATTGCTGACGCAGAAAGATATTGGCGGCAATGAATTCTACCAAATCTATGCGCTGAAGGATGGCAAGCTTTCGCTGCTGACCGACGGCAAAAGCCGCAACAGCATCAACGCATGGAGCGATGATGGAGAGTTGGTCGCCTATACGTCGACGCGGCGCAACGGCACCGACAATGACATCTATGTGATGAACCCGCGCGACCCATCGACGAGCCGTATGGTTGCTGAAGTTAAAGGCGGCGGTTGGAATGTTGGCGCGTTTTCGCCCGACAAGAAAAGCGCGGTCGTCGGACAGTATCTGTCGGTCAGCAATGTCGACATGTCGCTTCTTGATCTGGCCACGGGTAAGATGACCCCCATTGGCGATCATACCAAAGACATTGCCATTGGCGGCGCTTCTTTTGCGCCCGATGGTTCGCTGTGGGTGACGTCCGACGAAGGTTCGGATTTTCAGCGGCTGGGGACCCTCGACATCGCCACCGGAAAATTCACGCCGCGCGGTCCGGCAGAGAAATGGGATGTCGACAGCTTCGACATTTCACCGGACGGCAGTTTCATCGTTTATGAAACTAACGAGGCGGGGGTAAGCAAACTCAAATTGCTTGATCCCAAAACCAACAAGGTCCGCGTTGTGGATGGCTTACCTGCAGGCATCATCGGCGGGTTCGAAGTCTCCGAATGGGGCGAGATCGGCGTGACGTTCACCTCGGCCCGCAGCGCGGCGGACGCTTACAGCATTGATCCAAAAACGTTAAAGGTGACCCGCTGGACCGAAAGTAAAACCGGCGATCTGGATGTGTCGAAGAATGTCGAGCCGGAATTGCTGACGGTCAAAAGCTTTGACGGGTTGCCCGTGTCAGGATTCCTCTATCGTCCTGATCCCGCGAAGTTCCCCGGCAAGCGGCCGATGATCATGAATGTGCACGGCGGTCCAGAGGGGCAATCGCGGCCCGGCTTCCAAGGGCGCAGCAACTATCTGCTGAACGAAATGGGTGTCGCTATTTTCTACCCCAATGTGCGCGGCTCAACCGGATATGGGAAAAAATTTGTCGGCCTGGATAACGGCCCGTTCAAACGCGAGGACTCGGTCAAAGACATGGGCGCGTTTCTGGGCACGCTGGCCAAAGACCCATCGCTTGACGCAAGCCGCTTTGGCCTCGCTGGCGGATCTTACGGGGGCTATATGTGCTATGCCGCCGCTGTGCAGTTTAAGGATAAATTGCGCGCGACGAACTGCATCGTCGCCATTTCCAACTTCGTCACATTTTTGGAAAACACCCAAAGCTATCGCCGCGATTTGCGCCGCGTCGAATATGGCGATGAACGCGATCCGGCACAGCGGGCAAAGTTGCTTGAAATTTCACCACTGACCCGCGTGGCGGAAATCACGAAACCGATGTTTGTCATCACCGGTGGGAACGACCCCCGCGTTCCAGCATCCGAAGCCGATCAAATCGTAAAGGCCATCCGCGACAAGGGCGGCGTCGCTTGGCATTTGTTGGGCAAAAATGAAGGCCATGGCTTCGCCAAGAAAGAAAATGTCGACTATCAATTCTGGTCGACATTGATGTTCTGGAAGCAGAATTTGTTGAACTAAAAAGGGGCTGCGGCTCCAAATCACCGTAGCCCTGAGCTTCGTCGAAGCGCGCCTGTCCGCTGGTCACCCTTCGACAGGCTCAGGGCTACGGTTTCTTTTTACGGCGTCATCGCAATACCGGCGAGGCTTTCGGCCTCCATCAGCAGCGCGTCATCGACCGACCCCTGCGCCACACTCTCGCGGCCAATCATAACAAGCAACGGCACGGCGAGGGGGCTAACGCGTTCAAGGTCGACATGCAGCATTGTATCGGCGGCGCGGTCCAACAAATCACCAAGCCGCCCAACGTCGGTCAACCGCGTGCGCGCATCGGCCCACGCCGCCTCAAGCAACAGATGGTCGGGTTCATATTTGCGCAGCACATCGTAAATAAGGTCAGTGGAAAACGTAACCTGCTTGCCCGTTTTGCGTTTGCCGGGATGCTGCCGCTCGACAAGGCCGCTGATGACCGCGACCTCACGAAAGGCGCGTTTCAATAAATAGCTCGATTCGACCCACTCGGTGAATTCATCCGCCAAAATGTCGGAGGAGAAAAGCGGAGGAGGGTCCGTGATCGGCTTCAGGCTCCAGACGCCCAAGGCATAATCGCTGGCGACAAAGCCCATGGGCATCAGGCCGCGGCTTTCCATGCGGCGGGTGATCAGCATGCCGAGTGACTGGTGCGCGTTCCAACCTTCAAACGGATAGGTCACCATATAATGTCGTTTGTCGTGCGGGAATGTCTCGACGAGAAGCTGGCCGGGCTTGGGCATCTGGCTGCGATAGGCCTGCATCTCCAGCCACTCGCGCACTTCGTCGGGAAAGCGCGCCCAGCCTGCGCGATCGGTCAACATCTGCCGCACCCTGCCCGCAAGATGCGTGGTGAGCGGCAGGCGCGCGCCCATATAGCTTGGGATGTTGGTCGCAGGCTTCGTCGCGGCGCGGACGATGAGGTCGAGGTCCTTGATGGACTCCACCTCAAGCGCCATGCCGGCGAAGGTAAAGGTATTGCCCGGGCTAAGCGTCGACGCGAAGGATTCCTCAACCTTGCCCAATTTGCGCCCATTGCGGAAACGGATTTCGAGCATCGGCGCATCGACAATGATGCCGGCATTAAACCGGTGCTGCGCGGCAAATTGCGGGTGTGACAGCCGCCACCTGCCGTCGGGATCTTTGACCAGTTTCTTGAACCGGTCATAGGCCCTCAACGAATAACCACCCGTCGCGACAAAGGCGATGACGCGGGCAAAGGTTGCGGCATCCATCGCGGAATAGGGCAGGGCAGATTGCACCTCCACCAACAACTGTTCCTCGTCAAACGGACCCGCGCAGGCAATGCCCATGACATGCTGCGCCAAGACGTCATAGCTTCCGGGGCGGAAGGTTTCGCCATCGCGCACGCCCTCGGCCACCGCATCATAGGCGGCCTGCGCCTCCAGATATTCAAAGCGGTTGCCGGGCACGAGGATGGCCTTGGATGGCTCGTCCATGCGGTGGTTCGACCGACCAATACGTTGCAGCAGCCGTGACGATCCCTTGGGCGCGCCCATTTGAATGACGCAATCGACATCGCCCCAATCGACACCCAGATCGAGCGAGGCCGTGCACACCAAAGCGCGCAGCTTGCCGTCGGCCATTGCGGCTTCGACCTTGCGCCGCGCCTCAATCGACAGCGATCCGTGGTGGATGCCGATGGCATATTTGGGCTCATTCGCGTCCCATAATTTCTGGAAAATGAACTCGGCGAGGAAGCGTGTGTTGCAAAATATCAGCGTGATTTTGTTGCGGCCGATTTCGTCGATCAGCTGCGGTATCGCATGCTGACCGCTGTGCCCCGCCCACGGCACGCGGCCTTCGGGGAGAAGGATGTTGAGGTCAGGCTCTGCCGCAGCCTTGCCCTCGACCAAGCGCACTTGGTCGATGTCGCCATAAGGCGCGAGCCATGCGCGATAGTCATCGGGATCGGCAACGGTGGCCGAGAGGGCAACGCGCTGCAAATCGGGTGCGAGGGTTTGCAGGCGTGCGAGCGACAGGCTGAGCAGGTCGCCGCGCTTGCCATTGGCGAATGCATGCACTTCATCGATGATGACCCGCTTCAATGTTGAGAACATATGCACGCTGTCTTCGTGGCTGAGCAGCAGCGACAATGATTCGGGCGTAGTCAGCAAAATATGCGGCGGCTTCACCCGCTGCCGCGCCTTGCGATCGGACGGCGTATCGCCCGTACGTGCCTCGACGCGGATGGGTAGGCCCATTTCCTCGATTGGCATTAACAGATTGCGCCGGACGTCGACCGCAAGCGCCTTGAGCGGGGAGATATAGAGCGTGTGCAGGCCGCTCGCGTGCGTTAATGTGTTCCCCAGCGCAGGCTGGGATCCAGCCCCCAACGCGGCGTTGTTTGATAATGTCTGGGCCCCGGCCTGCGCCGGGGAACGCATGTCTTCAATCAATTCGGCCAATGTCGGCAAAAACCCAGCCAGCGTCTTGCCCGCACCCGTCGCGGCGACGAGCAACGCATGGCGTCCTTCATGTGCCGCCTCCAGCATCTCCAGCTGATGTCGCCGGGGCGTCCAATCGCGTGCGGCGAACCAGTCGAGGATGATGGAAGGTAATGACACCAGAGCTTAATGCCCTGCTTGCTCTCCGCGTTCCAGTCCCGATGCCGCCAATTGTGCATCAATCTGCGCCATCAATCGGTCGAGGCCCTCTTCGCTTGATGCTTCGGCACGCGCGACCAATACGTCCTGCGTGTTTGATGCGCGCAACAACCACCAGCCATCGGGCGTGTTCACGCGCGCGCCGTCGGTGTTGTTGACGTCGGCGCCGTCTGCCGAAAGCCGCGCGAGAACTTCGTCGATCACGGCGAACTTGCGGGTCTCATCGACCTGAAAACGCATTTCGGGGGTGTTGATCATGACGGGCATATCGCCGCGCAGTTCAGTGACGCTTTTGCCGAGCTTGGCCGACGCCGCCATTAAACGCACCGCCGCGTAAATCGCGTCGTCAAAGCCATAATATTCATGCTTGAAGAAGATGTGGCCGCTCATTTCGCCCGCCAAGGGCGATCCGGTTTCCTTCATTTTGGATTTAATCAGGCTGTGGCCGGTTTTCCACATCAGTGGCTGCCCACCAAGTTGCTCCACGCGGTCAAATAGCGCCTGCGATGCCTTCACATCGGCGATAATCGTAGCGCCCGGGACATCGCCCAGCACGTCTTCGGCGAAGATTTGCAGCAATTGGTCGCCCCAGATAACGCGCCCTTCGCCATCAATCGCGCCAATGCGGTCGCCATCGCCGTCAAAAGCCACTCCGAAATCGAGCTGCTTTTCCGCGACAAGGTTTTGCAGATCGACCAGATTTACAGGGTCGGTAGGATCGGGGTGATGATTGGGAAACTGGCCATCCACATCCACAAACAAAAGATGGTGCTCACCGGGTAACATCTTGACCAGCTTTTCAATTGCCGGTCCCGCCGCCCCGTTGCCTGCGTCCCACCCGATGCGGAATGCCTTTTGCGGCGCCGCTTCGGCAACGCGGGCGACATATTGGTCAAGGATATCCAAATGCTCGGAAGTACCCTCTCCGGCGGTCCAATCCCCTGCCGCCGCCATGCTGCCCAGCTTTTGGATATCCGCGCCAAAAAACGGTTTCCCCATGAGGACCATTTTGAAGCCATTATAATTGGCTGGATTATGGCTGCCGGTTATTTCAATGCCGCCGTCTACGTCGTCCAGAACGGCTTCGGCATAATATAGCATGGGCGTTGGCCCCATGCCGATACGCACAACGTCCACACCGCTGTCGTTCAATCCCTTCACCAGCGCTTCTTCGAGCATAGGTGAGCTGACGCGGCCGTCATAACCCACAGCAGCCTTTTTGCCGCCGGCCCGGACCAGGCACGTGCCAAAGCCACGACCAATGGCATAGGCATCATCCGCGCCAAGCGTTTCACCAATGATCCCGCGAATGTCATATTCACGCAGCGAAGTGGGGTGGAAATTATGTGTCATGGGGTGCCTATTTTTGGGAGATATTTTTATAATTACAGTCGTTTGTTGTTCAAGTCATCTAATAAAAGATCGCGGGCTTTGTTCAATGCGGCGGCTTGTGCATTGCTGCCGCCTGCATCAGGATGGTTTTGCGAAATCAAGACGCGATGCCGCTCGCGAATGCGTTCGGCAGTATCGAACCGTGAAACGCCCAGCAGAACACGGGCCGCATCAAGGGCTGCCGCGTCATTGTCTTTCCCGCTTTTGCCCAGCAGTCGCCACGTCATCCCGCGATACCACGCCGCGGCAATCACAATTGCGCCGAGCCCGAGCAGTAGGCTCCCGCGTGCGGCCAGAAAGGCGCCGCCAATCCCAAGCAATATCGGGGGTACCTGCTGCGATTGCAGCTTTTTCGTCCACACCGCCCAACCCAGCGCAGCGATAATCAAGATCCCGATAAAGGCCATTAAACGAGCATGGCACCCTGCAGATCGGGAAGCGCGAGGCCTGTCACAAGTTCGCGCAATTCCTGACGTGCGGCGATATGCGCAGTCGCAAGCTGTCCCAAATGGCCCTTGTCGATCAGCGTCAGTCCCGACGGGAAAAGCTCACGATAAATAACGCGCTCGTTCAAGCCCGGCACGGACCGGAAACCCACACGCTTCGACAATTCGGCAATGGCATTGGTCATGCGCTGCTGGTTGCGCGCCTCCATATTGTGCAGCCGGTTGCGCACGACGATCCAGTCGATCGTAACACCATCTGTCTTGGCCCGCTCCTTGCGCGCCTCCCAGATGAGCTCGGCATAGAAGCTCAATTTGCGCACTTTGAAATTTTCCGCATCGACTTGGCCGATGAGGTCAAAGTCTACAAAGCTGTCATTGATTGGGGTCACCAAAGTATTTGCGCGCGTGGCGACGAGGCGGGCATATTTGTCATCGCGGCCGGGCGTGTCAAAGATCAGAAAATCATTCTCGGCGCCCAGTCGTTCGACTTGCCGGTCAAGTGTCGCCTGCGAATCATGCTCAAACACTTCAAACACGGGCATGGGCAGGCTGATGCGACGCCGCGCAATCGTATCGCGCCGGTTCTCAAGATAGCGAAACAATGTCCGCTGGCGTGAATCAAGGTCAATACATGCCACCCGCGCGCCGCGCGATGCCAGCGCAATGGCGACATGCACCGCCGTCGTCGACTTACCCGTTCCGCCCTTTTCATTAGCGAAAACAATGTGATGTGCCTTGGCCATATTCCCCCGGATCTGTCCTAAATATCTTGCGCCCGACATTTGCCTTGAAATGTCGCCACGCCGTCCCGCATAGGCGGGTTCACTTAAAGCCATTAAACAAGGCCGCCGACACGTGCAAACCATCAATCAACTTGCTTCATTACGGCACAATGTTTCCCTCCTGCGAAAAGAAGGAGCGCGCATTGCGCTTGTCCCGACCATGGGGGCATTACATGACGGGCATATGGCACTGGTCGACAATGCGCGGCGCCATGCCGACGCGGTCGTGGTGTCTATATTTGTGAACCCGACCCAATTCGGGCCGAATGAAGATCTCGACGCCTATCCGCGTACGTTCGAACGCGATTCAGAACTTTTGCGTGCGGCGGGTGTCGACATCTTGTGGGCACCCACCGTGGCGACAGTCTATCCGCAGGGCTTTGCGACCAAATTGCATGTCGATGGCCCAAGCCGCGGATATTGTGGCGGCGCCCGCCCCGGGCATTTTGATGGTGTCGCGCTTGTTGTCGCGAAACTGTTCAATCAGGTTCAGCCCGATATCGCGCTATTTGGCGAGAAGGATTTTCAGCAACTCGCGGTCATTCGCCAAATGGCGCGCGATCTCGATTTCGATCTGGAGATATTGGGCGTCCCGATCGTGCGTGACACAGACGGCCTCGCACTGTCCTCACGCAATGCCTATCTGACGCCCGCACAAAGGGCTGCGGCATTGGCTTTGCCAAGGGCGTTGGAACACGCCGCGCGCGATATTCGTGGCGGCAACGCTGTGGCCGAAACGCTTGCCGCCGCGACTGCAAAAATATTGGCGGGCGGCTTTGATGCGGTGGACTATTTTGCGCTCGCCGACGCGGTGACACTTGAGGAACTGGCTGTCTTTGACGGCCGAGAGGCGCGGTTGTTGGTGGCGGCCAAGATCGGCAAGACGCGCCTGCTAGATAACTGCCCGCTATAGGCGCATTTTTTACTTCCCAATCTGGACACTGTTTTCGCGTTTTGCGTTAACCATTTGTTATCCATGTTTAGCGAAATTGACCTCACACATTAGAACTGGGGGCGGTAATCATGGGTAACAGTTTCAAAAGCGCGCATTTCTTGATGGAAGGCCGGTTGGCCGATGCGGCGCGCGGCGACGCGGACGCATTACTCGACTTGGGCATCGCCTATTCTAGCGGAAGCGGCGGTATAGAAGTCGACCTGATTGAGGCGCACAAGTGGTTCAATCTCGCGGCCGTGAATGGCAGCGAGGCGGCGACGATGTGCCGCGCAGATATCTCGGACGAGATGACCGCACGCCAGGCAACGGATCAACGCCGCGCCGCCTGACACTTCGCGACATTAAATAGCCCTCGAATTGAATTCGTATTGGGTTTTATGGGGTAGCTGCAACTTGCCGCCAGTGGCCAGTCACCCAGCCTAGCCAAGCCGCGACCAGATCTCTTCGCGTGCCTCCATCAATTCGCTGAACGCCTAGGAGCGTGCGAATAAAATCAAGGGCCCCAGATCGTGCGCATCGGCCGCGCGTAATGCTGCGATGTAAGCTGCACGTGTAACGTTGGCGTCAGTGAGGCTGTGACTTCCCCACGAGAATTGAGGGCGGCCGAGTTGTACAGCCAGTAAATCGCCAGCCATGCGTGAGAGGCGACCATTACCATTAGGGAAGGGATGGATTGCCACTAGCCGGTGCGAGAAACGCACCGCAATTTCGTCAGGAGCGTAGGTGGCATTCGCGACCCAGAAGCGCGCATCGTCAAGTGCCTGCGCAGTATCCATCCGGACACGGTTGGCATCTACGCCAATGTTACGTGCCGTCTTGCGATAGTGCCCAGCCCAGCGCCACACCTGACCGAACATGCGTCTGTGCAGTTCGCGCAGGAAGACTTCATCGAGCGGGTCGCTGCGGCGCGACGACAACCATTTTGAGGCATGCGCAATGTTGACCTGTTCCGCCTCGTTCAACTCGCGACGCAAAGTGATGTAGGACGGTATAAGCTGTTGCATCTCCTCTGCATCGAGAGGTGTATTGGCATCGTCATCTTCATGGAAAAGTGCGTCTGTCATTCATCATCCCACAAGCGGCGCGTTGAGCCGGCAAGTAGTTCCGCAATTATGCGCTGGCGTTCGGTCACGAGGTCAGCCCCATCCATCGCCTGGTTCTCGAGGCGCATGGTGTGGTGGAGCCGCGCAAGCACAGCCTCTGCCTTTCGGGCGGCCTGTTGCTGCACGATGTCATCCAGCGAGTTTGTTGGGACTATGGCGTAGACGAATGTGCAGCCCATCGCCTCGGCTGCCTCGCGCATACTTTTTATCGTTATCGCGCCCGCCGGCTCCGCCTTTTCCATTGCCGTTATGCGCGAATAGGCGGCGCCCATTCGCTTGGCCAGCTGGCGTGTGCTTAATCCCAAGGCCTCGCGAACGCCCTTAAGCCAACCGCGTGGAGGAACGGCGACGGCCTCCCCCCGCAGTGCTGCGAGGCGGCGGTCGAGACTTTTTCGTGCTAAAATTGCTTGGCCAGGTGACATATATGCAGGTCCTTCCATTACACATTGACATATATATGTGTGCACATCAAGATATTTTGACCTTATATATATGTGCAACCCGCATGTATATGCGCATATATAAATATGCATATCTCATTTTTAAGACTGCACCCGAGGCGCGCAGCCTTCCCTGAATATTAAACCTTTGTCTTCTGGTCTGAGGCCGTCACCGCGCTCAATAGCGCCGTATGTGGCTATGCTAATGTTGCTTAAGCTTGCCTCCGTGATAAAGCGTACGGCATAGGGCTGATGGTGAGACGCCTCCTGCGTCACGTAAATTTGCTTTTTATGCATAAGGATAGTTTTGACATGCCGGCACCGATACTCGTAACAGGCGCAGCCGGTTTCATTGGCCACGCCGTGGCGCATCGGTTGTTGGCGCGCGGTGAGCGCGTCATTGGCGTCGATATCGTCAATGACTATTACGACCCCGCGCTGAAAGAGGCGCGTCTGGCGACTTTTTCCGGGATCAACAGCTTCGCATTTGAACGTATCGATATTGCCGACGCCGCACAAATGGCTGCGCTCGTCCGCGACAACAACATCGTGCGCGTGGTCCATTTGGCGGCGCAGGCGGGTTTTGAGCATCTCGTCTACGCCTCCTCCAGTTCGGTCTACGGTGACAAGCCGATGGGCGGCGAGGGCTTCAAGGAAGATGAGCCCGCCAACGATCCTGTGTCACTCTATGCCGCGACCAAGCGCGCATGTGAGCTGATGAGCCAGTCTTACGCCAATTTATACGGCTTCCCGCAAACGGGCCTGCGCTTCTTTACGGTCTATGGCCCTTGGGGACGCCCCGACATGGCCTATTTCAGTTTCACGCAGAAAATCCTGAAGGGCGAGGCCATCGAAGTCTATGGCGATGGGAAGATGGCGCGCGATTTCACCTATATTGATGACATTGTCGACGGGATCATTGGCGCACTTGATAACCCGCCCGCACGCGGCGATCACCGCGTGCTCAACATCGGCGACAGCCATCCCGTTGGGTTGATGGACATGATCGAGACTCTTGAGAAAGCCATCGGGCATGAGGCCGTTAAGGTCATGCGGCCAATGCAACCCGGCGATGTCACGGCCACCTATGCCGATGTGTCCAAGCTGCACGCACTGACGGGCTATAAACCCAAAGTGATGCTGGCCGAGGGTCTGGAAAAATTTGCGGCGTGGTTCCGCGAATATTATCGCGTCGTGCCTTAGCTTTTAATCTGGGACTGCCATTCATCGAACGAGGCCGCCAATTTGCGGCCGGCAATTTGCCGTCCCGTCTCGCGCGGCAGGCCGAGTGAGGCCGACATCGGCCCGCCCAATAATGCGTCGCCCAGTGCCATCAACACCATTTCGAGCGTGAGTTCATGCAGCGACGTGTCGTCCTGTCCGTCTTCGCTGATTTCGTCGACCAGTCTATGGATCGCCTCGATAATCGGGTCGAGTGCGTCTTCATTGCCCGACAGCAGCATCCACGACGCAAGCGCGCCCGCACCCTCGCGATCAAATTGGTCAAAAATCAAGTCAGCCAGCTCGTGCGGTGTCACCGCTCCGCCACGCATTTGCACCACCGCCGCGCCGATTTTGCTGCAGATTTTGTCGCCCATATAGGCGGCAAGTTCGCGCTGCAGCCCAGAGGCTGAACCGAAATGATGCAGCAAATTGGCGTGTGTGCGGCCAATGCGTCCCGCGACTGCCTTAAGGGTAACGGCCTGCGGACCCGATTCAAGCAACAGGTCGCGCGCGGCCTCAAGCGCCGCCAAGCGGCTCGCCTCGGGGCTTAACCGGCGCGGCATGGCGGGATCATTCAGTTGTACGATTTTTGAAGCGTGTGTGGTCATGAGTGCCTGTGCGTAATTATCATTTTACACGTTAGGCCAATTGCATGGCTTGTCCAATAGCGTTGAATGCCGCTTATGCCGCCTGAAGGCGCTCCATATATTCGCGCATGCCGAGTGCTTGCGTGCTTCGCATATCTCCATCGTCGGTGACGGCGTACTCAAGCGACCGTTCATACAGCGCGCACGTCGTGGCAATGCCGCGGCCGTTGCTGTGGCGTAGTGCCGTCTTGCCGGTGTTTTGAAAGCCAAGCTTGCGCAAAACATTCCCCGACGCGGGGTTGTCGGTGAAGTGGCTCGCGACCAATTTTTTGTGGCCGATCGTCTTGGCTATCTCAACGACGGCGCGGCTGGCTTCGGTGGCGAAACCCAATCCCCAATATGGTCTGCCGATCCAATAGCCGAGTTCGGCGTCATTATTGAAGTTGCCAATACCGCACGCGCCGATCAGACGCGGCGCGCCATTGGTGCGCAGCATCATCAAAAAGGAAGGGAAGTGCGCGTCATGCTCTTGCGTTGCGAAGCGGACGGCGTCCTCCGCCGTATAGGGCCACGGCGCGCGGGCGAGATTGCGGACAATGCCTTCATCGGCGATGGCCTGATGAAGCTCGCCCGCATCTTCGGGCCAGCTCGGCCGCAATAACAGTCTTTCGGTTCTCGCGAACATCATTTCTCTCCGGTTCTGCGCCGCCCTTTGCATGACAAAGCGACAGCCATGTTACAGTTCCTCCGCAGGAGGCTGAGAACAGGGAGAATGAGACAAAAAGAAAGGGAGACCGGTTGACCCGTCTCCCTGTTCAAAGGTGGAAACCACCTGATGCGATTTCCGGGTCATCCGTCTGGACAACCCGGTATCGATTGTCCTGTTTATTCGGCCGCCGCGGCCGCCATGTCGACCGACACATATTTGCGGCCAAGTTTACCAGCGTGGAAGCGCACACGGCCCGCGACGAGCGCGAACAAAGTGTGGTCCTTGCCAAGGCCAACGCCTGCGCCAGGATAAACCTTGGTGCCGCGCTGACGGATGATAATGTTGCCACCGATGACGCTTTCGCCACCGAATTTCTTAACGCCAAGGCGGCGGCCTGCTGAATCGCGACCGTTGCGTGACGAACCACCTGCTTTTTTATGTGCCATGGTCTAAACTCCTAACTCAGAGCGTTGCCGCTCAAGCTTCCTTTGAAGCTGCAGCCTTTTTGGGCGCAGCGGCTTTCTTTGGTGCGGCTTCAGCCTTTTCGGCTTTCGGCGCAGCAGCCTTTTTCTCTTCCTTGCCGACGGCGAGGATACGCAGCAGCGTCAGTGACTGACGATGGCCCTGCTTACGACGATAATTGTGGCGGCGACGCTTTTTGAAAACGATCACCTTTTCGCCGCGCTCTTGCGCAATGATTTCGGCAGAAACGGTCAGGCCGTTTACGTCCTGCACTGTGTCGCCGTCACCGGCCAACAGAACGTCACCAAGCGAGATCTTGTCACCCGCTTCACCAGACAGTTTTTCAACTGCGATTTTGTCTCCGGCGGCTACGCGATACTGCTTGCCGCCTGTGCGCACGATTGCGAACATGGCTATAACTCATCCGTTTCTACAGCTTAGCGCCCTTTTGAAGCGCGGTTGCTCAAACGCGTTACTCCAAAAGACGAATCTTGGGAGGTCACGCAAGAAGGGGCGCAGCTAGTGCAAGGATTTCATCCTGTCAACGCCTTTTGCCCGCCAGTCAGCGCTATTGCGCGGCCCTTGCATGGGCGTGGCCGCAGGTTTAGACACTCCATATGTCCATTATCAAGCCAATGCTTCGCCTGATGCCCCTCATTCTGCTCGCATCATGCGGCAGTATCGACGGGCAGTTTCCCTCGCTTGAACGGCGCGCGTATGAGAATAATGACGCGATAACGGCGCCCACAACACCGCCAGCAGCGCCGGTTTCCATGTCCGTGGAGCTCAGGGCGCAGGTCGATGCGTTGCTTGCGCGGCACAAGATCGCGCACGCGGCCTATCTGGAACGCCTTGATGCGGTGCGCTCTGTGGCCGCACGCGCAGCGGGAAGCGCCCCCGGCAGTGAAGCATGGGTCAACGCGCATGTCATATTGTCGCGGCTCGATAAAATCCGTGATGATTCGGTCGCGGCAGTTCGCGCGTTTGATGGTTTGATTGCCGATGCCAATGCGGGTGATTCGGGACTGGCGGCGCTGCTGACCGATGCGCAAAAACCGGTGGTTGATGATGTCGCTGCGCAAAATGATGAAATCCGCCGACTTTCCCGCCTGATCGGGGAATAGCTATTCCCTGCCCAGCATAAGCGCATTTGCTTGCCTATGCGTGGCCCATGTGCACAACTTGGGCGATGGACGGTCAAAACACGCAAGCCATTTCGCAAAATCCGGATATCCGGTTTCTCGGCAAGATGCTGGGGGACGTCATACGCGCTTATGGCGGGGAAAAATTATTCCGGCAGACCGAATATATACGTTCGACGAGCGTTGATCGTTTTCGCAAAGTTGAAGGTGCCGAGGCGAGCGACAGCGGCCTTGGTGCGCTCAGCCTTGATGACACGCTGAACTTTGTCCGCGGGTTCATGCTGTTTTCGCTTCTGGCCAATCTGGCGGAGGATCGGCAAGGCCTCGCGCATGAGGACGGCGCGACGGTCGCCGAAGCATGCGCGCGGCTTATGGCGGAGGGGGTTGCCCTGACTGACATCCGCGAGATGCTTGGCCACAGCCTGATCGTGCCCGTGCTGACCGCACATCCCACGGAAGTGCGGCGCAAGAGCATCATCGACCATAAAAACCGGATCGCAATGCTGATGGAGCTGCGCGATCAGGGGCAGACGGTGACTGAAGATGGCGATGACTTGGACGCAGCCATCTATCGTCAGATTGCGCTGCTGTGGCAAACGCGGCCGCTGCGCCGTGAAAAGCTGTTTGTCGCCGACGAGATCGAGAATGCCCGCGCGACGATGCAGGACGTGTTTCTGACCGCGCTGCCGAAACTTTACGCCGGTTGGGAAAAGGCGCTTGGCAGTCGTCCGCCCGGTTTTGTGCGTCTTGGCACCTGGATTGGCGGCGACCGTGACGGCAACCCCTTCGTCGATGCGGAAACGCTGCGCTACGCCACTGCGCGTAACGGCGGCACCGCCATTCGGCATTATCTTGAGCTGATCCATAAACTGGGCGCGGAAATTTCGATCTCATCACTGATGAGTGACGCGCCCGAGCCTGTGCAGGCATTGGCCGAGAAAAGCGGCGACACTGCCCCAAGCCGCGCGGACGAACCCTATAGGCGGGCGCGGTCGGGTATCTACGCACGTCTGGCGGCGACACATATCAAACTGGTTGGCGATCAACCGCCGCGGCCACCGAGCCTTTCTGGACAACCCTATGACGGCCCCGACGAACTGCGCAGGGATCTTGTCACTGTGGCGTCGGGCCTCGCCAGCGACGGCGATGGCGCGCTGTCGAGCGGGGGTGCACTGGCGCGGCTCATCCGCTCGGTGGAGATATTTGGCTTCCATCTGGCGACGCTGGATTTGCGCCAGAACAGCGATGTGCATGAACGCGTCGTTGCCGAGCTGTTCCGCGTTGCCCGCGTGTCGCCGGATTATCTTGCGCTTGATGAGGCCGCGCGGGTCGAACTGCTTGTCGCCGAACTGTCGCACAATCGTCCGCTGGCGGGCGAGTGGACGCATTATAGTACGGAGACGGCAAAGGAGCTCGCCATCGTCCGCGCGGCAACCAAGGCGCAGGCTGATTTCGGTGACGCCGCCATCACGACCTATAATATCAGCAAGACGACCAGCGTGTCCGACATGCTTGAAGCCTATGTGATGTTGAAACAGGCGGGGCTGTATCGCATTGACGACGACGGCCATCCAAGCGCGACCATCATGTCGGTGCCCTTGTTTGAAACCATTGCCGACCTTCAGGCTGCGCCCGAAACCATGCGCGCCTTTTTCCAAATTCCCATGATGCAGGCGCTGGCCAAGGCGCGCGGGCATCAGGAAGTGATGATCGGCTATTCGGATTCGAACAAAGACGGCGGCTACCTCACATCCACGTGGGAATTATATGAGGCATCGAGCGCCTTGGCGAACGTGTTTGCCGACGCGGGCGTCGCGATGCAGCTGTTCCACGGGCGCGGTGGCGCGGTGGGCAGGGGAGGCGGTTCCGCCTTCGGGGCAATCCTTGCGCAGCCGCAGGGCACCGTGCAGGGCCGCATCCGCATTACCGAACAGGGCGAAGTGATCGCCACCAAATATGGCACGGTCGACAATGCCGTCACCAGTCTCGAAACCATAGCATCGGCGACAATGCTCGCCACGCTGTCGAGCGACCCGACTGCGGGCGCCGACGTTGCGCGGTTCAA
>JAJTEF010000015.1 GCA_021300355.1 Sphingomonadaceae bacterium | reverse complement strand
GGAACAAAACGACCCCGAACTTGCGCGCGCCGTGGCTGCAAATGGAGACTATTACGTAAATGACGCCTTTTCGGCGGCACATCGCGCGCATATGTCGACCGAAGGTCTCGCACATATTTTGCCAGCCTATGCTGGTCGTTCGATGGAAGCGGAACTGAAAGCGTTGGAAGCCGCGCTGGGTTCACCGGAGCACCCGGTCGCTGCCGTCGTCGGCGGCGCAAAGGTATCGAGCAAGCTCGACGTGCTGAACAATCTGGTCAAGCAGGTCGATCATTTGATCATTGGCGGCGGTATGGCGAACACCTTTCTTGCTGCCCGGGGGATCAATGTTGGCAAGTCGCTGTGCGAACATGATCTTGCCGGAACGGCGAATGCCATTTTGGATGCGGCGGACGTTGCAGGCTGCACTGTGCATCTGCCCTATGACGTTGTGACGTCGCTCGAATTTCGCGCAAATCCACCCGTACGCACGGTCAATGTCCATGAAGTGGCGGCGGATGAAATGATCCTTGATGTCGGGCCTGCGGCGGTTGAGGCCCTGGCTGATGTCCTGAAAACATGCCGGACCTTGGTCTGGAACGGACCGCTTGGCGCATTTGAGATGGAGCCATTTGACGCGGCGACGGTCTCATTGGCCCGCACTGCGGCGGCGTTGACGCGTGAAGGCTCGCTCGTCTCGGTTGCGGGGGGCGGCGATACGGTGGCAGCGCTAGCCCATGCTGGTGTGACGGAAGATTTCACCTTTGTTTCGACCGCTGGCGGCGCGTTTTTAGAGTGGATGGAAGGCAAGCCGCTTCCGGGCGTGGATGCTTTGAATATAATTTAGACATGCGGGGCCTTGCCCCGTTTTTTTCGGATGCTAATGCATACGTATGCAACGCCAAGGTAGAGGGAAGAGCGGATGAACGACCAAGAGATGTTCGAAAAAGTAGCGACGGCAACGGGTTTTATTGCCGCGCTTGACCAAAGTGGCGGTTCAACGCCGAAGGCCCTTCGTGGTTATGGCATCGAAGAAGATGCGTATTCGACCGAAGAAGAAATGTTCGGCCTAATCCATAACATGCGTTCGCGCATCATCACATCGCCAAGCTTTTCCGGCGAAAAGGTCTTGGGTGCCATCTTGTTTGAGCGCACAATGGACGGCGATGCGGACGGCAAGCCAGTGCCAGATGCACTGCGCGATCGCGGCGTTGTCCCCTTTTTGAAGGTTGATAAGGGCCTAGAGGACGAAGCGGACGGCGTTCAGATGATGAAGCCAATGCCAGATTTGGATGCGCTGCTGACGCGGGCCAAAGCAAAGGGCGTTTTTGGAACAAAAAAGCGGTCGGTAATCAATAAAGCGTCGCCATCGGGTATCGCGGCGATTGTGCAGCAACAATTTGAAGTGGCAGAGCAAATTCTCGCGCACGGCCTGATGCCGATCATTGAGCCTGAAATTAACATCAAAAGCGCCGACCGTGCGCAAAGTGACGTCATGCTGCGCGACTCAATACTGAAAGCGCTTGATAGCGTTTCGGGCGACAATAAGGTGATGTTGAAACTGTCGATCCCTGCTGAGGCGGGCACATTTGACGCGCTGGTGAGCCACCCACGGGTGCTGCGTGTCGTTGCCTTGTCCGGCGGCTTTGCGCGGCCTGAGGCGTGCGCAGAGCTTGCCAAAAACAAGGGCATGATCGCCAGCTTCTCCCGTGCTTTGTTGGAAGATTTGCGTCACCAAATGACACTGGCAGAATTTGATGCCGCGCTCGGCGGTGCAATTGACGAAATCCACGCTGCGTCGGCGACATAAGTTTGGAGAGGGGCCGGCGGCAAATGCGCAAGATGTTTGCCGCCGGTCTTAAGCCTCGCTAAGAGCGCGGCATGAAAGAATTTCCCTGCCAGTTATATCTGATCTCGCCGACCAATGTTGGCGGAGACTTCCCGCAAATCCTTGAATCCGCACTGTCCGCCGGCCCCGTCGCGGCGTTCCAGTTTCGCGTCAAGGATGTGGACCAGCATGAGGCGGCGGCCTTAGCCGAACCATTGCAAGTCATATGCGCCGCGCATGATGTTGCGTTCATCGTGAATGACAGCGTCGCGCTCGCCAAACGGTTGAAGGCCGACGGCGTGCATCTGGGGCAGGGCGATGGCGACGTTCGTGAAGCCCGCGAAACGCTTGGCCCTGACGCGCAGATTGGCGTTACCTGCCACAACAGCCGGCATCTTGCGATGGAAGCAGCAGAGGCTGGCGCGGATTATGTCGCCTTTGGCGCGTTCTTCCCGACGACCACCAAAGAGGTCGATCATGTCGCCGAACTCGACACCGTCGAGAAATGGTCTTTTATCACCGAAGTGCCATGCGTAGCCATCGGCGGCATCACGCCTGACAACGCCAAACCGTTGATTGATGCAGGCGCGGATTTCCTTGCCGTCAGCGGTGCTGTGTGGAACCACCCGCAAGGCGCTGCCGAAGCGGTAAAGGCGTTCAACGCACTGCTTGCCTAATTGCGCTGTCGTCGTTAAAGGCCGCGTCCAACGGCACGTATTTGCGTGCCTGCTCTTTCCATCTGTTAAGCGAGTGCTCTCATGAAAATCAACGCGGTTGAAATCAAGCCGGGTAATATTCTGGAATATGAAAACGGTCTGTGGCGTGTGGTGAAAACCGCGCATACCCAGCCGGGCAAGGGCGGCGCTTATATGCAGGTTGAACTTAAAAACCTGCGCGATGGTCGTAAGAACAACATCCGTTTCCGTTCGGCCGAAAGCGTCGAAAAGGTCCGTCTTGACCAGAAAGACTTCCAGTTTTTGTATGCCGAGGGCGACAATCTGGTGTTCATGGACAAGGAAACTTATGATCAGGTAACGCTTCCGACGGACCTGTTGGGTGATGCCGCGGCATTCCTTCAGGACGGCATGGACGTTGTTATGGAAATGTATGATGACGAAGCATTGTCGGTTGCATTGCCAGACCAGATCGAAGCGACAATTGTTGAGGCAGATGCCGTTGTTAAGGGACAGACAGCGTCGTCGAGCTACAAGCCCGCGATCCTGGATAATGGTGTGCGCGTTATGGTGCCGCCATTTATCAGTGCGGGTACACGCATTGTCGTCGACGTTTACGAACGGGAATATGTCCGGAAGGCCGACTAATGCCAGCGCTTACCGGTCTGTTGACCATAATGGAAAAAGCTGCCCGTAAAGCGGGTGGCAAATTGCGCCGTGACTTTGGCGAAATCGAACATTTGCAGGTTTCGCAAAAGGGACCGGCAGACTTTGTTTCGAAGGCGGACGAGCGCGCAGAAGATACGATCTTCCGCGAACTGGAAATTGCGCGTCCCGACTGGGGCTTCCTGATGGAAGAAGGCGGCGAAATCGCAGGGGCAGAGGGCAAACCCCGCTTCATCGTCGACCCGCTTGATGGCACCAGCAATTTTTTGCACGGCATTCCGCATTTTGCGATTTCGATCGCGGTGCAGGATCCAAAGCCCGATGGTTCGGGCTGGGGCGATATATTCGCTGGCTTGGTCTACAACCCGATCACCGACGAAAGCTTTTGGGCGGAACGCGGCAAGGGCGCCTGGCTCGGCAACCGTCGCCTTCGGGTGTCGGCGCGTCGTCAGCTGAACGAAGCACTTATCTCCACGGGCACACCGTATAAGGGGCATGGCGATTTTGACGAATGGGGCAAGATTTTTGCTGCCATCGGTCCATCGGTCGCCGGAATTCGGCGCTTTGGTGCGGCCAGCCTTGATCTCGCATGGCTTGCGGCAGGGCGCTATGACGGCTTTTGGGAAAGCGGTTTGTCGCCTTGGGACACGGCTGCGGGATGCTTGCTTGTGCGTGAAGCAGGGGGCTTTGTGACCGACTATCGCGGACGTAGCCCGCACATCGCGGACACGCAGGTTTTGGCGGCAAATGACATCTTGCATAGTAAGCTGCACAAGCTGCTTGTCGGAGCGATAAAATAAAGCACTAAATTGGCTGAAAAAATGCCGAGTCTTGGCCTTGCGGGGCGAGATTCTTATGCCTAAAAGCGCCGCAACTTACGGGGTCCGGAAGCGAGTCTGATATGACTGATTTGTCGCAATATTTGCCCATTCTGCTTTTTCTGGTGGTCGCGCTCGCGCTGTCGTCAGCGTTTGTGTTTTTGCCGATGGGCGTATCGCGCCTGACAGGCACGCATAAACCGACCGAGGCAAAGCTTACCGAATATGAATGTGGCTTTCCCGCATTTGAAGATTCGCGCAGCCAGTTTGACGTCCGCTTTTACCTCGTCGCGATCTTGTTCATTATTTTCGACCTTGAAGCCGCATTTTTGTTTCCTTGGGCCGTTAGCTTGGGTGAAACGGGCTGGATTGGTTGGGGCACCATGATGCTGTTCTTGTTCGAACTGGTCATCGGCTTCATTTACGCATGGAAAGTGGGAGCACTCGAATGGGAGTAATCACACCTGCACTGACGGACGCGCAAGCGCCCGATGCAGCGTTCTTCAAAGATATTGAGAGCGAAGTGAACGACAAGGGCTTTGTCGTTTCGTCGACCGAAGACCTATTCAACTGGGCGCGCACCGGTTCTTTGTGGCCAATGACTTTTGGTCTGGCATGCTGTGCGGTCGAAATGATCCACGGCTATATGCCGCGTTATGACTTTGAACGGTTCGGTATCGCACCGCGCGCGTCACCGCGCCAATCGGACGTGATGATTGTGGCTGGCACCTTGTGCAACAAAATGGCCCCGGCGCTGCGCAAGGTATACGACCAGATGTCGGAACCGAAATATGTCATTTCCATGGGCAGCTGCGCCAATGGTGGTGGCTATTACCATTATAGCTATAGCGTTGTGCGTGGGTGCGACCGTGTTGTTCCTGTGGACATTTATGTACCAGGATGCCCGCCAACAGCAGAGGCATTGTTGTACGGCATTATGCAGCTTCAGCGCAAAATCCGACGTGTAGGGACAATCGAACGGTGAGCCATTCCGCGCCCCTTATTCACACGCCCGATGGCACGATTGCAGCCATCACAAAAGCGCTTGGTTCCAATTTGGTATCCATTGAGGAAGCCAATGGCGAAGTCGCGGTGCACATCCACCGGGACACGCTCGTCGAATGCATGATCAAGCTACGCGACGAGTGCGCGTATCAGCAGCTGATGGAAATGGCTGGCGTTGACTGGCCTGATCGTGATCCACGGTTTGAAGTGGTCTATTGCTTGCTCAGCCTGACCAAGAACCACCGTATTCGCGTGCATTTAGCCACCAATGAGGATCATCCCGTGCCTTCGGTTACCGGCATTTGGCCCGTTGCCGGCTGGTTGGAGCGCGAAGTGTTCGACATGTATGGCGTGCTGTTTTCGGGCAATTCCGATCTGCGCCGCATTTTGACCGATTACGGTTTTTCGGGCCATCCACAGCGTAAGGATTTTCCGCTGTCGGGATATGTTGAGCTGCGTTATTCCGAAGAAGAAAAGCGCGTGAAATATGAGCCGGTCCAACTGGCACAAGATTTCCGTAACTTCGACTTCCTCTCGCCATGGGAAGGTGCAGATTATGACCTGCCCGGCGACGAGAAAACCGGCGAAGTCCCCGCCGCGCCAACGGGCGCGGACAAAAGTGCGAGCAAGGAAGCGGTTAAGCGGACAGCACGCAAACCAAAGGCGACGGGAGACAAAGCATGAGCATGCAGCAAGATCTCGCCCCGACGACTGGCGATGAAGTCATCCAAAATTATACGATCAACTTTGGTCCGCAGCACCCTGCCGCGCACGGCGTTCTGCGTCTGGTCATGGAGCTCGATGGTGAAATCGTTGAGCGTCTAGACCCGCATATCGGCCTGCTGCACCGCGGTACTGAAAAGCTGATCGAGTATAAAACCTATCTGCAGGCTTTGCCTTATTTTGATCGCTTGGATTATGCGTCGCCGATGGCGATGGAACATAGCTATGTTCTGGCGGTCGAAAAGCTGCTCGATCTCGAAGTGCCCATCCGCGCGCAATATCTGCGTGTATTGTTTGCCGAATTGACGCGTATCAAAAACCATACGCTAAACATCGCGCACCACATTATCGATGTTGGTGCGATGACGCCGCCTTTGTGGCTGTATGAAATCCGCGAAGATTGCATGGCATTTTATGAGCGGGCAAGTGGCGCGCGAATGCATGCCGCTTGGTTCCGCCCCGGTGGCGTGCATCAGGATGTGCCGTTAAAGCTTTTGACCGATATCGCCGAATGGCTCGATGATCGTATGCCGCGTCTGTTTGAAGACGCGATGTCATTGGTTGTCGACAACCGTATTTTCAAACAGCGTAACGTGGATATCGCGATTGTTTCCAAAGAAGACGCGATCAAATGGGGCTTTTCAGGTCCAATGATCCGTGGCGCAGGCATCCCGTGGGATATCCGCAAGAGCCAGCCATATGACGTATATGCCAAAATGGATTTTGACATTCCTGTCGGCACGCGGGGCGATTGCTACGACCGGTTCATGGTCCGCGTTGAAGAAGTGCGTCAGTCCGTCCGCATTATGAAGCAATGTCTTCAGCAGATGCCTGAAGGCCCTGTCTGCAGCGACGACCGCAAGGTTTCGCCACCAAAGCGCGCGGAAATGAAGCAGTCGATGGAAGCGTTGATCCATCACTTCAAACTCTACACCGAAGGCTTCAAGGTTCCTGCCGGCAGCGTCTATGTCGCGACAGAGAGCCCCAAGGGAGAGTTTGGTGTCTATTTGGTCTCCGACGGCACCAACAAGCCATATCGTTGCAAGATCCGTCCGACGGCATTCTCGCATTTGCAGGCAATGGATTTCATGAGCCGTGGGCATATGCTTGCCGATACCACGGCGATCTTGGGTGCGCTCGACATCGTGTTTGGGGAGTGTGACCGGTAATGACGCGGGAAGTGCTTTTTCTAGCGAGCGCTGCATTGGGTTCCATCGCGATGGTCGCGGCGTATCTGTGGCTGTTCGATGGCGAAGTCTCGGTCAAGGAAGTTGGTTCGACTGCTGCTGCCATGATGTTTGGCGCATATTTGGGACGTATTTGGGGACGGAACGAAGCACATGGCTGATGCAGCACACACTCCAAACGAAGCGGATGCACGCGCCCAATTTGGCGCTTTTGCGTTTTCAGCTGAAAACAAGAAGACCGCCGACATGTATGTCGGACGCTATCCTGCCGGGCGTCAGCAGTCTGCGGTGATGGCTCTGCTTGATTTGGCGCAACGTCAGGTTGGCGAAGAAACGCACACACAGGGCTGGTTGCCGGTTCCTGTTATCGAATATGTCGCAAGCTATCTCGGCATGCCATATATGCGCGCTTATGAAGTCGCGACCTTCTATACCATGTACAATCTCGCGCCGGTTGGCCGGTTCCATGTTCAAGTGTGCGGCACAACGCCATGCATGCTGCGTGGCTCGGACGATATCATGGCGGCATGCAAGAACCGGGGCCTCGTCAAAGGCGCAACAACACCCGATGGCATGTTCACGCTGAACGAAGTTGAATGCATGGGCAACTGCGCCTCTGCACCGATGGTTCAGATCAACGACGATAATTACGAAGATCTCGATTACGACAGCATGACCGCCATTTTGCAGGACTTGTCGGATGGCAAGCAGCCAAAGGTCGGCACACAGCTGCCCGGACGCCACACGGTTGAACCTTATGGCGGCGCTACGACTTTGCAGGCGATGGTTGATAAGAACCATGATTATCGGGGAGAATATTGATGGAATTTCTCCCCCTCATCGGCGTTCTTGTGGCTGCGTTCGTGGCATGGAAACTGCTCAAGGGCATCATTAAACTTGCCGTCATTGGGCTATTGATCGCTGGCGGCGCATGGTTTCTTCTTGGAGGTTGGGGCTGATGCTTGCTGACAAAGACCGCATTTTTACCAATCTTTACGGCTATCAAGATTTTGGCCTGAAAGCTGCGCAGGCGCGGGGCGATTGGGACAAAACCGCCAATTTGATGAAGGCCGGACAAGACGCCATTATCGAAGAAGTGAAGGCATCCGGACTTCGTGGCCGTGGTGGTGCTGGCTTCCCGACCGGTATGAAGTGGAGCTTCATGCCCAAGGCACCGACGCCCGAACGTCCGAACTTCCTCGTCATCAATGCCGATGAATCTGAACCCGGTTCGTGCAAAGACCGCGAAATCATTCGCCATGATCCGCACAAGCTGATCGAAGGCGCGTTGATCGCCGGTTTTGCGATGCGCGCGCGTGCGGCGTACATCTACATTCGCGGCGAATATATTTTCGAAGCAAAGGTCCTCGAAAAGGCTGTTGCCGAGGCCTATTCCGCCGGGCTGCTGGGCAAAAATGCAGCGAAGTCAGGCTATGATTTCGACGTATTCGTCCATCGCGGCGCGGGCGCCTATATCTGCGGCGAAGAAACCGCGATGATCGAAAGCCTTGAAGGCAAAAAGGGCCAACCCCGTCTGAAACCGCCATTCCCTGCAGGCGCCGGCCTTTATGGCTGCCCAACGACGGTGAACAATGTCGAGAGCATTGCCGTTGTTCCCACAATCCTGCGTCGTGGCGCGGCATGGTTCAAAAGCTTTGGCCGCGAAAACAACCATGGCACGAAGCTGTTCCAGATTTCGGGCCATGTCGAAAAGCCATGCGTGGTCGAAGAAGAAATGGGCATTCCATTCCGCGAGCTGATCGAAAAGCATTGCGGCGGTATCCGTGGTGGCTGGGATAATCTGCTCGCCGTCATCCCGGGCGGTTCGTCGGTGCCTTTGGTGCCTGCGGCCATGATGATGGACGTGCCCATGGATTTTGATGGCTGTAAGGCCGTCGGTTCAGGCCTTGGCACCGCGGCGGTTATCGTTATGGACAAGTCGACAGACATCGTTCGCGCAATTTCGCGTCTGTCTTATTTCTATAAGCATGAAA
The DNA here is from genome assembly GCA_021300355.1 of Sphingomonadaceae bacterium. Taxonomy (GTDB): domain Bacteria; phylum Pseudomonadota; class Alphaproteobacteria; order Sphingomonadales; family Sphingomonadaceae; genus Sphingorhabdus_B. The sequence continues at coordinate 50,480 of JAJTEF010000015.1, read as the reverse complement.
GCTGCGGCCAATGCACGCCATGCCGCGAAGGCACTGGCTGGATGTGGCGCGTTATGGAAAAAATGCGCACGGGCAATGCCGAGATTGGCGACATCAATACCCTGTACGATGTCACGAAGCAGGTTGAAGGCCACACAATTTGTGCGCTTGGCGATGCAGCTGCGTGGCCAATTCAGGGCCTCATCAAGCATTTCCGTCCAGAGATGGAACGCCGCATTCACGAAGCCAAGGGCGACGATATGTTGGAGGCAGCAGAATAATAATGCCTAAAGTCACCGTAGACGGTTTAGAACTCGAAGTTCCTGCAGGCGCGACTGTGCTTCAGGCGTGTGAGATGGCGGGGAAGGAAATTCCGCGCTTTTGCTATCATGAACGGCTGTCCATTGCGGGCAATTGCCGCATGTGCTTGGTCGAGGTTGCGCCTGGGCCGCCAAAGCCACAAGCAAGCTGTGCGCTGCCTGCCACCGAAGGGCAAATCATTAAGACCGACAGCCCGATGGTCAAAAAGGCACGCGAAGGGGTGATGGAGTTTCTGCTCATCAATCACCCGTTGGATTGCCCGATTTGCGACCAAGGCGGTGAATGCGATTTGCAGGACCAAAGCGTGGCTTATGGACGCGGTGCATCGCGCTTCGAAGAAAACAAGCGTGCGGTTACCGAAAAATATATGGGCCCAATCGTCAAAACGGCGATGACACGTTGCATCCAGTGCACACGTTGCGTTCGGTTCACGGAAGAAGTCGCTGGCATCGAAGAAGTTGGCGCGATTGGCCGTGGCGAGAATATGCAAATCACGACCTATCTGGAGCACGCCATGCAGAGCGAGCTTTCGGGCAATGTCGTGGACTTGTGTCCGGTGGGTGCGCTGACGTCGAAGCCATATGCTTTCGAAGCACGCCCATGGGAGTTGAAAAAGACGCCAAGCATCGACGTGATGGACGCGGTCGGCACAAACATCCGCCTTGATAGCCGGGGCAGGGCCGTATTGCGGGCGCTTCCGCGCATCAATGATGATGTAAACGAAGAATGGGCGTCAGATAAGACACGCCACGCCGTGGATGGCCTTACGCATCGTCGTTTGGACAAGCCGTATATCCGCAAGGATGGGAAGCTTGTTGCAGCCAGCTGGGCAGAAGCTTTTGAAGTAATCAAGGCCAATTGGTCCGGCGATGCTGCGGTTATCGCGGGCGATCAGGTCGATTGCGAAACCATGTTTGCGGCGCGTGCGCTTGCAGGCGCGTCAATGCTTGAGGGCCGCCAAACGGGCCTTGCGTACGATACGTCGTCGCTGTCGGCCGTAAACTTCAACACCACCATCGCGGGCGTTGAAAATGCGGACGTGATCTTGTTGGTCGGTAGCGATCTGCGCCGTGAAGCACCTTTGGTGAACACGCGTATCCAAAATGCAATCCGTAAGCGCGGTGCAAAGGTGTTTGCTATCGGGCCAGTAACGGATTTGACCTATAAGGTGGAATGGCTCGGCGACGATTTGAGCGCGCTGGCGAAAGCGCCAAAGGCTCTTGCTGATGCATTGAATGCCGCAGAACGCCCCGCGATTATCGTCGGCGGCGGCGCACTGCGTTATGAAGGCGTGCATGGCGCTGCATTGGCGTTTGCATCGAAATATAAGCTCGTCCGTGATGGCTGGAACGGCTTTAACGTGCTGCACTTTGCTGCGGCGCGCATGGGCGGACTGATGCTTGGATATGCGCATGATGGCGGTATCAAGGCGTTGGCGGCCAAGTCGCCCAAGCTCGCGTTCTTCCTCGCGGCAGACGAAGCCGATTACAGCCTGTTTGCGGGCAGCTTCAAAGTTTATGTTGGCCATCATGGCGACAATGGCGCGCATCATGCCGACGTCATTTTGCCAGGTGCAGCCTATAGCGAAAAATCGGGCACTTACGTCAACCTCGAAGGCCGCGTGCAGCGCGGGGAACGCGCCGTGTTCCCACCCGGCGATGCACGTGAAGATTGGGCGATATTCCGCGCCTTGTCGGATGTGCTTGGCAAGCGCCTGCCGTTTGACAGCCTTGAGGCGCTCCGCGTTGAAATGTTTAACGCTGTGCCCGCATTGGGCGTCGAGGGCCTTGCTGATTATGGCTGGTCTGAACCGACATTGCCGTCAGCCGTCAACGGCAAGATCGCCGATTATCCGATTAAGGATTTCTACCTGACCAACGCAATCTGCCGCGCGTCGGAAACGATGCAGCGGTGCTCGGCAGAACTGGTGCACGGCACGCAATATCTGGAGGCAGCGGAATGACATCTTTCTTCCAAACCCTTGGTATGAGCTACGAAACCGCGTGGTTCACCGCAACCATCGCCGGCATATTGCTCATTGCATTGCCGCTGATGCTGGCCGTCGCGCTCATCATTTACGCTGAACGCAAATTGTGGGCGGCTTTTGCACTCCGCCGTGGTCCCAACGTGGTTGGTCCCTTCGGTGTCCTTCAGTCGTTCGCTGACGGGCTTAAGGTGTTCCTGCAGGAAACAATCATCCCCAGCGCCTCGAACCGCGGGCTGTTTCTGATTGCGCCGATTATTACCTTCACCGTCGCTTTGATGGCGTGGGCGGTTATTCCGTTTGCTGACGGCGTTGTGCTTTCCAATATCAACGTTGGCTTGCTCTACATTCTCGCGATCAGCAGCCTTGGCGTATATGGCGTTGTGATTGCGGGTTGGGCTTCCAACTCCAAATATCCGTTTTATTCCGCCATGCGTGCGGCTGCGCAGATGATTTCATACGAAGTCTCCATCGGCTTCATTCTGATCTGCATCGTGCTTTGGGCCGGCACATTCAATGTGGGCGGCATTGTCGAGGGCCAGCGGGGCCATATCTTTGGCTTCATCAACGCTTATGCGTTTAACCCGTTGCTGTTCCCGATCGCGATCATGTTCCTCATCAGTTCAATGGCTGAAACCGCACGCGCGCCTTTCGATTTGACCGAGGCTGAAAGCGAGTTGGTTGCCGGTTATCAGACCGAATATTCGTCGATGGCTTTCGCTTTGTTCTGGTTGGGTGAATATGCCAACGTGCTGTTGATGTGCGCGCTTAATGCCATCCTATTTTGGGGTGGATATTTGCCGCCAGTCGATTGGGCGCCATTATATGCCGTTCCCGGCATCATCTGGTTCTTTGTCAAAATCCTTTTGATGTTCTTTGTCTTCGCTTGGGTGAAGGCGACTGTACCGCGTTACCGTTATGACCAATTGATGCGTCTGGGTTGGAAAGTGTTCCTGCCAATCTCGCTTTTCTGGGTCTTTTTGGTGAGCGGCTATCTTATGTTCACAGGACATTTCGCATGACCACCATCGCGCATCTCATCAAAACCTTTACCCTTTGGGAATTCGTCAAGGCGCACTGGTTGACCTTGCAATATTTCTTCAAGCCAAAGGCGACGATCAACTATCCGTTCGAAAAGAACCCGTTGAGCCCGCGTTTTCGCGGAGAGCATGCTTTGCGGCGCTACCCCAATGGGGAAGAGCGGTGCATTGCGTGCAAGCTATGCGAAGCGGTGTGCCCTGCATTGGCAATTACCATCGAGTCCGAACCGCGCGAAGACGGCAGCCGCCGCACCACACGCTATGACATCGACATGACGAAGTGCATCTATTGCGGTTTCTGTCAGGAAGCCTGCCCTGTGGATGCGATTGTCGAGGGTCCAAACCTCGAATTTGCAACCGAAACACGCGAGGAATTGTTTTATGACAAGGCCAAGCTTCTAGACAACGGCGCGAAATGGGAACGGGCAATTGCCGCGAACCTTGCTGCCGATGCACCCTATCGTTAAGGGCGGCCCATCGTGATCCAACTCGTCTCATTCTATATTTTCGCAAGCATCGTCATAGCGTCCGCCGCGATGGTCATCTTTGCGCGCAACCCCGTGCACAGCGTGCTGTGGTTGATCGTCGCGTTCTTTAACGCCGCTGGCCTCATGATCCTGATCGGCGCTGAGTTTATCGCGATGCTGCTCGTCATTGTCTACGTTGGCGCAGTCGCCGTATTGTTCCTGTTTGTGGTGATGATGCTCGACATTGACTTTGCCGAACTGCGCGCGGGTTTTGTGAAAAACGTTCCGCTTGGTTTGCTACTTGCCGTTGTCCTCGCCGCAGAGCTCGTGCTGGGCATTGGCGCGTATCAGGCTGGTGCAGTCACATTGGGCACGCCAGAGGCGGGCGCAGCCACCGTGTCGGCGGCTGTTCCCAATATCGAGGCTATCGGCGGCCTGTTGTACAGCAAATATGTTTTCATGTTTGAAACCGCAGGCCTCATTCTTTTGGTGGCAATGGTCGGTGCGATTGTTCTTACCCATCGTAAGAGCCATGGCACCCGCGGCCAGAGCATCAGCAGCCAGGTACAGCGCCGTCCCGAAGAAGCGACGCGCAACGTCAATCAACCGGTAGGGCAGGGGATCGAGTTGTGATTGGTATCGAACATTATCTGGTGGTGAGCAGCATCCTGTTTGTCATGGGTGTGCTTGGCATTTTCCTGAACCGCAAAAATGTGATCATCATTCTGATGGCGATTGAGCTCATTCTGCTGGCGGTAAATATCAACCTCGTGGCGTTCAGCGTCTTTCTTGGCGACCTTACGGGCCAGATTTTCGCGATGTTCGTGCTGACGGTGGCTGCTGGTGAAGCGGCCATTGGCCTTGCTATTTTGGTCATCTACTTCCGTGGCCGGGGCACCATTGCCGTTGACGATGTCAACCGGATGAAGGGATAACATCCAGTGACTTCGATCCATATCATTGTTTTTCTGCCGCTTTTGGCTGCGCTCGTTGCGGGCCTTGGCCAACGCTTTATTGGCGCGGTTGCATCCAAGACCATTACCACAGCGGGCCTGTTCACGGCGTCCTTGCTGAGCTGGCCGATTTTTATCGGCTTTCTCAACGGCAGCGAAACCGCGTATGTCGCGCCGGTGATGAATTGGGTGCAGTCGGGTGATTTGTCATTCGATTGGGAATTGCGCGTTGATGCGCTGACTGCGGTGATGTTGGTCGTTATCACCACCGTTTCCGCGCTGGTCCATCTGTATAGCTGGGGCTATATGGAGGAAGACCCCGATCAACCGCGCTTCTTTGCGTATTTGTCGTTGTTCACTTTCGCGATGTTGATGCTCGTAACCGCCAACAATCTTGTCCAAATGTTCTTTGGATGGGAAGGGGTTGGCCTTGCGTCCTATCTGTTGATTGGTTTCTGGTACAAAAAACTAAGCGCGAACGCCGCCGCAATTAAGGCATTTGTCGTGAACCGCGTTGGCGACCTTGGCTTCATGCTGGGTATCTTCGGCGTATTCTGGTTGTTTGGCACGGTGTCCATTCCGGACATTTTGGCGGCGGCACCTGAAAAGGTTGGATCAAGCATTGGTTTCCTTGGGTTCCGCGTGGATACGATGAGCTTGCTGTGCATATTGTTGTTCATCGGCGCGATGGGCAAATCTGCGCAGTTGGGCCTGCACACATGGCTGCCCGACGCGATGGAAGGTCCGACACCCGTGTCGGCGCTTATTCACGCGGCAACGATGGTTACTGCTGGCGTGTTCATGGTTTGCCGCCTGTCGCCATTGTTTGAAACAAGCCAGTTTGCGCTGGATGTTGTGACGATAGTTGGCGCGACGACGGCCATTTTTGCAGCGACTGTTGGCTTGGTGCAGACCGACATCAAACGCGTGATCGCGTATTCAACATGCTCGCAGCTTGGATATATGTTCTTTGCCGCGGGCACGGGCGCATATGGCGCGGCAATGTTCCATTTGTTCACGCACGCTTTCTTTAAGGCGTTGTTGTTCCTTGGTGCCGGCTCAGTCATCCACGCAATGCATCATGAACAGGATATGCGTTATTATGGCGGTTTGCGGAAACATATCCCGCTGACCTTCTGGGCGATGATGGCGGGCACATTGGCGATTACCGGCGTTGGTATTGTTGGCGTCGGCGGGTTCGCTGGCTTCTATTCCAAGGATGCCATCATCGAAGCCGCATTTGCGAGCCACTCGACCTTCCACATGTATGCGTTTGGCATTGGTGTTCTGGCGGCATTGTTGACCAGCTTCTACAGCTGGCGCCTGATGTTCCTCACATTCTTCGGAACGCCGCGTTGGGCGCAGTCGGAGCATATTCAACATGCGATGCACGACCATGGTGATCATGATGAACATGCGCATGATCATGCCAACAACGCGCATGGTGACGGCACCGCTGGCTATCATCCACATGAAAGCCCACTGCCAATGCTCATCCCGTTGGGCGTGCTGACATTGGGCGCTGTTTTTGCTGGTTTTGTATTCCACGGAGGCTTCATTGACGCCGAAACTGGCAAGGCATTTTGGGCGAACAGCACATTGTTCTTCAACGAACATTTGATGCACGCCATGCACGAGGTGCCGTTGTGGGTGAAGCTGTCGTCGACAGTGGCCATGCTGACCGGCTTGTTGGTTGCTTATTTGATGTATCAGCAATCAAAGGATGCGCCGCAGCGCTTGGCGACTGCCTTTGCGCCATTGTATCGCTTCTTCCTGAACAAATGGTATTTCGACGAGCTGTATAATGCAGTCTTTGTCCGCCCGGCTTTTTGGTTTGGACGCCTGTTCTGGAAGCAGGGCGACATTGGTATCATTGACCGGTTTGGACCGAACGGTTCGGCTGCTGTCGTTTCCTTTGGCAGCAAGCTCGCGGTTAAAATGCAGTCGGGTTATCTTTATACATATGCGCTGGTGATGCTTTTGGGCCTTGTCACAGCGGTTAGCTGGATGATGGTGAGAACATAATGAACGCCGCAGATATTCCTGTCCTTTCAATCATGCTCGCCATTCCGATGGTGGCTGCTGCATTGTGCCTGTTCGTTCGTGCCGAATTGGCGCGCCCGATTGCGCTTGGTGCGACGCTCGCTAACTTCATCCTCGGTGTGGTGCTGTGGATCAGCTATGATCCCGCAGGTGCGCAGTGGCAGTTTACCGAAAGTGCGCAGCTGTTCGGCCCGATTGGTTGGAAGCTTGGCATTGACGGTATCTCGTTGACGCTCATCATGCTGTCGGTGTTCCTGATGCCCATTTGCATCGGCGCAAGCTGGAACAGCATTCAGAAGCGCGTTGGCGAATATATGGCGGCTTTCCTGTTGATGGAAACGCTGATGATCGGCGTGTTCGCGGCGCAGGACCTGTTGCTGTTCTATATCTTCTTTGAAGCCGGTTTGATCCCGATGTATCTCATCATCGGTATCTGGGGTGGTCAGGACCGCATTTACGCGTCGTATAAGTTCTTCCTCTACACCTTGCTTGGGTCGGTGGTGATGCTGATCGCGATGTTGTGGATGATCCAGTTTGCCGGCACCGCAGACATTCCGACGTTGCTCAACACAGATTTCCCTGTGCAGGCACAGACATTGCTGTGGCTGGCATTCTTTGCGTCATTTGCGGTCAAGATGCCGATGTGGCCCGTGCACACATGGCTTCCCGATGCGCACGTTCAGGCGCCAACGGCCGGTTCAGTCATTCTGGCTGGCGTGTTGCTGAAAATGGGCGGCTATGGCTTCCTGCGTTTCTCTCTGCCGATGTTCCCAGAGGCGAGTGCCAACTTCATTCCTTTGGTGTTTGGCCTGTCGATGGTCGCGGTTGTCTACACATCGCTCGTCGCGCTGGTGCAGCAGGATATGAAGAAACTGATCGCATATTCGTCAGTCGCCCACATGGCGATCGTGACGGTTGGCCTCTTCACCTTTAACCAACAGGGTATTGAAGGCGCGATCATCGTGATGCTCAGCCACGGTTTGGTTTCGGGCGCGCTCTTCCTTTGCGTGGGCGTGATCTACGACCGTCTGCACACACGCGAAATCAGCCGTTACGGCGGCATCAGCGTGAATATGCCCAAATATGCACTGCTGTTCATGCTGTTCACCATGGCCAGCGTCGGCTTGCCCGGAACAAGCGGTTTCGTCGGTGAGTTTCTGAGCCTCGCGGGTGCCTATAAGGTGTCCACTTGGGCCACGCTGATTGCGACAACGGGCATCATCCTTGGCGCTGGATATATGTTGTATCTCTATCGCCGGATCGCATTCGGGCCGCAGGTCAATGCAGACGCCGCAGCGATGCAGGATATTGACGGCCGCGAAATGTGGCTGCTCGCGCCGATTGCGGTCGTTGTGTTGTGGATGGGCTTATATCCCGAAACATTCCTTGCCCCCATTCGCCGCGATGTTGCAACAATAGTTGAACGTATTGAACGGGCGGCTCCAGCTGGCGATAGTAAATTGATGGCCGTCGACCCGACCACAGCGCGCTTTCGCGTTGTTCATGAACCTAAAAAAGACGTGGCTGAGGGGAGCCATTAATAATGGAACTTACTGCTTCGCTCTCCTTGGTGCGTCCTGAGATTATTCTCAGCTTCTCCGCGCTTGCCTTACTTTTGTTGGCTGCATGGATGGATCAGGCCGGACGCTTCATCAGCATATTGGCTGTTGTGGCTCTCGGTGCTGCCGCTGCTTTGACTGTTAGCTCGCTTGGTTCGGGCGCCAGCGCCTCGGCCTTTGATGGTTTGATGGTGAATGATGCCTTTGGCAATTTCTCCAAGCTGCTGATTTATATTGCCGCGGCTGTTTCTCTGACCATTGCCCCACGTTTCTTGGAGAAGGCAGGCGCGATGCGCGCTGAATATCCGGTTCTTATCGTCCTTTCCTGCGTCGGTATGGGCATTATGGTATCGGCGACGGACCTGGTCTCCTTGTATATCGGTTTGGAGCTTCAGAGCCTCTCGGCCTATGTTCTGGCAAGCTTCGTGCGCTCGGATGGCCGTTCGGCGGAAGCGGGCCTGAAATATTTCGTCCTTGGCGCCCTTGCGAGCGGTATGCTGCTTTTCGGCGCATCCTTGGTCTATGGTTTTGCCGGTTCGACCAACTTTGCCGCAATCGGCCTTGCGATGGACAAGGAAGTCGGCCTTGGTCTAATCTTTGGTATCGTGTTCATCCTATCCGGATTGGCATTTAAAATCAGTGCCGCGCCATTCCATATGTGGACGCCCGACGTTTACGAAGGCGCACCAACACCGGTCACCGCATTTTTTGCGAGTGCACCAAAGGTTGCAGCGATCGCTTTGTTGATGCGCGTTGTGCTTGAGGCATTTGGTTCGCAGGTTCTGGTGTGGCAGCAAATCATTATTGCGGTGGCGTTGATGTCGATCATCATCGGCGCGGTTGGTGCAATTGGTCAGCAAAACCTCAAGCGCCTGATGGCGTATAGCTCGATCAACAATGTCGGCTTCATCCTCATCGGTCTCGCCACCGGAACAGAGCAGGGCATTGCTGCCATGTTGGTCTATTTGACGATTTATGTTGCGATGACCTTGGGCGGATTTGTGTGCTTGATGCAATTGAAGGACAAAGACGGTAACTATCGCGAAGAATTCGCCGATATCGCTGGCTTGTCGAAGACGCGCCCGGCGCTTGCCGCTGCCTTTGCCATTTTCATGTTCAGCCTCGCGGGGATTCCGCCATTGTTCGGCTTTTGGGGTAAGCTGGTGGTATTCAATGCCGCTGTCGCCGCCGGCCTGCTGCCATTGGCAGTCATTGGCATCTCGGCTTCGGTTATTGGGGCATTCTATTACCTCAAGGTTGTCAAAGTGATGTACTTTGATGATGCGGCTGATGTGATCGCCGAAAGCGATGACAAGGTGTTGGTCTGGACTGGTGGCATTCTTGCCGCGGCCAACTCGCCGCTTGGCTATTTTGCCATTCCAGCGCTCGGCGTTTGGACTGCGGTTGCTGCAAAGGCGCTGTTCTGACGCTGTTATTCGAAGAGGTTGCGCTCACTGGGTCAACAAACGCGGATTTGTTGACGCGCGCAGCGCAGGGTGCACCGGAAGGATTATGGCTTCGCGCTGATGCGCAGGACGGCGGCACAGGCCGTCTCGGCCGCAGCTGGGAAAGTCCAAAGGGCAATCTGTTCGCAAGCACGATCGTTCGTCTGCGCGATACCGACCCTGCACCAGCCAGTCTGGCATTTGTAACGGCATTGGCTGTGTTCGACGCCATCCGGCAGATCGCACCACATGTCGACATTTCCCTGAAATGGCCAAATGACATTCTTTCGCGCGATGGTTCGAAATTGTGCGGGATATTGTTGGAACGATCGGCCGATGCGGTCATTGTCGGCATTGGGTTGAACCTGGTTTGGCATCCGGTAAATCTTGACCGCAAAGTGTCAGACTTACGCACGCTTGGCGCGACACCACCCGACGCGCAGTCGAGCGTGGAGATCGTGGCCGATGCCTTTGCGCGGTACCTGTCGATCTGGCGGCTGTCGGGCACGGGTACGATTATCCGCCAGTGGGAAGAATGTGCGCATCCCCGCGGAACCGCGCTGTCGGCGCGATTACCGGATGGCGAAGAATTGCACGGGATTTTCCAAGGATTGGACGATCAGGGTGCGCTGCGGCTTAGCTTGGCGGACGGCGCAATTCGTGCCATTCACGCAGCAGATGTTTTTCTAGTTTAAAGGGGTGGGCGATGTTGCTCGCAATAGACACGGGTAATACCAACGCGAAGTTTGCTTTGGTCGATGACAGCGGCGAGATATTGCACCGCTGGCGCATCGCCACAGACGCACGCCGCACTGCCGATGAATATGCGGTCTGGTTGGATCAGCTCATCCAAATGGCGGGGTTCAAGCGTTCGGATATCGACGCTGTTATCATCGCGACCGTCGTGCCGCGCGCGCTGCACAATCTGCAGCTGTTGGCGACGCGCTATTTTGGCTGTGAAGCACTTGTCGCGGGGCGCGGGGCTGTTGCATGGGGCATTCAGCTGCGTGTTGCGGAACCGCAGTCGGTTGGCGCAGATCGCGCCGTGAATGCCATCGCGGCACATGCGCTCGCAGACGGGCATAAGATCGTTATCAGCTTCGGCACGGCGACGACGTTTGATTATATTGGCCCCGATGGCTCTTATCACGGCGGAAGCATCGCACCCGGCGTTAATCTGTCGCTTGATGCCTTATATGGCGCAGCGGCGATGCTGCCGCGCATTGCAATCGAACCACCGCCGAATGAAAGTGTCATTGGCACAACCACTGTTGGACAAATGCAGATTGGTATCTATTGGGGCTATGTGGCAATGATCGAGGGAATGATTGCCCGAATGAAGAATGAAATTGGTGAACCGGTATCGGTTATTGCGACTGGCGGTTTGGCAATCTTGTTTCAGCAACATGGCCATTTATTTGACCGGGTAGAACCCGATTTGACGCTGCGGGGGCTGGCGCTTTTGTACAGGAATAGAGAAAAAATATAATGACGACCCCAAAAAATGAACTGCTTTTCCTTGCTCTTGGCGGGTCAAATGAAATTGGCATGAACGTCAATTTATACGGTTGCGATGGCAAGTGGGTGATGGTCGACCTTGGCCTCACCTTTGCGAATTCAGAGTATCCCGGCGTTGACCTCGTATTTCCAGATCTGGAATTTATTGAGAAGCGTAAAAAAGACCTTTTGGGCATCGTCCTGACGCATGGTCATGAAGATCATATTGGCGCGGTGGCCTATTTCGCCGCGGACCTCGGCGTGCCTTTATATGCGACGCCGTTCACAGCAACGCTCATTCGCGGCAAGCTTGAGGAAGAAGGCATCGCGGATATTGTGGAGCTGAACGTCATTCCCATGGAAGGCGCATTCTCCATGGGGCCATTCGATTTTAAATTTGTGACGCTGGCGCACTCCATCCTTGAAATGAGCGCCTGTTTGATCACCACGCCTTATGGCAAGATTTTCCATACCGGTGACTGGAAATTGGACGAACGGCCTGTTTTGGGCCGCCCGACGACCGCCGACGCGCTAACCGCGATTGGGGACACTGGCATATTGGCGATGGTGTGTGATTCCACCAATGTCTTCAATCTTGAACATAGCGGCAGCGAAGGCAGCGTGAAGGACGACCTGCTAAAGTCCGTCAAGGCCGCGAAGGGCCGGGTGGTTGTTACAACTTTCGCCTCCAACGCAGCGCGGTTGCAGACTTTGGGCGAAGTCGCGCGCGAGAGCGGACGGACCTTGTGCTTTGCCGGTCGGTCGTTGCACCGGATTCTTGAGGCAGCGCAGGCCAATGGCTATTTGAAAGATCTGCCCAAAACCATTGATATGGAAAAAGTGGATAGCCTGCCCCGCCACGAGGTCATGGTTGTCGCGACGGGCGGGCAGGGCGAGGCCCGCGCTGCACTGGCGCGCATTGCCGAGGGAAATCATCCCGTGAAGCTGGAGGAGGGCGACACCGTCATTTTCTCGTCCAAGCAGATCCCCGGCAATGAAATCGCCATCGGCATCATCATGAACAAGCTTGCCGAGCGCAACATTCTGACGGTTACGGAAAAGCAGGCACATGTCCATGTATCGGGTCACCCGGGGCAGCCGGAACTGGCCGCTCTATATGATTGGATCAGGCCTGAAATCCTTGTTCCGGTTCATGGCGAGCGTCGGCATATGGCAGAGCAAGCCCGTTTCGCGCGCGCGCATGGCGTTCCAAAGGCTGTTGTGCAGTCAAATGGTGACGTGGTGCGCTTGGCGCCTGGCGAACCGAAGACGATTGGCAAGGAACGTACTGGGCGTCTCATTCTCGATGGTGACACCATCATCGCGGCTGACGGCGCCACGTTGAATGAACGCCGGCGTCTGTCGTGGTACGGGTTAATTTCGGTGGCGTTCGCGCTTGGTGCGAATGACAAATTGCTGGGCAGTCCGGAAATCCGTTTGCATGGCGTTCCCATCGAAGAAGATCTGGATGATTTTATCCACGAAGCCACGACAGCTGCGGTAAAGGCGATTAAGGACAATCGCGGGGATTATGAAAAGCTGCGCGAATTCGTTCGTTTGGCCGTTCGCCGTGTTGCTGTTAGTTGGACCGGCAAAAAACCAATTGTTGATGTGATGATATTGGAGACCGCATGAGCTGGACATCAATTATAGCGATTTACGCGCTTTTTTGGGTGATGACCGCGTTTGTCATCCTTCCCATCGGCGTGCGTACGCATGAGGAATTGGGGTTGCCTAAGGTACCCGGGCAGGCGGATGGCGCCCCCGGGAACTTCCAACCCCGCACCATCCTTTTGCGGACAACATTGTTATCCGCAGCGCTTTTTGGGCTATATTACGCCAATTATGTCTATGGCTGGGTCGACCGCCACAGTTTTGACTGGCTGATAACCAGGCCTGTTTAAGGCTTATTTCCGAAGCCGTTCGATCGCTTGGGCCAGCGCGACATATAGCTTGCCAATATCGGACGACAAAAGCGTGACGCCAATGGCGTTGCCATCACGAGTGCTAAGCAACAGGCGCATGATGCCTTCAAAGTCGTGCACATAGCGGTTCACATGTTCGCGGAATTCGCTGTCGTTGCCATAATGATTGGCGATGATCTTTGCTTCTTTTGAATCGATAAGGCGCACGGCACGGCGGGTAAACACGCCTCTGTCGCCCTTAAGATAGGACGCCCATGCGGTGTCAGTGATGTCGTTCGACAATATTTTCGTAACATCGATGGCTGTTGAGTTGAGCGATTCCGTCAACAGCACCATGCGGCGGGCGAAGCTGTCATCTTGAACCGATTCAAAGCTGTTTTTGCTATCTGCAATGCGGCCTTCAAGAGTGGTCGTCATTTCGCCTAGCTCGGCGAGTTGTTTGACGACCAGACCGGTAGCAGCTTCGGATAGCTCTACATTGCGCTCAATCGCTTCCTGAACGGCAGCGTTCATCGACGCAACTTGCGCGTCCAGTGCATTGGCAAGTGCAGTCCGGTTTTGTTCGGTCAGTTGCTCGGAGATATGGGCGAGTTCATCATCCAAGATCTTCCGGCTGCTTTCCGCCGCAGCGCGTGTGGATTCGCGGACACGCAGCAATGCGGTCACCAGTTGGCCATTTGCCTCATCCGACATTTCCTGAAGCAGCGATTGTGTCTGTCGCAGCGACGAGCCAAGCGCATCGACTTGGTCATGGCGGGCGGCGAAATGGGCATCGCTCTGCGTCATCAGTGCGTCCACAGAGTCGCGCTGGGTCGCAATAATCTGCTCCAGACCGTTCAGCTTCTCAAGCATGCTGCCACTCAATTGCTCGAGCGATTCTGCGTTCGTCAAAGCGGACTTTATCTGCGCGACGCCATCGGACAATTGTAGGCTGAGGACATCCATAGATGCAGGAATTGTCTCGCTGATTTCATGGTTCGCCGTACCAAGCGACTCCAACAGCTTATGGGACTGGTCAATCAGCTGTTGGGTGACAAGTTGATTGTCTGTCAGCGCCGAACCAACAGTGCGCGTGCTGTCGCCCAAAGCGGATACGGCAAAGGCCAGTTTGGAAGTCTGGTCGGTCGCGACGCGGTCAACTTCCGAAATCTGCTGTGCGCTTGAATGAATGTGCGCGCTGATCGTCGCAATCATTGCACGGATGCGCGCCTCTTCCTGATCGGTTTGGCTACCAACGTCGCCAAGAGCCTTCCGTAATTCGGTAAGGCTCGACTGAATCTGTTCCTGACTAACGGAGAGGATCGCGCCAATATCACCCGATGCCTGCGCGATGCCGCTGGACATGGCTTGCGTTGCGCTATCCATCAACGTCGCCATTTCGGCGCTGCGGTCAAGCGCCTCTGCACTCCGCATGTCGAGCAATTTTGCACTGCTGCTCAGCGACTGTTCCAATTTAACAGCCATATCGTCGGCGCGCACTTCAACGCCATCGACATAATCGCGCACCGATTTGCCTGCATCGCGAACGCGCCCCAAAGTCGCAATGAGCGATTTGATCTGCATCTGGGCGTTGTTGCCAGCGCTGCCGATCTGGTTGGTCACATCTTTCGCTGCGCTTGTAACAACTGGCAAATGCTTGCGGAGCTGCTCAAGATTTGTGTTTGCGGATTGGCTTACAGTCTCAAGTGTCTTCGCTTTTTGGTCGCTATCGGCAAGCGCCGCTGTAAGGACCTGGGCTGACTCCAACAATTTCTGGGAGGACTGGCGTCCAAGCGACTCGAGATCGCGTGCATTTTGCGACAAAAACTCGCGCGCTAACGAGATTTCTTCGTTCACCGTGCGCATCCGCTGGCTCAGTAAAACGCTTTCGTTGCGCAACGACGCTGCAACGTTGCCAAATCGCGTTGCTTCCCGGCTGCTGTTACGCATCACCAACAACCAAGACACGGCGATCAACAATGCAGGGACGGCCCAACGCACAATGAGTTCAACAATGCGATTGTTGTTGAGGCCGGATTGCGCCTCAGGCCAATAGGTCAGTGCGAAAAATGCAGTCCAACCCGCAAATGCGAGGAGAAGCATCGTCGGCACCACAAATGCCAAAACACTACGCTGGGGCTGTTCAAATTCATACATATCTTCAATATTTGCTGTGTCGGCAGCATCCGGAAGCGAACCCGCTGTCGCATGCGCTTCGGCCGCGACATCGTCGTGCGAAGATTGGTCCGAGATGTGCTGCGTCAAGCCGACGATTTTTGAGCGTGTGGTCATAAACCCTTTTTACCACATTATTGCGAGAGAGAAACGCAAACTTAACACCATCTGTTGTAACCCCGAAAAATGTCGATGGATTATGGCGCATTTGACACAGCGTTAAAGGCTGCCGTGGGGGATGAAGCATCCTTAATGGCGGAACTGCGTGTGTCATTCGCAAGCTCAGCAAGGCTATATGCGATAGCGATCATTTCATTGTGCAATGATTGCCCCATATTTGTAGATTTTGATTGGCAAATGACATCTAATCTTCATATCTGGCCTATGGTGTCCAAGCGCATTCCCGAAAAGCTCTCTGTCGCGTTGCTCTCCGTTACCGGTGGCGACGTGTCCGCGTCGCGAGCGCCCATGGATAAGCCAAATACCGAGTTGGCGGGCGGTTCGCTCGTGGAGTATCAGATCAAAACGCTTTTCCGCGCGGGAATTTCACGGTTTCTCGTTGAAGTGGAAAATATGGACGGCGCAATGCTGGCCTTGGCCGATCAATGGCGGCAGAAAAACGTCCTCGTCGATTTCGTCCGCACAGGTGCGGATATTCAGCGCTATTTGAAGCTCGACGACCGCGTTTGGGTTCAATCTGGGCAGCTATATGTGCAGCCTGACTTTGTCGAAACGCTTTCGAAATCGCCGGATAACTTCGTTGCTACAGTGGATGGGCGCGACGAAAATAGCGTTTTCGAGCGCATCGATTTGAATACGCGCTGGGCCGGTATCTCGATTGTCGGGGCCAGCACGATAGCGACGCTGAAAGATCTACCCGAAGACTGGAGCATCATTTCCTCGCTGCTGCGCCAGGCCATCCTCGCGAATGTGCCGTTGAGACTTTTGTCGCAACAACATGTTAACAACGGAACCTTGAACATCGTCCAAGGTCCGCAAGATTTTGTCCAGCTGAACAAGCAAATTTTACGCAAGCGGGTTTTAAGTCAGCCGGGCTTCGTTGAAGCTAGGGTTTTGGGGCCAGTATCCGCCAAATTGGTTCCCATCATATGGCAAAGTCCAATCGCGCTTAAGCTCGTCAAATTTGCAGGTCCGATATTTGCGTTGGGCGCGGTGGCGCTGGGTGTGTCCGGCTTCGATTTGGCGGCAACCGGCACTGCTTTTGGTGCTGTCGCAACCAATTCTCTGCGTCTTGCAACGACTGACGATCTGAACGGGCAGGGGAAAATGCCCAAGTTGACGGCAGTGACCTTGTCGATGCTTGTTATTGCGATGTTTGGCGCGGCGTATATGGACACCTCCTACACGAACGACGCGCTATTTGCGGCGTTTGCGGTAGCCTCCATCGCATGGATTAGCTTGCATGTCGTGTTGCCGCGTTGGGCGGACGGGCTTTTGCGGTCGCCAGCCTTGCTGTCCATTTTGGCTTTAGGCGGCACAGCCGGTCTTGGTTTAGCCAATGCGCTGCAATGGATTATGGTCGCGCAGCTAAGCACGTTTATGTTCGCATGCTATGATAGCGGCCCCGATAAAAAGGCGGATCAGCCTTAAAACGCCGTTAACCGAAAAAACCTATAAAGGCCGCCACGAACGTTAGTTGATAGGCTTTGGAGGGTTTACTTGGTCCCCAAGATGATTTGCTCTCAATCGCGTGCGCCCATGCCCGCGATGTTGATGCACTGTGCGACGACGTCGCATCCATTATCTTTCCTTCAGCGGTCCACACACCGTCGGAAGCCACAATAAGCGCAGTTTCAGTAAAACTTTTGCAGATCGTGCGTGACATTGAAGCAAGGTTGCACGGCGCCACCCCGGAATCGACTTGTGGACCATTGCTTGCGCGATCCGGGTTTTTGCGGAAAACCGATATTGTAGATTTCGCGCTCGTGCGTGTTGCTGAAGATAATTTGATAGCACGGCTTGGGTGCGGGTTTTCCCAATTGGCGGTTGAGTTGCTCGACCATGCAGACACACATGTAATCGAAGCGGCACAAGCGTTGCTCGCCGCGGATAGCTTGCAAGTGCGATCGCAGGGCCGGTCTTATCTGACGCTGCCCCCAGAGATTTTGCACAAAATGTGCTGGCGGATTGTCGCCGCGCTTGAGCTGTTATCCGGAAGCCATTCGGATAACGTCATCCATAACGCGCGCGCATTGATTGCCAGCTACGACGAAGCGCAGACAGCCCCGGCATCCGCCCGAAAGATTGTGTATTTTCTTGGCGACGAAAATCGAGCCGCGCTGTCTAATCCACATCATGCCGGGGTTTACCTTTTCGTGGCCTATCTCAGCGCGGACCTGAATATCGGGCATGATCATATCCTTCGGTTGATAGGTTTTGAGTCTGCATTTCCGATGAAGGTCATGCTGGCCGCCGCCGGCTTTCCAGAGCATGCGGCTCTGCAGACGATGATCGATTTGCGCTCTCAGAAACTCTCTGTCCGAGAAGCTGCGCTGTTTGAGGCTGAGTATACACATTTCATTCCTGAAATGGCCCGGCAGCAAATCTGTGATTGGTCATCTGCTCGGTCGCTATTTTTAAGTTCTGGCAGAACATGAACTTAACACGCGCTATCACATGCGAGGTGTCGTCTGCGGGTATCTTGCTGCGTGCCGACGACGCGTTGCAGCAGCTTCATATTCGGGCAGGTGGCAATCTGGGCGGTACGCTGGCGTGCCCAGCCTTGCTTAGCCTTACGCAAATGGTCGCAGGTCTTCGGATGCGGCTCGCGCGCCCTGTCTGCGTTGCGGATGGGCCAAACAATCTTGAACTGTGGGTTGAAGCCGAGCCTTTTAACAAGGACGTCAAACTTTCTATCTTGGGCTGGCGCAAAATTCATAATGTTGCGGTCAAGCCAACGTCGCGGGATATATGGCCTGATCAAGGTCAAGAACTGGTCACGCTTAGATTTGATCAAGCCTTGCGCCTTGTTGACGCCTGCGGACCAGTTGAAGGCATTGTAAAAAATACAGATTTTGGCTCTTCAAGTAAAATCATACTCGGCCGACTTTTTGGCCCGGACGCCATGCCAGCGTTCCAGAATGTTGAGAGGTTTTTCCCGATCAGTCGCCGGAGCGTCCGAACGCTCAACGATGCTCGTATGTCGGTTTGGGGGCAGGCCAAACGTGACGGCGCTGGGCAGATTTCTGGCTATACGCTGTCCCTTACCCAACACGGGAAGGTTGAGGTAGCTAACTTTGCGCAGGCGGATAGATCATCTTCGGGCGCACTTTTTGGGAAACAGCTTGCGCCGGTTCTGCGGCAACCATTGCATCGTATCATTGCCAATGCGGCGCGGCATCTCACCGCCCCTGTTGAGGATCTGGACGATTTGGAAGCCGTCGAGCGACCCGGCTTTTTTACCGCACAGGATGATATCGAATTAGGCGATGTTGTGCGGCGCGCCGCTGGTTTGCTGGCGTTGACGGCTGCAGATCACCGCATGACGATCACGCTGCCTGACACCCAAACATATGTTACGGCCACAGCAGAATATAGGCGCGCGCTTCAGATCATGCTGAACCTTATCACCAATGCGATCCAATATTCGCCCGACGGAACGGATGTTCAGGTAGAAGTCGGCGCCGAGGATGGATTTGCGTATATTTCCGTGTCGGACCAAGGTGCCGGCGTTGACGCCGAGTATCACGAACGTATTTTTGCGTAATTTGAACGTTTGGGACGCACCGGCGACGGCGCGAGCGGGCTCGGCCTCTATATATCGCGCCGCCTGGCACGCGCGATGGGGGGCGATCTTACCGTTGAGGCTGCAAAAGGCGGAGGCGCTAAATTCACGCTCCGCCTTCCACAACAATTAACGCTGGTCTAGGCTCGGATATGGGCGGTGGTTTGGACCCGTGTACAATTGGCGCGGGCGGCCGATTTTCTGTGCCGGATCGGAAATCATTTCATTCCATTGTGCAACCCAGCCCACGGTGCGGGATAGTGCAAACAACACAGTGAACATTTCCGTCGGGAAACCAATCGCCGACAAAATGATTCCGGAATAGAAGTCTACGTTCGGGAACAGCTTCTTTTCGATGAAATATGGGTCATTTAGCGCCATTTCTTCAAGCTGCATCGCAACATCGAAGATTGGGTCGGTAATGTTCAGCTCGGTCAGAACCTCACGCACCGTTTTCTGCATGACTGACGCGCGCGGATCATAGTTTTTATAAACGCGATGTCCAAAGCCCATGAGGCGGAAGGGATCGTTTTTGTCTTTAGCGCGTTCAATATAATGCGGAATGCGATCCGGCGTGCCGATTTCGCGCAGCATGTTGAGCGCTGCTTCGTTCGCGCCGCCATGCGCTGGGCCCCAAAGACAGGCGATACCCGCTGCAATACATGCAAAGGGGTTGGCACCCGATGATCCCGCAAGGCGTACTGTCGATGTCGAAGCATTTTGTTCATGGTCAGCATGGAGGATGAAAATCCGGTCCATCGCGCGTTCGATGACAGGGTTCACAACATATTCTTCGGCAGGGACGCCAAAGGTCATGCGCAAGAAGTTGCCGGTGTAGGACAGGCTATTGTCCGGATAAACAAATGGCTGACCAACAGAATATTTATACGCCATTGCGGCGATGGTTGGCATTTTCGCAATCAAACGATGGCTCGAAATCATGCGATGCGTTGGATCGCTGATATCGGTCGAATCATGATAAAATGCCGACAGCGCGCCGACGACACCGCACATGATAGCCATTGGGTGGGCGTCGCGGCGGAAACCGCGGTAGAATGTCGCCAGCTGCTCATGCAGCATCGTGTGGCGTGAAATGGTGTGGCTGAAATGATCGAGCTGCGCCTTGTTGGGCAGTTCACCATTCAACAGCAGATATGATACTTCCATGAAGCTGGACTTTTCCGAAAGCTCTTCAATGGAATAACCACGGTGCAACAATATGCCCTCATCACCGTCAATGAACGTCAGCGCAGATTCGCAGCTTGCCGTCGACGTAAAGCCGGGATCGAACGTAAAATGATCTGACACGGCATATAATTTGCGGATATCGATTACGTCGGGTCCTTCCGAACCTTTCATGATCGGCAATTCAAAGCTGTTTTCGCCAACGGTAAGAGTTGCGTTTTTATCGGCCATTTTCAAACTCCATACATTGCTACCCGACATATCGGGCCGCCCAACCGGGCATATTTCCGTTTAAGACACAGAACGTTCAAAACGTCGTTTGCGACTGCTTTCGGTCCTTCAAATGCCACTATTTCATGGGGAGAAAATGGCTTTGTCGTTGCCTAGCCCAATGGTAGGAAATTCAGCGGTCGTCAAGGCAAACAATAGCTTAAAATTAGTGCGTTATTTGCCCCGCTCCATATTGGTGTTAGACAGCGATTGTGGTGGGGATATCGGACATTTTGACCCTCAACAATATGCCGCGCTTGGGTGAGGGGCGTACGTGGTTTAGCGCCCTTGAAAACTGGCTTGATCGGGAGCGCGATCAGCTGCCTTTGTGGTTGCCGGTTGGCATAGGCATCGGGATCGTCATTTGGCAATGGCGGCAGTCTCCATTCTGCTTGGCTTTGGGCTCATTAGCCTGAAATCCGCGGCTGTCGCGCAACCGTGCTGGCTAAAATTTGGATCGGGGATTTTTATGGGCGGATTGAAGCCGTAGAGAATATCACGGCGCGCGAGGTTGTTCGCCAGCGCCTTGCGACGGATGGGAAGGGCGAATTGCCTCCGGTCGTCCGCGTAAATCTTTCGCCCGAACAATATCAATCAACATTTCAGGTGGGCGCCGTCATTCGGTTGCGGGCCAGATTGATGCCGCCTGCTGGGCCAACCTTGCCGGGCGGATATGATTTTGCGCGCCGTGCATGGTTTCAGCAGATCGGCGCAACCGGGTCTGCATTAGGAACCGTAACCTTGATTGAACCGGCAAGAACCAATGCAATGTTTTCGGTAAAGCGGGCGCAACTTACGCAGCATATTTTGGCATCCATGCCGCCTGATGCTGGTGCCATTGGCGCGGCGCTTGTGACGGGGGATCAGGGGCACATAAGCGAGGCAGATGCGCAAGCGATGCGGGACAGCGGATTGGCGCATCTGTTGTCGATCAGCGGGCTTCATGTCACGGCAGTCGTTGGATTTATCTTTATCGCGGTCAGCCGGTTGCTGTCATTGTCGTCATGGCTGGCGTTGCGGATTTCGGTCCCCATCTGCGCAGCGGCGGCTGCCGCAATGGGGGCACTGGCTTATACGCACGATACGTTCCTGCATTGCCGCGCTTCAGGTGCTCGTGGCACTGGCGTTGGGCAGGGAGGCGCTTACCCTGCGTTTGGTTGCATTTGGCGCGTTGATTGTCCTGCTATTCTGGCCAGAGGCATTGGCCCGGCCAAGCTTTCAACTCAGCTTCGCCGCCGTTGCCACGATTGTCATCCTTCACGAACTGTCACTGGTGAAGCGCTTTACCGAAAGGCGGGACGAGCCGACGCTTTATCGATTTGCCCGGGGTGTTGTTTCACTTGTGCTCACCGGGCTCGCTATCGAAATAATCTTGGCCCCGATCGCGTTGTTTCATTTTCATAAGACAGGACTGTAGGGTGCCTTTGCTAATGTCGTCGCGATACCCATGACGACCTTCGTGATTATGCCGTTGGAGGCGTTGGCGCTTGCCCTCGATTTGGTCGGTCTTGGCGGGCCATTCTGGTGGCTGGCGGGACAAGGAATTTTAGCCATATTGGCATTGGCACATTTTGTAAGCGGTCTACCCGGTGCGGTATCGATGATGCCTGAAATGCCCATCTGGTCTTATGCAGCATTCTGGGCGGGGGCATTGCTTTTTGGCTTGCTCCAAACGCACATCCGCTATGCCGGTATTCCGATTTTCCTTATTGGCATTGCGGGAATGATCTTGGCGCCACGGCCCGATATATTGGTCACGGGTGATGGAAAACATCTGGCTCTCGTTACAGCCGACGGAAAAGTCTCTTTATTGCGCGGAAAGGCGGGCGACTTTGTTCGGGACATGATCTCCGAAAAAGCAGGAAGCAATGCTGCCGCCACACCGATCGAACAATGGCCGGGGGCAAGGTGCACATCTGATAACTGCATTATATCGATAGCTGCGCACAACAGGACTTGGACAATATTGGCAACGCGAACGGCTTATCAGGTCCCCGCCATGGAGATGGCCGCGGCCTGCAGGCGCGTTGACATCGTCATGAGCGACCGATGGTTGCCGCAAAGCTGCCAGCCGAAATGGATTAAAGCAGACCGCGGACTGTTAGAGCAGACCGGCGGACTTGCTATCTATTTGGCCGAACAGCGCGTGATAACCGTCAACGAAAACCGCGCGCATATGCCATGGGTTCAAGCGGCCAAAGCTGCGCAGCAGAACGCAGATTTACATCAATGATATCTGCGCAATAGACCCGCTAGCTTACCTTGTACCTCAACTTCATGCTGCGCATAATATTGTGGTTCATATGTGCTGTTGGCAGGATCCAAACGGATTTGCTGACCTTCGCGGCGCAGATATTTCAGCGTGGCTTCTTCACCGTGCACCAATGCTACAACAATCTCGCCATCGCGCGCGGTGGTGGCTTTACGGATGAGGGCGTAATCACCATCCAAAATTCCCGCCTCGATCATCGAGTCGCCGGAAACTTCCAGCGCATAATGCTCGCCAGCGCCCAACAGCGCCATCGGCACCGACAAGGAACTTTGACCTTCCAACGCTTCAATCGGCACACCCGCAGCAATTTTGCCATGCAGCGGGATTTCCATGACGTCGTTCGCAGCCACCGGCAAATGCACCTGCGCCTTGCTGCTGGCAACGGCAGGGGTAAGATTGGTCACATTATCGCTGCGCAAGTTGCCGCCGTCAGGCAGTTTCATCACTTCGAGAGCACGTGCGCGATTGGCAAGACGTCGGATAAAGCCGCGTTCTTCCAAAGCACCAATCAACCGATGCACACCTGACTTGCTTTTCAAATCGAGCGCTTCCTTCATTTCTTCAAATGAGGGGGAAATACCGCTTTCATCAAGTCGCTGGTTAATGAACACAAGCAGTTCATGCTGTTTGGCTGTGAGCATATTCAGGGTTCCATCATGTTGAACATGAGAAGAACGATTAGAGAACAAATGCGGTTAAGTCAAGAACATTTGTGCACCGTAAGCGCGTTGCGGTCAGAACAACCGATGATATTGCACAACCGCGCCAGATGGCGTGGCAGGTGCGTCTACAACACGGATTATCAGCGCGTTGCTGTGCGACAGCGGCGAGACCAAACCGCTATCCCGCGAGGTGAAAGCTGTGATGGCAGCGCCTTCGACCCTGGCGCGAAGATATTCTGTCCTGCTTCCGCCCGGAAACAATGCGTTGTCGGCCTTTGCCTCAAAGACTTCGGGAAACGGCGACAGGCTGCCCGCCATATGCCGTATCAGCGGCAGCAGGAACAGAAAGGCGGTTACGAACGCCGAAGAGGGGTTGCCCGGCAGACCCAGCAATATTGTGTTTCCAATCTTTCCCGCCATCACGGGTTTTCCGGGGCGAATCGCGACCTTCCAAAAATCTATATCTGCGCCAATATTGCGCAGCGCAGTTTGCACCAAATCATGGTCGCCAACCGACGCGCCGCCCGTTGTGACGATAATATCGGTGGTGGATGCAAGCGCGCTCAACCTTGTTTCCAGATCAGTCAGCCTGTCGACAATTATGCCGGCATCCGTGATTTCGCATGGCAGGTTGGATAACATCGCGTGCAGCATCGGGCTGTTGGATGATGGTATCTGCGCAGGACTGCACTCTATGCCCGCAGGCAGGAGTTCGTCGCCTGTCGTAACAATCGTTACACGCGGCCAACGGCCAACCTGAACGGTGCCATGGCCAGCCATAGCCGCCAGCGCACACGGCCCAGCCTCCAGAAAGGTCCCTGTTGTGAGGACCGTATCGCCATATGAAAAATCGCCACCAGCCGTGCGAATATGCATGCCCGGTGCAAGTGCATCCTTCGCCGTGGCCATCAGCGTGTCGCCGTCACGCGCAGCGTCTTCCTGAATTAAAATAGTATCCGCACCAGCGGGGACATGTGCACCCGTAAAGATGCGCACGGCTTGGTTATGTTCCAATATGCCTGCAAAGGGCCGCCCTGCGGCGCTTTCACCGATAACACACCAAGGGCCGGGAAACGCTGCGGATGATAAAGCATATCCATCCATTGCCGATAGATCGGCCGCGGGTTGTGTGCGTTTCGCATGGAGCGTGCCGTGCAGATAATGCCGCGCAGCCTTGGTGAGTTCCAGTTCGACAGACGGCAATGGCGAAGCCAGCGCCAACAATCTGGCCTGCGCTTCGGCGACCGAAATCATGCGTGCCAATCGCCCGATTTGCCGCCCGTTTTGGACAGCAATCGTATGTCGGAAATCACCATCGACTTATCGAGCGCCTTTGCCATGTCGTACAATGTGAGCAAGGCAACGGACACAGCGGTCAAAGCCTCCATTTCGACGCCCGTCGGACCATTTAACCGCACACGTGCCTCTGCGCGAATGCCATGGTCTTCAAATTCAAACGCGATGGCAATTTTGGACAGCATGAGCGGGTGGCAAAGCGGTATGAGTTCGCTCGTCTTTTTAGCCGCCATGATGCCGGCAATCCGCGCCGTCCCCAGCACATCGCCTTTTTTGATATTGCCCGCGCGCACAGCGTCAAGCGCTTCTGCGGACATGGTGATGCGCCCTTCGGCAACAGCCTCTCTGGCGGTGTCCGCTTTGGCCGACACATCGACCATATGTGCGGCGCCATCGGCACCCAGATGCGTTAGATCAACCATGTCCTGTCAATAACCGCTGTGTGGCTAGCTGAACATCGGCGTTACGCATAAGGCTTTCGCCGACCAGGAATGTGTTGACCCCAGATGAGGCCATCCGTTGGCAATCGGCATGCGTCGAAATACCACTTTCGCACACCAACAAAATGTCGGCAGGCACATATTTTGCCAAACGCTCTGTTGTCGCCAAGTCGACTTCAAATGTCTTCAAATTGCGGTTGTTCACGCCGACCAATTTCGATTTCAGATGCATAAGCGCACGGTCCAATTCGGCCTCATCATGCACTTCAACAAGGACATCCAGTCCCTCAGCAAAAGCCGCATCCTCGATTTCAATCATGGCAACATCATCCAATGCCGCGACGATAATCAGTATGGCATCACCGCCCATTTGCCGTGCTTCGGCGCACTGCCATGGGTCGACCATGAAATCCTTTCGGATGACCGGCAGGTCGCAGGCACTGCGCGCAGCGATGAGATAATCCTCATGCCCCTGAAAATACGGCGCGTCGGTTAATACGGACAGGCAAGCCGCACCGCCCGCCTGATAGGCACTTGCATGTGCTGCAGGATCGAAATCTGCGCGGATGAGGCCTTTCGATGGGCTCGCCTTTTTGATTTCCGCAATCAACGCAATGCCAGATGCGCTTTTGGAACGCAGCGCCGCTTCAAAGCCACGCGGCGGGGATGGGGCAGGCCAATGCGACACGCCCTTCGGCTTGCGTTCGGCCACTTCCGTGCGCTTCGTCGCGCAGATTTCTGCAAGCTTGTCGGCCATCAATATTTCACCCAACAGTTCAGCAACGCATTGGCAAGGCCTTTGTCGATTGCCTCTGCGGCCTCTTCAACCCCATCGGGCATGGTTTCAACTACGCCAGCCACCAACAACGCCTCCGCGGCATTGAACAATACGGCGTCGCGATACGCGCCATGTTCGCCCAGCAACAATTTGCGCAGTTCAGCCGCATTATGCTGCGCATCGCCGCCGCGAATGGCGTCGACCGGATGCACGGGTAGGCCGGCATCGGCTGCGGTGGTGCGCTGGAAACGGACACCTTCGGGTTCGACCACGGCGACTTCGTTGCCGCCGGCCAAGCTTAATTCGTCAAGGCCTTCATCGCCCGAAATGATCCGCGAATGTTCGGTGCCAAGGTGATGAAGTGCTTCGGCATAAACGGGGACATATGCAGGCCGCGCAATGCCGATCAGCTGGCGTTTTACGCGTGCCGGGTTGGCAAGCGGACCCATCAGATTGAAAATCGTGCGTTGCCCGATGCGTTGGCGGATCGGTTGAATCCGCTTCATCGCGGGATGATGGTTGGCTGCGAACAGAAAGCAAATGCCTAAGTCTTTCAGCGTGTCTTCCGCCATGCGTCCGGCGCGTTCCATGTCGAGGCCGAGGGCCTCAAGCGTATCTGCCGCTCCGGCCTTTGAAGAGGCAGCGCGATTGCCATGCTTTGCAACAGGAACCTCGCACGCCGCGACCACGATTGACACGGCGGTGGAAACATTAAGCGTATGATGCCCGTCACCACCCGTGCCACACACATCGATAGCTCCTTCAGGTGCATCAATAGGGATCAGCCGGTCGCGCATGGCTTGCGCAGCGGCGGCAATTTCCACCATAGTCTCGCCGCGCGCGGTGAGCGCAATGAGGAACGCCTGTATTTCATCTTCCGATGCACGTGCATCAAGGATGTCCGCAAATGCCTGTGCGGCCTCGTCATGGTCAAACAGATGCTGCGGGTCGGGCAGGGGACCAAAGGCGTTCATGCTCGTTCCTTCACTGCCATACCGGCAATGCGCATAAAATTGGCCAGCATCGCATGGCCATGTTCCGTGGCAATGCTTTCGGGATGGAATTGAACGCTGTGGATCGGCAGCGTCGCGTGGCGAAAGCCCATGACATGGCCGTCATCGCTGGTTGCATTCACGACAAGGCTCGACGGGACGGTTTCGACGATAAGCGAATGATAGCGGGTTGCCTGAAACGGTGACGGTAGGCCTTTAAACAATCCGGTCCCGTCATGTGTGACCGGCGACGTTTTGCCGTGCATCAATCCGCCGCGCGCAACGGTGCCGCCGAAATGCTGGCCAATGGTCTGGTGGCCTAAGCAAACGCCCAGCAACGGCTTTCCAGCCTCTGCACAAGCCGCGACGAGTTCAAGGCTCACGCCCGCTTCATTCGGCGTTTTCGGCCCGGGCGAAATGAGAAAAGCCTCTGCACCCGACGACAAAGCTTGTGCCGCCGACATATCATCGTTGCGGACAACCTCAACCTCAGCGCCAAGCTCCATCAGATAATGGACGAGGTTCCATGTAAAGCTGTCGTAATTGTCGATGACAAGGATCATGGGCGACGCCCTAGCGGCTTTAACCCGCGGTTGGAAGAGGCACTATTGCGCAAGCAATTTTGCCAGTTCGTCCTTCCAGAATTTGGCCCAACTATGCGTTCCATGGCCCTTTGTTTCTTTAGACGCAGGGATGAGGATGAACTTTGTCGTTGGCATCCGTTTCACGGCAGTTTCCGTGATGCCATAATTGGGCGGGTTGATGAAATCATCGGCCGAGTTAATCCATAATGTCGGCGCCTTGATCGATTCAAGCGTTGGCCAAGGGTTGTAGTTCCGCGATGAATCCAACTGATAGATGATGTCATTTGCATCGTTGCGGGTAACGATCCGCGCGAAGGCTTCATCTGTAAACGCCTCAGCGGTGGCGCGGGTCGGATATTGCGCCTGCAACGCTAACGGATTTGCGCCCGCTATTAGGTTAAGGCTCGCTGCCGTGCGCAGTCCGGCCAATGGTGGTGCGGTGTAGTTGCCATTGTTCCAGGTCGGGTCAGCTTTGATCGCATCCATCGAAAGCTTGCGCCACATGCGATTTTGTCCGGCGATCTCGACAGGAAGGCATGCAAATGGTGCAAGCTTCTCGACGGCGTCGGGGTAGGTCGCTCCCCACATAAATGCGTGCATGCAACCCATTGAGGTCCCGAGGATTAACTTCAGCTTTTTCACGCCAAGCTTTTCGGTCACCAACCGGTGCTGCGCCGCGATCATGTCGGCATAGTCATATTTAGGAAATGCCATCCGAAGGCCATCGCTTGGCTTCGTCGATTTTCCGTGGCCGATATTGTCCGGCAAAATGATGAAATATTTGGTTGTGTCGAGCACTTGGCCTGGGCCGAAAAGTTCACCCGCAAATTGTGGCTGAAAGAACTGATGCCCCGTGCCGCCGGTGCCATGGAGGATCATCACGGCATTGGTGACGTTACCCTTCGCGTCGCGCTTTGGCGTCCCGAGCGTTGTATAATGAATTTTGACTTCGGACAGACGCTCGCCATTGGTAAAGGTAAAGTTTGCGAAGACAGCGTCTGCCTCTGCGGGTGACGCAACATCAGCTTTGGCCGGAGTATGAATTGCCGACAATAATGCCAGTGAAGCTATCAGAAATTTACGCATGAATACTAGCTAACGACCTTTCCGTAGTCGTCAAGCTACTGTCCGAATTTTGCTTCACCCGCGACACGAAAAGCCTCACGCGCAGCCGCAATCAGCGCCCCCGCTTTTGCCTCGCACTCGCGCTGTTCATATTCGGGGTTGCTGTCCGCGACGATACCGGCGCCGGCCTGTACATGGAGGACGCCGTCTTTGACGATGCCAGTCCGCAAAACGATGCAGCTGTCCATATCGCCATTGGGCGAGAAATATCCAACGCCGCCCGCATAGGCGCCGCGGGTTTCGGGTTCGAGTTCGGCAATAATTTCGCAGGCGCGCACCTTGGGTGCACCTGAAACGGTGCCGGCGGGAAAGCCTGCGAACAAAGCGTCGATGGCGTCTTTATCGTCAGCAAGCTCCCCAACAACGTTGGAAACGATGTGCATCACATGGCTGTAAAATTCGACCATATAGCTGTCGGTTACGGTGACGCTGCCACCTTTGGTAACGCGGCCAACGTCGTTTCTGCCCAAGTCCAACAGCATCAGATGTTCGGCGCGCTCTTTGGGGTCAGCCAATAATGAGGCACGGTTTTCAGCGTCTTCAATGCTGCTCTTGCCGCGCGGACGCGTTCCAGCGATTGGCCGGATTGTCACTTCGCCGCCGCGTGCGCGGACCAATATCTCGGGACTGGAACCGATCAGCGCAAAGCCGGGAAGATCGATGAAGTAGAGAAAAGGCGAAGGATTAATCCGGCGCAAGGCGCGGTACAAATGCACAGGCGGCAGATCAAACGGTGCAGTAAAACGCTGGGCAAGCACGACCTGAAATATATCGCCTGCCTCAATATAGTCTTTGGCCGACGCAACCATCTGGGCATAGCGGCCCTCGGGCAATACGGGTGTAAGCTTGATTTCGCGTTCTTCGGATACGGGCACCGCGCCGAAGACCAATATGACAGTTGGACGGACGAACAGCATGTCAGGCAGCTCAAGCGCCGATTGCGGTGCGCGCGGTAGCTTTTCAACGAGGCCAATTGTCTCGTAACCAAAATAGCCCACCAAGCAGGCGAGGGCAGGCGGCAGCTCTTCGGGAACATCCATGCGGCAGTCCGCAGCGAGCGCGCGTAACGCATCCAATGATGACAAAGGAGAGGGCGCAAAAGCGGTCCGGTCAGTCATCCACTGACTATTGATTTCGGCTCTATCGCCGGCCGCGCGGAACACCAGATCGGGTGCGATACCAATCAGGCTATGCCGCCCGCGCGCTTCGCCGCCTTCGACCGATTCCAGAATGAAATCACCGCGTTCCGGAACAAACAGCTTCAGCGCCGCTGATACCGGCGTTTCGGTATCAGCAATGCGCTTGCGCCATATGAGTTCAGGTTTAGTTGCCATCACGGTTGGTTAGGCGAGTGCGCACTTCGGCGATCCCGTCTTCATTTTTTTCAACACCGGCATCTTTCGATGCAGCGACGATCAGCTGTGCAGCATATTCCTGCTGCAATATACCGGAAAGCTCTTGCTTGCGGGCACGAAGCAGGTCCGCATTGCCGCTGGCGTTGCCTTTGATGACGTCGGTCAGGTACACCACATACCATCCGCGGTCGCCGCCTGCCTGTATGATTTTGGCTGTACCTTTTTTCATAGCGAACATGAGCGACAATGGCGGCGGCACGGGCTGGCCCTCGCGATAGAGATCCGCGCGCGTGCCGGTCAGCCGTTCAATCTGGGCACCCTGAACATTGGCCGCCGCAAGTGCAGCCTGAAGCGGTTGGCCGCTATCGACCAGCTTACGCAAACGGTCCGCAGCAGCGCGGGCACCTTTTGCGCCTTCGGAAAACGCCCATTGTTGCTGAACCAAGGCGCGGACATCACCAAGCGGTGGCGGCGCTGCTTCGTCGAAATCGGCAACGGCGATCATCGCGAATTTTTCGCCGGGTACCAACTCGATCAATTGGGCTTCACCGCTGGTTTCCATTTGGAATGCTGCGGGCAGAATGACCTGCATTTCCGGAATAGGCTTATATGCCGGGTTGGAGATATCCTGACCAGTCGCCAGCAATTTTGGCGAGGTATTCACGGACAGGCCGTTTTGCTTTGCAATGTCAGCTATCGTCCCGCCATCGGCAAATGCATCTTCGATTTCCGAAGTCATCTCGGTCAGCATTTCTTCGCTGCGCGTTTGCAAAAGTTCTTTTTCAATTTCTGCGCGGGCAGCCGCAAGTGATTTTGCAGCAACATTGTTCACGCTGTCGACGCGTGCAACGGTCCATCCCAGCTTGCCGCGCGCTGGCTTTGCCAATGTACCCTGCTTTGCGGTAAAGACCGCGTCGGCAACCGCAGCGGTCGCAGTGTTCGCCAGGCTGCTTTTGGTGACGTTGGCGGTTGTCGTTACGGAAAGTCCCAAGCCATTGGCGACGTCGGCTAATGATTTGCCCGCCGCGACCTGGCTAATAACCGATTTGGCAGCGGCTTCCGTTGGCACGATCATCTGGCTGACGTTGCGGCTTTCCGATGCGGCAAACTTTGCAGCATTGGCTTTATAATAGGCCGTGATGTCCGCTTCCGTCGGTTTTGCGCGGCCTGCAATGATAGTCTTGTCAAAGATCGCGTAGCTAATTGCCCGTTTTTCAGGGATCGTGAATTTCGCGGCGTTGTCTGCATAGAATTTGTTGAGTGCCGCTGCGCTTGGAGGCGCCTTTGGCAAAAATGCGGAGGCGGGAATCGAAGCGATTTGTCCCGCACGCTGTTCAAGCATCAACGATGCATAAGGCAGAGCCATGCCATCGGGCGCCGCAGGACCGCTTGCCGCAGCCGGCAAGATTTGTTGCGCAAACAAATTCTGCGTCAGATCGTCGCGGATGGCTTTTTCACTTACGCCAATTTGTTGGGCAAAGGCGCGAAAGGCGTCTGTGCTAAACTTACCATCAAGCCCCATGGCGCCGGGTATTTTGCGAATTTCCGAATCCACAAGGCGTTTGCTGACGGCGACACCATATTCTTCACCGAATACAGTGATGGCGTAGCGATTGATCAGTTGGTCGAGCGTTGAATCCAATCCGCCGCTTTCCACAAAACCAACCATATCAAGCGTCGGATTATTCTGACGTTCCGCCTTTAAGCGATTATCGAGCGCATCGTTCAGTTCACCCAATGTGATGTTGCGGTCACCCACACGTGCAACGTTGCCGCCACTCAAGCCACCAAAACTGACTGATCCGGACACATCGCCAAGCGCAAAGGCAATGGCAACCATCCCGACGAAAACCAAAGCGAAAATTGCGCCGAATTTGGAGTTAATGAGCGAACGAATGGAGGTAATCATGAATTGCAATTTCCTGATATCACGGACTGTGCCGATTGTTGCGAGACGCTTTAGGCGGCAAGGCTTTGGCAATCAAGGGATAGACTTGCTCCGATTGTCGAAACCATGCCAGAGCCTTATCAGGATTCGCAAACCCTGCAGATAGGATAATGGCATGCGTAAGTTGATTGTCGGAAACTGGAAAATGAACGGCGTGTCGAGCGATTTAGCCGAAATTGCCGCAATCGCAGAAAAATCTCTGAACTATTCCGCTGTCGAGCCCGCATTATGTTTGCCAGCAACCCTCATCAGCCGTGCGTGTGATAATGTACAAGGCTTCACAATCGGAGGGCAAGACTGCCACATGCAGCCATCCGGCGCGCATACCGGATGTGTGTCGGCGGATATGTTGGTCGACGCGGGGGCGTCTTTGACAATCGTCGGACACAGCGAACGCCGCGCCGCACAGCATGAGCAGGATCATGATGTGCTGGCAAAGGCTGAAGCCGCGCACAAGGCGGGCCTGAAAGTCATTATCTGCGTCGGGGAAACGCTGGCTGAGCGGGACGCAGGCAAGGCGCTACATATTGTTTTAGGGCAAGTTGCAGGTTCATTGCCGCAGAACATATCTGGCGAATGGTTGAGTGTCGCGTATGAACCCGTTTGGGCCATTGGCACCGGGCGTATTCCGGAAATGGCGGATGTACGGGAAATGCACGGCGCCATTCGTTCCGCATTGGTCGATCGCTATGGCCCGGTCGGTAACGGCGTTCGAGTTTTAGATGGCGGTTCCATGAACGGAGACAATGCGGCCGAGCTTTTGGCGGTCGAAAATGTCGATGGCGGATTGATTGGCGGCGCAAGTCTGACCTGCGCGAAATTCGAGCCCATTTTAGCCGCAGCGCAAGCTTTCGGCGAATAGCATTGAAGAACAGTCATGCGCTCGCTATGTGGGCGCAACAACCGGCAGCTTATTGCCTTTCATTATTCGGAATTCATCATGGGCATTTTCCATTTTCTTATCGTCGTTCAGGCTATTGTAGCAGCCTCGCTTGTTGGCGTTATCTTGATGCAGCGGTCTGAAGGCGGCGGTTTGGGAATGGGCGGAAGCCCATCGGGATTGATGTCCGCACGTGGTGCAGCCGACTTTCTGACGCGTACCACCACCATTTTGGCGACCTTGTTTATTATCCTTTCGATTTCCTTGGCTTTCGTTGCTGCGCAAAAAGGTGGCACGGGCGAAATCGATAGCAGCCTTGAGCGTACTGAAGTGCCTGCGGCTCCAACCGCACCTGTGACGACTGCGCCAGCAGCTTCGGCGGCGCCGGCATCAGAAGTTCCGCTCGATAAATAATCGCTTCGGCACCAAAAAACGTTTTTTGCACAGGTTATTTTTCGGTGAACGGATTCGTTCGCTTGTGTTTTACCGCAAACTTGTCTTAAGCCTTTTCTCCCATGACACGGTTCATTTTTATCACCGGTGGCGTGGTCTCCTCGCTTGGCAAAGGTCTTATGGCAGCATCGCTTGCTGCCCTTTTGCAGGCGCGCGGATACCGCGTTCGAATCCGGAAGTTCGATCCTTATCTCAATGTTGATCCGGGCACGATGTCGCCTTATCAGCATGGCGAAGTCTATGTGACCGATGACGGGGCGGAAACCGACCTCGACCTTGGACATTATGAACGCTTTACCGACGTTTCTGCGCGGCAATCCGACAACATAACGTCGGGTCGCATTTATCAGACCATCATTCAAAAGGAACGTCGCGGGGATTATCTCGGCGCGACGGTTCAGGTCATTCCGCATGTGACGGATGCTATCAAGGAATTCGCCAAGGCGGATACGCAAGACCTTGATTTCGTGTTGTGCGAAATTGGCGGAACGGTTGGCGACATTGAATCGCTGCCGTTCATCGAAGCCATTCGCCAACTGCGGAACGAGCTTGGCCGCGAACTTACCTTGTCCGTGCATGTTACGCTTGTTCCGTATATTGCGGCGGCAGGCGAGTTAAAGACCAAACCGACGCAGCACAGCGTGCGCGAACTTACATCATTGGGCATTCAGCCTGATGTTCTTTTGTGCCGTTGCGAACATCCGTTGCCGGAAAATGAGCGCGCGAAAATCGCTGCATTTTGTAACGTGCGGAAAGAGGCGGTTATTCCTGCCTTGGATGCGAAAAGCATTTACGCGGTTCCACTGCAATATCATGCCGAAGGCTTGGATAATGAAGTCCTGCGCGCGTTCGGGCTGGAATCAGACGGTGAGCCTGATCTTAGCCGCTGGGATGATATCATTGACCGTCAGCTAACCCCCGAAGGTGAAGTCACTATAGGTGTTGTCGGTAAATATGTTGGCCTTGCCGACGCATATAAATCCTTGAATGAAGCACTAACGCATGGCGGGCTTTCAAACCGCGTAAAGGTGAATATCAAGTGGATCGACGCTGAACTGTTCGAGCAATCGGAACATGACATTGCCGCCGCGCTTGAACCGATGAATGCAATTCTCGTCCCCGGCGGCTTTGGCGAGCGTGGTTCCGAAGGTAAGATTGCGGCGGTGAAATTCGCCCGTGAGCGTGAAGTGCCGTTCTTTGGCATTTGTCTCGGCATGCAGATGGCGTGCATTGAAGGCGTGCGGAACACCGCGGGCATCTCCGGCGCATCAAGCACGGAGTTTGGCCCGACCACCGAACCTGTTGTTGGTATCATCACCGAATGGATGAGCGAAGAGGGCATCCAGAAGCGAGAAACGGGCGGCGATCTGGGCGGCACGATGCGCCTTGGTGCGTATGATGCGAAGTTGGCTGGAAACAGTCATGTCGCGGGCATTTACGGCACGCAGGACATCTCTGAACGGCATCGCCACCGCTATGAGGTTAATGTCCATTACAAGACTGCTTTGGAACAGGGTGGCCTTGTGTTTAGCGGGATGTCACCCGACGGTGAGCTACCAGAAATCGTAGAGCGCCCAGATCACCCTTGGTTTATCGGCGTGCAGTTCCACCCAGAACTGAAATCGCGTCCCTTTGCACCGCACCCGTTGTTTGCGAGTTTCGTTGCTGCTGCGGTGAAACAAAGCCGACTGGTGTAGCGATTCGATAGGCTTTCATCGGCGCGTCTGAATCAATGAAGTTGGACCGGTAAACAACGTCCAAACCCCATTCACAGCCGTGCGGACCCATTGCGAGCCGAGCTAATAACATTTGAAGGGGCGGACGAGCAATCGGCCGCCCCAAATATGTTTAGGCTGCGTTGGTGCCTTTTTTCTTGGCGCTATCTGCGTGTTCGATGACATTAGCTGCGGTTTTGCCGCCAATTGCGATCTTGCGTGGCTTCAATGCCTCCGGCACTTCGCGCACTAACGATATAATCAAAAGACCATCGGCCATATCAGCGTCGGTCACATGAATATGGTCCGCAAGTTGGAAGCGGCGTTCGAAATTGCGGCTCGCTATGCCCATGTGCAGAAAATCGCGATTATCGTTGCCTTCAGCGTGCTTGCTGCCCGTGACGATCAACAGATTCTGCTGCGCAACAATATCGATCTCTTCGGACTTGAACCCGGCAACTGCGACGGTGACTTGATAGCCATTTTCGCCGGTGCGTTCGATATTGAAAGGCGGATAGTTTTCATTTGTGGCTGCGCGTCCGGTGTTTTCGAGCAGTTCAAACAAGCGGTCAAAACCGACAGTGTTCCGGCGATACGGTGTAAAATCAAAACGTTGCATATCAAATTCTCCATCAAGCAATTTGGTGTATGCCAACCCCGCAAGAGCAGCGGTCAGCTATGTCGTTTTGGAGCCTTGCGGCCTCCGCGTCATGAGATGGGGAGCGCCCACAAAATTGCAAGATGAAAAAATGCATCGAAAAATGAAGGCGCAAAAAACAAGGCCGCCCGGATATTTCCGAACGGCCTCGCTCTGCAGCTTTGCTAGCGCGTAGTTTCAGTCCTCTGCCGGTCCCCACCGGCGGGTCTGATTTTCCCCCTGAACCATCGGCCTTTACAGGCTCTCGACGAATTCAATGAT
Organism: Sphingomonadaceae bacterium; assembly: GCA_021300355.1. Classification (GTDB taxonomy): domain Bacteria; phylum Pseudomonadota; class Alphaproteobacteria; order Sphingomonadales; family Sphingomonadaceae; genus Sphingorhabdus_B. Next base: position 14,494 of record JAJTEF010000015.1, on the reverse strand, counting down.
GTCATCTTCCTTTGCGGTTAGCTTTGCAATTGGAACCACACTCCGCCGAACGCTTTTTCAAAGGCTGTTGCGCAACTGCAACAATGCTTGCCAGTCCTCATGGTGGAACCTAAGAACCGGATATGCCAATAACATTGACGAGTGACCGCACATGATATTGTCGCGATATGAACGCATGGTGGCGCGCCGGTATCTATTGCCGGGCAAAGGTGAAGGTTTCATCTTCCTCGTCGCAAGTATTAGCCTTGTTGCGGTTGCCCTTGGTGTAGCGGCGCTCATCATCGTCATGAGCGTCATGAACGGCTTTCGCGCTGAATTATTCGACAAGATTGTTGGCCTGAACGGCCATGCCGTTGTTCAGGGATATGGCGGTCGGCTTCAAGACTGGCGTCAGATTTTGAACGATGTCGAAAAGACGCCCGGCGTGACCGACGCCACTGCGTTAATTGAACAACCATTGCTCACCACCTTCAATGGCCGGGTAGAAGCGATTCTGGCGCGTGGAATGTCGGTGAATGACATACTGAAGAACGAAACGCTAAAGGGGAAGACGGTCGCCGGAAGCTTGCGGGCGTTGAGTTCCTACGACGACAAGGTCGCTATCGGTTCGCGTCTTGCCCAAAATTTGGGGGTTCAGGTCGGGCATAGCATTACGATCATCAACCCTGCGGGGCGGACGACGCCCTTCGGCACGGTCCCGCGGGAAATTTCGTACGAAGTCGCTGCGATCTTTGAAGTGGGCGTTTACGACTATGACAAGGCGTTCGTTATAATGCCCATCGAACGGGCACAGCTACTCATGCTGTTGGGTGACGAAATCGGCATGATCGAGATCAAGACCGAAAATCCTGACAAGGTGAATGAGATTCTGGCGCCGCTTTTGCCTAAACTGGAAAACAAAGGCCTTATCGTCGACTGGAAAAGCATGAACGCATCTTTGTTTGAGGCGCTGGCGGTTGAGCGCGTCGCGATGTTTGTCGTGCTTTCGATCATCGTACTGGTTGCCGTGTTTAACATCTTGTCATCGCTTATCATGCTGGTGCGGGCCAAAACGCGGGACATTGCAATATTGCGGACGATGGGGGCGTCACGAAAGTCGCTCTTGCGGATATTCATGACCGTGGGCTTGTTGATCGGGTCGTCCGGTATTGTGCTTGGCCTGATATTGGGCGCTATCTTCCTGTATTTCCGGCAGTCGGTGGTCAATTTCATTCAGCTTCTTACGGGGCAAAATTTGTGGGACCCATCGATCCGGTTTCTCGCCGAGCTGCCTTCGCGAACCGACCCCGTTGAAGTGCTGGCGATTTGTGGGCTGGCGCTGCTGTTCAGCTTCCTTGCCACCTTATACCCCGCGCTAAAGGCGGCGAGTACCGATCCAGTTCAGGTGTTGCGTTATGAATAATGTCGTTGAACTCGTCGATGTGCGCCGCAAATTTGTGCAGGGCGATGTCACCATAGAAGTGCTACGCGGTGTCGACCTCGTTGTTGGCAAGGGCGAGCTTGTGGCCTTGCTTGGCCCGTCGGGCTCCGGGAAATCAACCATGCTTCAGGCGGTCGGTTTGCTTGAGGGCGGCTTTTCGGGTTCCATCAAATTGGATGGTGAAGAAGTTAGTTCGGCAGGCGTTGATCGTCAAACCGAAATACGCCGGCAAAAGCTTGGGTTTGTGTACCAGTTCCACCATTTGCTGCCCGATTTCGACGCGCTTGAGAATGTCGTCCTTCCGCAATTGATTGCCGACGCAACGCCCGAAGATGCCGTTGAACGCGCGACCCATTTGCTCACGCAACTTAGGCTTTCTGAGCGGCTTCACCACCGGCCGTCCAAACTCTCCGGCGGCGAACAGCAACGGGTTGCCGTCGCGCGGGCGCTTGCGAACCGCCCTAAAATGGTACTGGCAGACGAACCGACGGGTAATCTGGACGAACACACCGCCGACATTGTGCTGGGTGAGTTCATGGCATTGGTCCGAGAGCAGGGCTCATCTGCCATTGTCGCGACGCATAATGAGCGCCTTGCCGCCAAAATGGACCGCGTTGTGCGGCTAAAGGACGGAAGATTAGCTTAAGCTCAAGGGGATAGATGATGTCAGTTTACGATTTTTCGGTCAAAATGCCCGGTGGCGCAAGCGAAGCCATGGCGGCGCATGCTGGTAAGGTTTTGCTGATCGTCAATACCGCGTCGAAATGTGGCTTTACCCCGCAATATAAGGGGCTTGAGGCGCTGTATCGGCAATATAAGGATCAGGGACTGGAGATATTGGCGTTCCCGTGCAATCAGTTTGGCGCGCAGGAGCCGGGCAACGAGGAAGAGATCAAGAATTTCTGTTCTCTGACCTATGATGTGTCATTCCCTTTAGCGTCCAAAATTGATGTCAATGGCGACAATGAAGATCCGCTTTGGCATTATCTCAAACAACAGCAAGCTGGCCTGTTGGGGTCGCGCGGTATCAAATGGAACTTCACCAAATTTCTGGTCGATCGCAAGGGCAATGTGGTTGCCCGCCATGGCCCGCAAGTTAAACCCGAAGCGCTGGCCAAGGACATCGAAAAGCTTCTTGCGCAGCCTGCCTGATTGTCCACAGATTAGCCGAAAAGTTGGATTGTCGAATCCGGCGAGTCATCTAACATAGCTTTATGTCCTATGTGCCCTTCGTCCCTTTGCGCGTATTTTCCGCTTACACCATGTTGGAAGGCGCAATCGAGCCCAAGGCGATTGGTGAAGCGGCAAAAAAGCTAGGGTTTCCGGCGATTGCGATTTGCGACCGCAACGGTCTCTATGGCGTTATGCCTTTTCAGGATGGCGCAAAGTCAAAGGGCGTGCAGCCTATCATCGGCGCGCTCCTTGGCGTTCGGCGGCCGACAAGCGACGGCAAGTTCATCCGCGACTGGTTGCCATTATTTGCGCAGGACGAAAGCGGATATAATAATCTGTGCCGTCTGGTTTCCATGGCGCATCTTGATCGTCCCGAAGATTTGGACGCGCATGTTACGCTCGAACAGCTTGCGCCATTTTCCGATGGCCTGATTGCGCTGACCGGCGGCGCGGAAGGTGCCGTAACGCAGCTGCTGAGCGACGGCCAAAACAATGCCGCGGGGGAATATCTATCGCGCTTACAAGCCTTGTTTCCGGAGCGGCTGTATATTGAGTTAAGTCGCCGCAATGACAGCCGTGAAGAAGCAGCGGAAGAAGCGTTGATTGATCTCGCTTATGCCCGCGACATTCCAATGGTTGCCACGAACCCCGCATTTTTTGCCGAACCGGATTTCTTCGATGCGCACGACGCAATGCTATGCATTTCCGATGGCGAATATGTCGAAAGCCAAGACCGGCGGCGGAGCAGCCGTGAGACATGGATCAAGACCGGCAAGCAAATGGGCGCGTTGTTCGCCGATGTGCCTGAGGCTTTGGCCAACACGCTAGTAATTGCCCAGCGCTGCGCTGCACTGGCGCCATATCGAAACCCAATCTTGCCAAGCCTCGCAGGTGATCGAACGGCGGAGGATGCGCAGTTGCGTGAGGACGCCCGTTTGGGGCTGTTGCAGCGTCTTGAGACCGCAGGCATTACCGATGAAGCAACGCGCCAAGTCTATTTCGATCGGCTGACGTTTGAAGCGGACGTTATTTGCTCGATGGGCTTTTCCGGATATTTCTTGATCGTTGCCGATTTTATCAAATGGGCAAAGGAACAGGACATCGCCGTGGGGCCCGGCCGTGGGTCAGGCGCGGGTTCGCTCGTCGCGTGGGTGCTGACCATTACGGACCTTGATCCCATAAAGCTTGGTTTGCTGTTCGAACGCTTCTTGAACCCCGACCGTGTTTCCATGCCGGATTTCGATATCGACTTCTGCGAAACGCGGCGCGGAGAAGTGATCCGTTATGTGCAGAAAAAATATGGCACACGCCAAGTCGCGCAGATCATCACCTTTGGTAAGCTGAAAGCCCGCGCTGTTCTGCGCGATACCGGGCGCGTTCTGCAAATGAGTTATGGCCAAGTGGACCGGCTGTGCAAGCAGGTACCAAATCTTCCGGCTGATCCATGGGATTTGCAGCGCGCACTGGCGGGCGTCGCCGAATTGCGTGAGGAATATCGCCGCGACGCGCAAGTGAAGCGCTTGTTTGATCTTGCCATGAAGCTTGAGGGCCTGCCGCGCCACAGTTCAACGCACGCCGCCGGTGTGGTTATCGGCGACCGTGAATTGTCCGAGCTTGCGCCTTTATATCGCGACCCGCGTTCAGATATGCCCGTCACACAATTCGACATGAAATATGTCGAAAGTGCGGGGCTTGTGAAGTTCGACTTTCTGGGTCTGAAGACGCTTTCCGTTCTGCAAAAAGCGACACAGATGTTGGCGAAGCGTGGGGTCGATATTGACCTTGGGCTTTTGCCGCATGACGACCCGGCCGTTTATGCATTGCTGCAACGCGGCGACACTGTCGGCGTGTTCCAGCTGGAATCCGAAGGGATGCGGCGCACGCTTGCTGCGGTTAAGCCCACCAATTTTGGCGATATTATCGCGCTCGTCTCGCTCTACCGCCCGGGCCCAATGGACAATATACCGATGTTCGGTCGACGCAAGAATGGCGAGGAGAGCATCGAATATCCGCACGCGCTGCTTGAGCCTGTATTGAACGAAACATACGGGATCTTCGTCTATCAGGAACAGGTTATGCAGGCCGCCCAGATATTGGCGGGATACAGCCTTGGCGAAGCAGATTTGCTCCGCCGTGCGATGGGTAAGAAGATTCAAGCCGAAATGGACGCGCAGCGCGAACGTTTTGTCACCGGCTGCGCCACCCATGCCATTCCGCCCAACCGGGCAAATGAGCTGTTCGATTTGATCGACAAATTTGCCGGATATGGTTTCAACAAGAGCCACGCCGCGGCCTACGCCGTGCTTGCATATCAAACAGCATGGATGAAAACCCATCATCCGGAAGAGTTCTTCGCAGCATCCATGTGTTTCGACATGCATCAGACGGACAAGCTTGCGATATTCATGGATGACATGCGCCGCTTAGAGGTCGTGTGCCATCCGCCCGACATTAACCAAAGCGAAGCCGAATTTACCGTTGAGACGAACGCCCATGGCGAACATGCGGTCAGATATGCGTTGGGTGGCATAAAGAATGTCGGCGAACGCGCCATGGAAGTGCTTGTAGCGGAACGGAGCGCGGCGGGGCGTTTCAAAAGCCTGGATGATTTAGCCAATCGTGTTGACCCCAGTCAGATAAACCGGCGCAGCCTTGAAAATCTGTCTGCTGCTGGCGCGTTCGACGGGCTGGAGCCTAATCGCGCTGCCGTGCATGGCGCTGCAGAAACGCTTTTGGCCGCAGCGCAATCTGCCCGCGATTCTCGGGAAAGCGGGCAGGGCGGTTTGTTCGGTGAGGGCGGGGCCGACATGGCGGCCTTGCGTATCGATGGCCGGCTATCATGGGCGCCGGGCGAACAGATGAACCAAGAGAAAGACGCCTTTGGCTTTTATTTCTCTGCCCACCCATGTTCGCAATATGATGCGCTGGCCGCGAGCCATGGTGCAAAGCCTTATGCGGTGTGGCTGGAGAGTGGCCCCATCCCCGAGGGCGTTCGTCGCGCCGCTACCATGTCCGCGCTTATTGAAGGCGTTCGCTGGCGCGAATCCCGCAAGGGCAAGCGGTTCATGATTGCCGATTTTTCCGACATGAGCGGACAGTTTTCCGTGCGCTGCTTTGATGAGGCGGTGGGCAGTCAACTGGCCGAATGGGCCAAGGACGCAGAGTGCCTTTTGCTGCATTGTGAAATGGACATGCGGGCAGGGGACGAAGTGCCCAGCTTCACCGTGAAAAGCGCAAAAGCTCTAAGCGGTCTGACAAGCGTATCGCGGTTAAAAATGCAGCTGGATGTGTCGCAAGAAACCGCCATTGCACGTTTGGCCGAGATGGTTGAGCCGCTACAAGGCGGGCGGAGCGAGCTCATTATCAAAACGCGGTCTTCCAATGGCCAATGGGTGCAGATCGTATTGGGCCGCAAATACCGTATAGACGCGTCTTTGCTGGACCAAGTAAAGAGCATTGAAGGCATAGATAATGTTGAACTTTCACCGATTGGCCCGAGCCTAGCATTGGTGCATTGATCAGCCGCAAACACCGAAATATACGCCAAGAATATTGGCGACATTAGATGAGGGAGAGAGCTTGGATGTACGGTACGATGCAGGATTGGGATCTTCGGGTAACCCATTTAATCGATTATGCAGCGCGAGAGCATGGCACGCGCGAAATCGTAACGCGTTGGGCTGATGGCACTTTTGAACGGACAAGCTGGGCGGGCGTCGCGACCGAAGCCCGTAAGCTTTCGCAAGCCTTTGCTGGCTTTGGCCTGCAAAAGGGCGACCGGATCGCAACCTTTGCCATGAACCACCATCGGCATCTTGCCACTTGGTATGGCGCCATTGGTTTTGGCGGCGTCATTCATACCGTCAACGTCCGGTTGTTTGACGAAGACCTGATCTACATCATGAACCACGCCGAAGATAAGGTGTTGATGTATGATGCCATGTTCCAGCCAATTATCGACCGGATAAAGCCGCAACTGAAGACTGTTGAACATTATATCGTGTTCGACCGCGACGACAGCTACGGCGCATTGATCAGCGGCCAAGACGGCAATTATGAATGGGCGACCGGCGACGAGCGTGACCCATGTATGCTCTGCTATACCAGCGGCACCACAGGCAATCCAAAGGGCGTGTTGTATCAGCACCGTTCGACGATGCTGCACGCGATGGCGGAAATCGCGCCTAGCATATTCGATCTCAGCCCCCAGGCCGCTTTGTTGCCCATCGTGCCGATGTTCCATGCGGCGAGCTGGGGTTTGCCATTTGCAGGGGCTGCGGCAGGCGTTAAATTCGTCTTTTCCACCACAAATGATGCGGCGACCTTGCACGGGCTGATGCTGAAGGAAGGCGTCACGCATAGCGCGGGTGTGCCGACCGTTTGGCTCGCCATGTTTGCGCATTTGGATGCAGAGGCTGCCGCTGGGCGCGATGCGTCGCTCGGTAAGTTGCGCCTTGTCACCATTGGCGGTTCCGCTGCGCCGCGCGCGATGATTGAACGCCTCATGAAGGCAAATGTCCGCGTATCGCACGCATGGGGTATGACCGAAACATCGCCCATCGGCACAATGGGCGCACCTACACCCAATTGGGACGAATTGACGCTTGATGAGCAAATAGACGTTGTGTGTAAGCAGGGCCGAACGCCATTTGGTGTCGAACTGCGTGTCATTGATAAGGACGGCAATGTCGCCCCGCGCGACGGCGTGACATCGGGCGCGCTTCAGATACGCGGACCTTGGGTCATCAAACGTTATTTCAAGGCGGAAGCCGATACCGTCGACGCCGACCAATGGTTTGACACTGGTGACGTTTCCGTTCTGCACCCCGATGGCACGATGCAGATCACTGACCGCGTAAAGGATGTTATCAAGTCGGGCGGCGAATGGATTAGCTCGGTTGAGTTGGAAAACATCGCCGTTGGCTGTCCCGGAATTGCGGAGGCCGGCGCGATTGGCATTCCGCATCCTAAATGGGATGAACGCCCTGTGCTGATTGCCGTTAAGAAACCCGGCGCGGAGGTCGATGAAGCCACGGTGAAAGCATATCTCGCCGAACGGATCGTAAAATGGTGGATGCCAGACCGGGTGCTGTTCGTTGACGAGCTTCCGCACACCGGCACGGGCAAGATCCAAAAGGTCGCGCTGCGTCAGCAGTTCAAGGATTTCGTTCTAGAGGATTGAGCCCAATATTCTGGGCAGCCGAGCAACTGAGATTTTCAAAATAGACTCAGCTGCCCATTCATATTTGGCGGCACGAACAGGTCGGTTCTGACATTCCATTTGGAACCGTCCAAGCCATGTTTCTTTCGCGCGATTTGCATACGGGTGCGTATCAGCTCGGCCCAAGGACCATGGCCCTTCATCCGTGAGATAAATTCGGCATCATTGTCTTTGCCGCCGCGCATGTCGCGAATGATATTCATGACCTTCGCCGCGCGGTCGGGGAAATGGGCGTCAAGCCAGTCGCGGAACAAAGGCGCAACTTCATTCGGAAGGCGGATGGGAATCGAACTGATGCTTGTCGCGCCGTGTTCTGCGGCGGCGGCGGCGATAGCCTCAATCTCATGATCCGTTACCGCCGGAATGATCGGCGCGATATTCACATGCACATAGATACCGGCATCGGAAAGTTTGCGTACCGCCGCAAGCCGGGTCATCGGCGATGACGCTCTGGGTTCCAATGTCCGGGCAAGTTTTGCATCGAGCGAAGTTACCGATATGGCGACGCCCGTCAGTTGCTTTGATGCCAGCTGGCTTAACAGGTCGATATCATCAACTACGCGCGCGGATTTTGTTGTGACGACAATCGGGTGTGACGTTTCGACCATCAGCGCCAAGATCGATCGCGTGATGCGATAGGTTCGCTCAATCGGCTGATACGGGTCGGTATTGGTTCCGATTGCTATAGTCGCTGGCCGGTATCCGGGCTTGGCGATTGTTTTGCGAAATATGTCTACGGCGTTTGGCTTGGCGAACAGGCGGCTTTCGAAATCCAGCCCCGGCGACAGGTCATGATAGGCGTGCGTTGGCCGCGCAAAACAATAGACGCAGCCATGCTCGCAACCGCGATACGCGTTTACCGACCGGTCAAAAGGGACGTCGGGAGAATTGTTGAACGAGAGTATGGATTTGGCAAACTCTTCGGTCACCGTCGTCTTGAGCGGCGGCTTCCCGCCATCTAACGCTTCGCGCGCGTCCAGCCAGTCTCCGTCGGCAACACGGCTATTCAGGTTAAACCGCGTTGGCACCGCGTTTGTGGGCGCCCCGCGTCCCTTTGTTACATTGCGCTCGACTGCATTCTCCATAGGCACATCATGCCATAAGAATGAGAACATATAAAGAACAAATATGCGTTCAGCGCATTAGAATCACCAACGGCAGTAATCCACGCATTTACCTTTCGGACAGGCGCGGCATCAGTTCGACGAAATTGCAGGGGCGGTGCCGGTTGTCCAACTGATGAACCAAAATCTGGTCCCATCCATCCTTCACCGCGCCGTTTGAGCCGGGCAGGGCAAAGATGTACGTGCCGCGTGCCAGCACCGCGCAGGCGCGCGACTGTATGGTCGATGTGCCAATGCTGGCGAAGCTTAGCCAACGAAAAAGCTCGCCAAACCCGGGAATATCCTTGGTCTTAACGCGATCCAGTGCCTCCGGCGTAACATCGCGTCCGGTGAGCCCTGTTCCGCCTGTGGATATGACAACGTCGATATTTTCGTCATCGATCCAATTGTGCAGGCGGGCTGTAATCAGCGCTGTATCGTCACGCAAAATTGCGCGTTCGATGATCTTATGCCCCGCCGCCCTGATGCGTTCAGCCAATAAATCGCCGCTGGTGTCATCATCCGGTCCACGCGTGTCGGATACCGTCAGAAGCGCAATATTGACGGGTTTGAAAGCCATGTTGTTATCGAGCGGCAATTGAGCCTCCTATGACGCGGCGCGCAGTTACGGTGCCATTGGCGTCCGGAAATTTCGGCCACATATATTGGGCGAGCCCTTTCAAGCTGCCCGACGCCTTGTTTGCCCGCATCTCGTAGATCCAATAGTTGCGCAGGATAATCGCGACATAGCCACGCGTTTCCCAATAAGGGATGGATTCAATGAAAAGCAGCGGATCGCCATTGTCGCGAATTTCGCTGTTCCACCGCGCAAGCGGAACGGGGCCTGCATTATAGGCCGCAATCACCTTGGGCAGCAGGCCACCCGTGGCGGGCAAATCGCGCAATTTTTCGAGGTAGGATTGTCCATATTCGAGATTGATCGAAGGACGATCCAGTTGTGATGCAGCAAATGTCGCGCCGCGCGCCCGCGCCATATCCTGCGCGGTGCCAGGCCGCACTTGCATGAGCCCACGTGCGCCCGCCGGGCTGACTACGTCCGTGCGGAAGTTGGATTCCTGTAACGTGTGCGCATAGACAAGTGCCGGCGTTACCCGCCAGCCACCGAGGGGTTCCCAATTCGGCATGGGATAGCGCGCCATGGCGTTGCTCTGGTTGCGTGTGGGGCCATAATGACCCAGCCAAACTGGGTGGAGGCAAGGTTCAGCGATCCGGCCAGCTGCGCCAAATTTGTATGCTGCCGCGCATCGCCTATGCGCGCTTGATGGCGCAATGCTTCATCTGCAAGTTTCGTTTCGCCAATTTCGGCTAAACCAACCGCAAGGATTGCATTCTGCTGATCTTTCAGGCTGGCCCAATCAAGCTTTGCAACTTTGGCTGCCCTCCGGGCGATGGGCTCCATGCCGAGCGCTTCGCTCGCCAACAGACCATAAAAGGTTTCGGGCAGCTGCGCCGCTTTTTGCATTTTTGGCTGCACAAATTGTGGATATTTCGCGGCCATTGCCGCGCGCGCGCCCCAAAACAGGCCTGCTGCCTTTAGATCGTCATTGGCAGCGAGGCGTGAGACCACGTCAAATGCCTCATACGCGTCCGCATATTCACCCAACCGCCATGATGCCAAGCCATGCACCCATGCCGCCTGTGTGCCCCATTCGCCACCGGCCGTGCGCGCAAGTAACGCCACACGCTTGGCAGACTGGTCATCATTTTCGATATAATAGGACCAAGCGACGCGGTATTGAAGTTCGGTCAATGCTTCGGGTGAAAGCTCTTCGACCTTGGTTTCCAGATATTGTTCGGCGGCCAAAGGCTGATCGTCTTTGATAAATTGCTGAAGCTCGCCGCGAATAGCATCGCTCGCCGCGTTTGCGGGCAAATCGCGCTTTGGCGCACCACCAAGCCATGAGAAACGGCGGATGCCCGGGCGTTCAGGCAGAACCTCGGCACCGCGCTTGCGCGCCATTGTTGCAAGCTGCTCCGCTTGCGGAAGATAGGGTGCCGACTGCAAAAGATCGTGCAATTGCGCGACCTCCACCTTTGGGCTGTCGGGGGCAAGATATAATTCGGCGCGCGCCATCGCGGCCATTGGACCCTGTGGTGCTTCATCGATTAACCGTGCCGCCTCTTCCCATTTCTGGTTTCGAATTGCGTCGTAAATGGCCGAAAAAACGGACTTTTCCTTGGCATCCAAAACCGTTGGAGCAACCTGCGTAGAAACGATCGCACGAAAGCCCTCGCTGGTATTTGCATGCGCAGCCGCCACAGGGGAGAGCGCCAAAAGTGTGCCAAGCCACCTAAGTGCGCGCATTCTGCTGTTACGCATGTTTGCGCTATGTGCGTTCTTGGCGCTCACAAGGCATCCCGTTTTGCAAACATCTGCAGATCTCTCCACGCCTGTGCCTTCATGGCAGGCCGCGCAATAAGCGTACGCGGATGGAATGTCGTCAATGCGGCGATATTGCGGCCGTCATCGTTAACATTCCGTAATTCTGCGCGGGCGTTCATAAGGTCGGCGTCTAACAGAGCCTTGCAGGCGGATGAACCGAGTAAAATCACCGATGTGGGTTTAATCAGGCCGATTTGATGGCGCATATACTGGCCCAATTCCGGCAGAGTATGATCGGGAAGCTCCCCCGTCGCCGGCACGGTGGTTGCAAGCCACGTCCGGTAGCAATCCGATATGTTGATACCAATCGCCGCCAACATACGTTCCAACAAAATGTGCACCGCAGACGTTCCCGCGGTTGCTTCATCGGCATCTGCCAAATCGGGCAAATCCGATATGATGACAATCGCGCTGTTTTCCGCGCCAATTGGGGGAATATGAACTGGACCGAGGTCGTTGCCAGGAAGCGGTGCGCCATCGCGGACCATCTGCCGCAAGGTCGCAATATCATTGGGCCATGGAATAAACGGAACTTGCGGTGCAACAGGGACATTGGCGGCACTGTTATTGGCCGTGACAGCCGGTTTTGCAGGATCCGTCACTTCATCGGCGGCCAGCCAGTTAACGGTTTCATCGCCCACGGCAGAATCCACACCGGCCAGTGTCCACCAACAAGTTAGTGATTCAACAGCCGCCAAGGCTGCAGTTTCTGCACGATCCCCCATAAATCCCTTAAGTCACTTGTTGACGACAGGGTCAATTGCTTGGCATGGCAATTTCCACGAGCTGTCCGAAAATTCGGATGGCCTGATTTACATGCCGGGTAAAGGATAAAGGCAATGAGTGAACGCGAGTCGATGCCATATGATGTTGTTATTGTTGGTGCGGGGCCAGCAGGTTTATCCGCTGCGATACGCATTAAACAGCAGTCACCCGACACCAGCGTTTGCATATTGGAAAAAGGTTCTGAGGTTGGCGCGCATATTTTATCCGGCGCCGTCATAGATCCAAAGGCGCTTGACGAGCTGCTGCCTGACTGGCGCACGATGGGCTGCCCATTGGCCGATACACCTGTGAACGACAACCAGCATTGGATAATGACCAAGACTGGCAAGTTTAACATGCCGCATTTCCTGACGCCGGGTTTTATGCACAACAAAGGCACCTACACAGGTTCGCTTGGTAATTTGTGCCGCTGGCTTGCAGGGCAGGCTGAAAATCTGGGCGTGGAAATCTTCCCCGGATTTTCGGCTGCAGAAATTCTGTATAATGCCGACGGTTCAGTCAAGGGCGTGGCGACAGGCGACATGGGCGTCGCGCGCGATGGCAGCCACAAAGATGATTATATGCGCGGCATGGAGTTGCATGCGAAATATACCTTCTTTGCCGAAGGTGTGCGCGGGCATCTGACCAAGTTGATCAAGCCGCAATTCGGATTGGATAAGGATTGCGAGCCACAGGTTTATGGCATTGGTCTGAAAGAATTGTGGGATATTCCAGCGGAACAACATTCGGCAGGCCGCGTCATCCACAGCCAAGGCTGGCCATTGACCGACGCAAATGGTGGCGCATTCCTGTACCATCAAGCGAACAACCAAGTGGCCTTGGGCTTTGTGGTTTGGTTGAACTATTCCAACCCCTATCTGTCACCATTCGAAGAGCTGCAGCGTTGGAAAACGCATCCTGAGGTCAAGAAGATTTTGGCCGGTGGCAAGCGCGTTTCTTATGGCGCGCGCGCGATTAGCGATGGTGGTTGGCAGTCGGTGCCGAAATTGGCATTCGCGGGCGGCGCACTGATTGGTTGTTCAGCAGGCTTCGTAAACGTTCCGCGTATCAAGGGCACGCATACCGCGATGAAGTCCGGCATGTTGGCAGCAGATGCCGTTGTGGAAGCACTGGCCGCTGGCCGCGAACATGACGAGTTAACCGCTTACCAGACCGGATATGACAATAGCTGGGTCTCCAAAGAACTGCATATGGTGCGCAATGTCCTGCCGCTCGTTGAAAAATACGGCAATGTGGTTGGAACGATGCTGGCGGGCGTGAATATGTGGCTCGAAAACTTTGGCATCCGCATGCCTTTCACCATGAAGCATCACCCAGATCACAAGGCACTCAAAAAGAAGAATGCAGGCGAGCGGATCGATTATCCAAAGCCAGATGGCGTGTTCAGCTTTGACCGGCTGTCGTCGGTATTCCTGTCGAACACCAACCATGCCGAAGATCAGCCCATCCATTTGCAGGTCAAGGATATGGACCTGCAAAAGAACAGCGAGTTCATGGAATTCGCTGGCCCATCCACGCGTTATTGCCCCGCAGGCGTCTATGAATGGATCGAGGAAGAGGGCAAAGACCCACGCTATCAGATCAACGCCCAAAACTGCGTACATTGCAAAACCTGCGACATCAAAGACCCCAATCAGAATATCAATTGGGTGACGCCGGAGGGTGGCGGTGGGCCGAATTACCCCAATATGTAAGCTGACCGCCGCGCTCTTTTTTTGTGCGGCGCCAGCTTATGCCTCCGTTGATGACGGCGTCATTGCCTATGCCAATGCGCGTGCGGCAGAGTATGACACGCGTCACGGGGAAGCGTTGACGGGATATCTCAAGCTGTTTGAACAATCTTCGGACAGCGAGACATTGGCGAAGCGGGTCTACCAAAATGCGGTGCAGCAAGGAGACTTTGCCGCAGCGCTGAAATCCATTCGCGTTCAGGAACTGAAAAATGACGTGCCGCCCGAGGGGCCTTTAGTTCTATTTACCGACGCCTTTCAAAAGCGTCGCTGGTCAATGGCGTTGCTGGCGGCCGACGAATTGGAAGCCCGCAGCAATTTTGGCTTTATGGCACCCATTTTGCGCGCGTGGGTATCCGTCGCGAAGACGGGCACGCATGACTTGACCCTTAAAGAGGGTAATACGGATTCGTTTTTCAATTTCTACGCCGTTGACCAGATCGTATATCTTGATCTCGCCACGGGCCAAAATGCCAAAGCGAAATTGGGATTACGGAACATGGTCTCGGTTGGCGGCGATGCCATGCGCGATCTCTTCATCCACGCCGCCCCCGTTTTAGCGCATAAAGGCGATGCCGCTTTTGCCAATGCAATGCTTGGAGCCGCGATGGGTTCAGAGTTCGCTGGCCAATTCAATAAAGCTGGCGCTCCTAAATC
>JAJTEF010000014.1 GCA_021300355.1 Sphingomonadaceae bacterium | reverse complement strand
CGCAGGTGGCGCGGGCGCTAGAGGCTCGTTCGTCGATATGGATCGGCAAGCCTGGCTCGACACGAACGAGCTCAATATCCTTAGCGTGATAGACACGTTTCAGCTTGCAACGCGCCACTGGCAAAACCGCAAAGCGGGGGGCAAGTTGATTGTTACGTCTTCGGTGGCCGCACTCCTTGGACTACCCAATTCCGCTGGCTACTGCCTGACCAAGTCGGCCGTGACTGGGCTGGTCCGTTCACTTGCAATCGAACTGGGACGCAGCGGTATACAGGTTAACGCAATCCTGCCCGGGTTCATCGAGACCGAAATGTCGCTGGATACGCCCAAAGCCTTTCAAGACGGGTGTCGCCGCCGGGCAGCGTCCGGCAAGATTGGACAATTGTCAGACATGGAAGGTATCGCGGTTTACCTTGCATCCAAGCAAAGCAATTTCATGACCGGTCAAGCGCTGGTGCTTGACGGCGGCCATTCGATTTTTCCTTTATGATGGGACCCGATACATCATCGGATTTCAAGGGGAGCGATCGCACAAATCGTTCAAGAAACGGTTTACAAAGTCGAATTTGGAAGGGGGCATAAGTGGCATCAGCATCCGGTCGTGAAGAGCAACAGATAGGCTTGTGGCGAATTCTTGCCTTTGGGTCTGTGCAATTGCCCCTTGGAATGATCGGGCTACCGATCGCAATCTATCTGGCTCCGCTCTACTCTGGACAGATGCAATTGGCTCTGCAGCTCATCGGGATTTCGTTAATCCTAGCACGCCTATCCGATTTCATTACCGATCCGATTATAGGAATTATTTCCGATCGCTGGCGCCCCAAAATCGGTCGCAGACGTGTGTGGCTGATTTTTGGATCATTGACGATGATGGCAGGGGTCTACCTGCTATTCCGGCCCTCGCCGGGTATTGATATCGTCTATTTCCTTGCAGCTGTCGCGCTCGTTTATCTGGGCTACACGATGCTATTGCTACCCTATCATGCCTGGGCAGCCGAGCTTTCCGAAGACTATCACGTTCGAACCCGAATAAGTTCGGTTTCACAGGCCTTCAGCATCGCCGGCCTGATCACATCGACACTCATCCCTGCCTATGTACAAATGCAGCCTGGAACGACCAGCGCAGATGTGATGTCAGCGTTAAGCGTCGTTATCATAGCTTTGCTGCCGCTCTGTGCGGCGCTTGCCTTCTTTTTCGTTCCAGAGCCCGAAGCTCCAATCCGCAAAGCCCCGTTCAACATAACCAAGGCGATGAAAATGCTTGGCTCCAACCGGGCTTTCTTGCAGGTAACTTTGTTGGTGCTTGTTGCAACGGTGGGCGAAGTTTTCCGTCAGACGATCACCGTGTTTTTTGCGCGCGATGTTGTGGGCGTCCCTAATATCGGCGTCATATACTTCCTCTATTTCGTCGCCGCGCTGCTTGTTGTGCCCGGTTGGGTTTGGCTCGCCAAGCGGATCGAAAAACACCGCGCCCTTGCCTTGGCGCTCGTCATCGTCGCGGCAACCAATGCGTTGATGTTCTTTGTGCCAAAGGGTGGGGTATATGTCTTTACCGCGCTCTTTATCCTGAAAGGTGCGTGCTATGGTGCAGTGCTCATGCTGCCGCACGCGATGATCGCTGATACTGCAGATATCGATACCGCAGACACGTTAGATCGCCAACAGGGACTGTTTTATGCAGTGACGGCCATGGTTCAGAAGATGGGATATGCTGCCGGCTCTGGTCTGCCTTTGCTCATTCTTGGTGGCATTGGTTATGTTTCTGCCGGTGAGAGCAGAGCCGAACCGCTGCTAGCCTTGACGATCAGCTATAGTGTTATTCCAGCGGTTCTGGTGCTGATCGCCGCTTATATGGCGTGGCATTATACTTTGACAGAGGCGCGCCATCGCGACATCCGCGCCGAAATCGACGCTCGAATGGCCGTCGCTTCTTCCGGAGTGAAAGAATAATGATCACAGGGCTGCATCATGTCGGACTTTCTGTGCTCAATCTCGACGCGGCGATCGACTTCTATACCAAACAGCATGCCTATAATCTCTCCCACCGATTTGACGTAGAAGATAACGCAAACAATCGTGCCATGCTGCAGCTCGATAATGCCTCTGCTCGGGGCGCGTTTTTGCAAGGCAGTCTTGGATGTTTGGAACTGTTCGAATATGCCTGTAAACCTGAAATGGATCAGGAAGATAAGGCAGTCTATTCAGCAGGAATACGCCATATCTGCCTGCAGAGCGAGATTTCCGACCGGTTGTACGATGGACTGGTTGCCGCTGGCGCAACTTCTCATGCACGACCCTCGGGGCTGGGAACGGGCAACAGTTATGTCTATATCCGTGATCTGGAAGGCAATCTTCTCGAGCTTGAGGGAACACCTTGGGCACCGGAGGAGGCTCGCCGCCCCTGGTTTGCGCACGTTGCGCTGGTCACTCCAGATATCAGCAGGCTGACTGATTTTTATGCGCTGCTCACCGGAATCGATATCCATCGCCAAGGCAGTTTCGGCCCCAGTCCTAAATTCGATCATGTGGCTGGACTTTCAGACGTATGTTTCACGGGCGCTTGGTCGCGGCTCGCCAACGCCGAACTAGAATTTTGGTGCTATGCACATCCATCTACTCTGCCAGGAAACAGGCGCAGTCTGGCGACTCCGGGGTGGAACCATATTTGCTTTGAAAGCGACGATATCGACGCTGACTATGCACGGTTAGTGGCCCATGGCATCGAATTGCACGGGCCGCCCCATATGTTCGGAAATGCGCGGCTATTTTTCGGACGCGACCCCGACGGCAATGTTTTCGAAGTACTGCAACCCAGCTTAGATAAACAGCTAACCGTCGCTGCAATGTTGCAAGAAGCCAATGGCCATAGCGTCGATGCTGCGCGTACCGCATATCGCAATCGATTGGCCGCGACGGCTACAGAGGCATAACCTCGATGTCCTTCACCTCGGGTACCGCTATTGCCAACGCTTCCCCTATGAGCCGAAATGTTCGGGCCAATGGACTGGATTTTCATTGCTTGGAACAGGGGCGCGGCGAACCAATTCTCTTTTTGCACGGCTTTCCCGACCACGCTGCCACATGGCGCCCCCTTGCAGAACGTCTCGCGCCGGAATTCAGGCTGATTGCGCCGGATCTGCGTGGCTATGGTTTGACCTCGCGCCCGCTGGATGTTGAAAGCTACCGGCTGGGGCATTTGATCGACGACGTCGCGGCATTGATTGATGCGTTTGATTTGTCGATGGTGCATCTATGTGGACATGATTGGGGTGGCGTTTTGGCGTTCGCATTTGCGGAAAAGCATCCGCATAAAGCAGCCAGCCTTACCGTCCTCAACGCGCCGCCACCTGCAGTATTGCAAAAAATGATCTGGAATGACCCCAATCAGCGCCTTGCATCCCAATATATCACCATGCTGCGTGCCGCCGAGGCAGATGCACTGTTCAATGAAACCAATGTCGATGCTTTAATAGAGCGTTTCTTGGCGCAACCTTATCGTCATGGATTGCTGAATGATGCTGACATCGAGGCCTATCGTCATGCCTGGACCCAAAAGGGTGTGTGGCAGGCGATGTTGGCTTGGTATCGTGCATCTCCTTTTGATGTGCCGGATATCGATGCAGAATTTGGCAACGACTTTCTGGATGAATGCCACATCGAGTGCCCCGTCCAGATCATCTGGGGTGATCAGGATGCTGTTTTTGTGCCCGCCATGGCGGATGCCATCGTCCATGCCTGCCCGGAGGCTATCCTCACGCGACTGCCCGCTGCTGGACATGTCCCGCACCGCGATGCCCCTGAACGCTGCGCAGCGTTGATTGCTAAATTTATCGCTCAACACCCAATCCGGCCGATTTCGAAGGAAGTTAAAGCATGACCGAAAAAACTCTTACGGGCCGCGTTGCCATCATCACCGGGGCTGCCCGTGGAATTGGCCTTGCGGCCGTGCATCGCCTTTGCGCGAGCGGTGCCAGCGTAGTCGCGTTCGATCGGCCGGAGGCCGATTTCAGTACCGCCTTGTCCGCTGGTCGCGTTGCCAGTCTAGCCGGCGATGTAGTGAATGCAGCGGATTGGCAGAGGGCGATCGATCTTGCTCTTACGCTGGGTGAGCGGGTTGATATCTTGTTCAACAACGCAGGCATATCGGGTGCGATAGCCAATGCGCTAGACTATCCGGAAGAAGAATTTGACCGGATTATGGCGGTCAACGTTAAAGGTGTCTTTCTGGGGCTAAAGTATGTCGGCCATCACATGCTGACCAATCGCAGCGGTGTGATCGTCAACACATCCTCGGTGTCGAGCTTTGGCGGTAGCGGTAACATCTTTGGGTACACTGCCAGCAAGCATGCGGTGAATGGAATGACCAAGTCCGCGGCCATCGCGCTGGCGCCGCACGGGGTGCGTGTGCTGGCAATCTGCCCTAGTCCGACGGCAACCGAAATGATGTTCCAACTCGAGCGCCGCCTTTCGCCCGATAACCCAGAGGCTGCTCGGCCACAATTGGCACAGGGTATCCCCATGGCACGCTATGGCACACCAGAGGAAGTGGCCGAAGCCTTGGCGTTTCTGGTCAGCGATGCAGCCGCTTTCATGACTGGTGCCCTTGTGCCGGTCGATGGCGGAACCTTGGCCAAGTAACCCGAAGAGGAGGCTGACATGGTGACGCAGATCGAACGTAGCTTCGGGGAAAAATTCCTCAAAAGCATCGACAATTTCTACACCTACGGGATCGACTGGTTGTTCAACGAATGGTGGGAAACAGCTCCGGCTGATGTGATTGCGAAGTACGAAGCGGCTATCCTCGATCACCCGGACCATGGACCGCTGGCTCGGGAAGGATGGCTTGCGCCGGATTTTCGAATTGGTTCGCTCGACAGCTATGGTCCAGGTACGTTGGGCCATGCTTACCGCGCCTTCATGGTCGACAACAATCTGGTTGAACATTTGGCAGCTGGTTACCACGCTAGGCATGATGAATTGCTGCACAGCGGTAAAATTGATCGCATGCCTCCGGCATTAGCTTACAAGGTGTTACGTGGCTTTCAGACACATGATCTTCATCATGTCCTGACCGGCTATCCGGCTACACCACTCGGTGAGCTTGCAATTCAGGCATTCCAACTTGCCCAGATGGACTATCCTTATGCTGCCATGTGGATTGCCGTTGTGACCAGTCATATGACTTTGGTTGATCCCTACCTAATCAAGCCGGGGATGGACGCGATCACGGATGGTTGGGCTCTTGGCCGGCGCGCCCGCAGCGTCCAGTTCGTGAAGTTTGAGCATCGTCTCGGTGAACCTTTGGATGACATTCGCGCCGAATTTGGGTTGCAGCGCGATCTCGTTGCGATCGCGGATACGCCGCCCAAACGCACGCCCGAACTTCTAAAGCCGTCAGTTGAGCGTTCAGATTGATGCCGGTTGTTGACGCCGGATCGGCTGGTGCCGGTTTGTATGCTCACGCTTGATCTCAGTCAGCGTCCCTAGGATCATGGTGACAGTTAAGTCTTCAAGCGCTTCTCGACTAAGTTTACGTTGCAACAAATAGGCACCCGCAGCGGCCGGCAAACCAAAGCTAATGTCTGTTGCTGCTCTGGCGATATCGGGAGGTAAATTGAAATGTTCGGCAACAATTTCGGCCAGATAGCTAACGGCGGTGTCGCGACCGAACTCTGTGGGGTCATGAATAGCAGAGACTGAGGGTTCGGCTTGCAACCGTTCGATCAACATACCCCGCTCATCAATATATTTGAGGTAAACATGTGTAACAGAACGAACCAAATCCTCGAAAGTATTAGCTTTTTGAGCGGCTTCGACCTGTTGTCGGCGCAAGCGCCTCCACTCGCGTTGCAGAAGAAGCCTCAGCAGATCAGTTATATTGGGGAAATAATTGTAGACCAGAGACTTGCTTATACCCGCTTCGCGCCCGATGCGATCCATCGACAAGGCCGAAACACCATCGCGCGCAACAATCTCTGCAACATGATCAAGGATGAAAGTCTGTCGCTCGCTTGGGGCGAGGCGGACCCGTTTCTGGGACTTCGACAGAGCACTTCGTTTGGCATCAGGCATCGCGTTGCAACCTTTAACAATTTTCACACCCGGCAAACCCGATCGCGAGAACCTTTATCGTTATTTGCCTGTTCCGGCTGGTTTGCCCGTCACAAGCAGAAAGGGCAAGGTTAGATAGATGTCAATTTCCTCGCAATGGTTGAATAGGCCGATTATGAAATTAGGCACCTGCTATTATCCCGAACATTGGCCGGAAAACCTCTGGGCCGAGGACGCTCTCCGTATGGTCGAGACCGGCCTTTCGCAAGTGCGCATCGGGGAGTTTGCATGGAGCAGGATCGAACCCGATCCGGGTCAATTCGACTGGGGATGGCTCGATCGTGCGATTGAAACGCTCCATGCTGCTGGGTTAGAGGTCATTCTGGGCACTCCAACCGCAACGCCGCCAAAGTGGCTGGTCGATGCGATGCCTGACATGGTAGCAACCAATGAACATGGACACGCTCGCATATTTGGATCACGACGGCACTATTGCTTCAGCCATCGTGGTTATCGCGCTGAAGCAGCACGGATCACTCGGGCGGTAGCGAACCGCTATGGCAAGCATCCGGCTGTAGTAGCTTGGCAGACTGACAACGAATATGGTTGCCACGATACGGTGCTAAGCTTTTCCGACGCCGCGCGGCTGGCTTTCCGGGAATGGCTGGCGGCCCGCTATGGCACAGCGATGAATCTCAATCGCGCGTGGGGTAATGTCTTCTGGTCAATGGAGTACAGAAGCTTCGATGAGATCGATTTGCCCGGTTTCACGGTGACAGAGGCAAATCCAGCACACTGGCTTGCCTTCCGTCGCTTCGCCTCGGACGAGGTGGCGGCCTTCAACCGCTGCCAGGTTGAGATACTTCGCGAACTCTCGCCAGGCCGCGATGTTGTCCACAACTACATGGGCTTCTTCACCGAGTTCGATCATCACGCGATCGCG
Organism: Sphingomonadaceae bacterium; assembly: GCA_021300355.1. Lineage (GTDB taxonomy): Bacteria > Pseudomonadota > Alphaproteobacteria > Sphingomonadales > Sphingomonadaceae > Sphingorhabdus_B. The sequence continues at coordinate 23,198 of JAJTEF010000014.1, read as the reverse complement.
GCCGATTTGGACGTGGTCGGCTGGGATTCCTACCCGCTTGGTTTCCTAGACAGCTTTCCATTCACCGAGGCCGACAAACTTGCATATGCCCGCCAGGGCCACCCGGATATAGCTGCTTTCCACCATGATCTCTACCGCGGTTGTACGCCGAGCGGCCGCTGGTCGGTGCTGGAGCAGCAGCCTGGCCCCGTTAACTGGGCGAACCACAATCCTGCCCCGCTGCCTGGCATGGTTCGGCTATGGACGTTGGAGGCTATGGCACATGGAGCTGAATTGGTCAGCTATTTCCGCTGGCGTCAGTTCCCGCAAGCGCAGGAGCAACATCACGCAGGGCTTTTGCTACCCGATAGTGAACCAGCCCTCGGTCTTGCCGAAGCCGCACAGTCAGCCCGTGATATCGCGATGCTCGGACCAGTCGGCGATCTGCCTAAGCAAGTCGCACTCGTTTTTGCTTATGATGCGGACTGGGTCACCAAAATCCAACCACAAGGTAAAGGCGTCTCTGCGCTGTGGGCCGCCTTTTCTTGCTATTCGGCGCTGCGAAAGCTGGGCCTCGATATCGACATCGTGCCTCCGGGTAGGCCTCTCGATGGCTACTCTCTGGTGGTCTTGCCTTGCCTGCCGATTGTGCCTGATTGTCTAGTCGCGGAACTACAGCGGTTTTCTGGTCAAATTGTAATCGGACCGCGAAGCGGCAGCCGCGATGCCGACTTTGCCATTTCCGATGGCCTGCCGCCCGGCCCCCTGAGAGCGCTTTTCCCCGGTAAGGTCGTAAGGGTGGAAAGCCTGCGCCCAGGCCTGACACATCTCGGCAAGGATTGGGAGATTGAGCGATGGCTGGAACATCTTGAAACTGCCGCCGAACCTGAAATGATAGCTTTGGACGGCACAGTTGCATGCTGGCGCCATAGGCAAGTGCGCTATATGTCGGCCTGGCCCAACCAAGCAGTTGCACACGCCGTTCTAGCGGGCGCAGCCAAAGATGCCGACCTTGTCACACACGCTTTACCCGAAGGACTCAGGCTACGTCGGGCTGGAAATAAGACATTTATCTTCAACTATAGTAAAGAAACGGTTCACTTGCCGGACACCGTAACTGGACATTTACTGCTAGGCCAAAGAACCCTTCACCCGGCCGATGTATCGATACTCAAAGCCAACTAAGTCCATTGCTAGCTGACCAACCTTCATGGCTTGACCCTATAGGTACTACAGGGTGTAGATAGATCTCGGGATCTAAATCTGCCGAGATGGAAAAATGTCTATCAAGCGCAAAATGATTGGAAAGACGCAGTGAAAGTAGATCTCTCAACCACAATAGACCTTCCCGCCGAGGCTGTCTGGGCGGAAGTGCAGACTGCGCCCTTACTGATGCACATTGCGTGGCCGCTAATGCGGTTTGTGACAGTTGGTAAAGAACCGCTTGACGCATTCAAAGATGGTGGCCGCTATCTTATGAAACTGCGCCTGTTCGGTTTCCTTCCGTTTGGAACGCAATGGATCGTAACCTCGCTGCACGAACCTGAAAACGGCACATGGCCCAAGCGCCTTCGCGACGACGGCCACAGCGCGATGATCAGGAAATGGGATCATTGGATTACGGTTGCGCCAAATCCGGATGGTGGCACCGATTACAGAGATAAAGTCGAGATTTCGGCAGGTGTGCTGACCCCTTTTGTTTGGATCTTCGCGCAACTTTTCTACCGACATCGGCAGCGACGCTGGCGCGGACTTGCGGCTACGTTGCATACCCGCCGTCTGATCAAACATGAGATGTCAGACTTTGAGAAAGCCCGCTTAGAAGACGATTGGGACTCCGCATGGCGAGCACTCGAACGCGCACATATCATCTCGCAGCCCTTTCTTAGGCCTCATCTGGGCAATCATCGGGCAATGCTGAGATATGCAATCGAGCAGCGCGATTGGCGTGAAGTTATGGGGCAGCTAGTCAGACTTGCTCTTGCGCCACTAGGCGCGCTGACTGGCCGTATTCCTATCGGCAACACTGGACGGTCGAACGTCAGTGCGTTTCAGAAAATGCCCATTCCAGATGATTTGCGCCGCGCAATCGAACGCAAGCTACCATGATGAACAATGGACGGCTTTTCGAAAATAATCACTAAGGGCCGCCTATCAGCATCCACCCACTTTCGGTCATCTGTCTTTATAAAATTGTGCCTGCTTTTGGTTGTTTCAACCAGCATCGAGAATGTCTGCAACTGGCCGCAAAACGGCCGCTAAAACAATGCACACAAAGCCCTCTGATCAAATTGCTTGGAGAATGTTCGGATCGTGTTCGGATTTTTCAGGAACTTTATAACAACCTGATATAAAAGCAAAATTTCATAGAGCCGAATCTTGCCAAGGTTGGGGTCGAGGGTTCGAATCCCTTCGCCCGCTCCAATGAATTCAATGACTTAGGTGATATCGCCTTTGCAGCCCAAAGCGTGGCTACAGCGTGCGTTTTTATCAGCGTTCTAATTGGAACGCCCGCTCAAAAATCCTGAAAATTCAACGTTTAAGTTGGCCTTGGACGCGGCATTGCCGGTTTACGCGATTGGCACTGCGCTCATCTTTGTGTTCGGCTCGCTCCTAAAAACGGATGAGCGACGATCATCCGTAACGCTTTGGGACTGGTCCGCCAATCCCAAACGCCACAAAAGTCACATTTGCTGGGGAGGAGCCGTTGGCGTCGAATACCGTTCGCCAGCGTTCCATTTGGAACAGTCTATTTTGGCGGAAAGCCTAATTGGCTCTCGTCCTTGATCAGGTGCCACGGCAGATTCTGGGCCGGAACGGGACTGCCTGCTCTTGGCAATTAAACGCTGAAAGCTGCTAGTCATTTTTCAAGACCACGTACTACTTCGGTGTTTCTGCGTGTGGGCGGGTTTATGGTCGGTTGAGAATTTAGATGGCTGATATCTACCTTCTGTCCCCAACCCAGCTATAGCTCAGCTTTCGCCGATATAAGGGCGCACGCCTCTTGTTCAGAAACAACCTCTGCATATTTGGCCTGTAGGTCGAACAAATTGGCTTCATGAGGGTCCGGATGTCGATCGCCACAGGCTTCACGCACGACGAAAGGTGCAAAGCCAGACTGCAGCGCGTCCAGCGCCGTGGCACGCACGCATCCTGAGGTCGACAGTCCTGTGATAAGCAATGTGTCTATGCCTTCTTCAGACAGCGTCTCTGCAAGTGAGGTCCCAAAAAACGCCGACGCGAACTGTTTTGAAATAACCCGCTCGCCGTCCACCGGTTGAAGCGATGGAGGAAATGCCCCCAATGGCGACCCTTCCAGAAACACCCGAAGCGACGGGATTTTGTTGTAGAACAAACCGCCGTCTGCGCCATCTGCTTGATACACGACATTCGTAAAGAAGACCGGGATTCCGGCAGCCCGCGCAGCCGCCAAAAGACGTTCATTGCTGGCCAACGCATCCTCCACCCCCGCGTATAAAGGCGATGCCGGGTCCAGATAGGCCATAACAAAATCGACGATCAGAAGCGCCGGGCGTTTGCCAAAAGAAAGACGGCCGTCGAACGCGCCGACATAATTCGCGGTCAGATCGTCATTCTTTTGCGTCATCAGATTGCACCAGCCGCCTTCAGCCTATCCAGTTCCGCAATACCCATCCCCAACAAGCCGCCATATATTTCGGCATTATGTTGGCCGACAATCGACGGCGCTGGTGAACGGACGCTGCTGGGTGTCGCCGACATCTTCGGGAACGCGCCTTGCATTTTCAGCTTGCCATAACGCTCGGTTTCGACCTCGATAATCGCTTCGCGTGCTTGAAAATGCGGGTCTTCCAGCATCTCTGGCGCGCGGTATACGCGTCCGGCTGGAATCGAATATGCAATCATCAATGCGTCGACTTCATCAACGGTCAGCGTAGCCGCCCAGGCATTGATAATGTCATCCAGCTCAAACTGGTTGTGACCGCGTGCAAGATGCGTTGCGAACCGCGGGTCGGTTCCAAGGTCAGGCATGCCCATAGCTTCTGCCAATCTTTGCCACAGCGAGTCTTTGTTCGCGCCAATCATATATTCGCCGTCCTTGCAAATATAGACGTTGGATGGCGCGATGCCGGGAAGGATTGAGCCGGAGCGTTCGCGAATAAAGCCGCTATGGTCATATTCGGGGACCAGCCCCTCCATGACTTGCAACACGCTTTCATACAGTGCGGCATCGATAACTTGGCCATGGCCAGTCACGCTGCGATGATGCAGTGCGGCAAGAACGCCCATGCAACCATATGTGGCGGTCAACGTGTCGCCGATGGAAATGCCCATCCGGCTTGGCGAGCGGTCAGTTTCACCCACAATATAGCGCCAGCCGCCCATCGCTTCGCCAATGCCGCCAAAGCCTGCGCGGTCTGAATATGGGCCCGTCTGGCCATAGCCCGACATGCGTGCGATGATGAGGCTGGGATGTTCAGCCAAAAGCGCTTCTGGAGAAAAACCCCATTTTTCCATCGTGCCGGGTTTGAAATTCTCCACCAAAATATCGGCTTTGCCAATCAATTGACGGACCAGCGCTTGCCCTTCGGGAATCCGCAAATTGGCCGAAACAGATTTCTTGTTTCGAGCAATGACTTCCCATTGCACCTTTTCTTCGCCTTGGCCCCACACGCGCATGGGGTCGCCGGCGCCCGGGGGCTCGACCTTGATAACTTCTGCACCCATATCACCGAGCAATTGTCCACAAAACGGACCAGCCAGTAACTGCCCGAGTTCAACTACACGTAACCCCTTCAGTGCACTCACTCGGCTGCCTCCAGCGTGGTCCAGACGGGCTGAACCGGTGCCTTCAAGCCTGTTTCGGCCTCGCAATTGGCCCGCAAGGCTTCAATACCTGGTCCGTAATTGAACAAGGGAAGCTCGCCACGCTCTTGCCGCAAACGGCTGCGCAATGTTTCGGTGGCATCGGCATCGACGTCGCCATTTGCGTTAGCAATGACGCCATAGGCTTTTGCACCTTCAACCGTGACAAGCCCTTGGACGATTTCTTTGCCAACCAACGCGGGGTCGCGATCAAGCGCATCGCCCCAGCCGCCGCCGCCCCAGGTGATGAAGTGCAATTGATCACCCTCTTCGACATGGACGTCCTCAACCTTGTTGCCGATGATCTGCGAAGTGCCGTCGGCTTTTTCGAGAATCTTGCGTGCGCGCTTGCCCGGTTCACCGCCATTGACGCCCCATGGTGGAACGAACCAGCGGTCATCATGAATCGATATCGTGCCTGCTGCCAGAAAACGGTAGGTCATGTGGATACCGTTGCCGCCGCGATGCAGACCAGCGCCGCCGCTGTCGGGTTCGGTTTCATAACGTTCGATCAGCAGCGGGAAATACCGCTCCAGAAATTCGTTGGGCACATTGGTAAAGCCCGGCCACAGCGAGTGACCGTCTGGCCCGTCGCCCATCGGACGTCCAGGAATTCCGCCAAAGCCGATCTGGAACAGTTGGAACCAGTCACCCTTTTTATCATTGCCTGAATAAAAGACATGGGGGCTTGACGAAAAACCCGCCGCATTCAGGAATTCCGGTGTTTTTTGCCCCAAAAGGCCACCTAAAATGTCGAAAATGCGGCCCAGCGCATGGGTACGACCCGAGAGCGCTGCTGGAAATTTCGGCTTGAGAAGTGAGCCGTCCGGAATGCGGACATCGATCAAATCATAAAAGCCATCGTTGAACAAAATCTGCGGATCGAAGACCATGATCATGTAAATGCCAAAGAACATTTTGAACATGTTTTCGTTCAAGAGAAAGTTGATCGAAGCCTGACTTTGCGGGTCCGTGCCGGCAAAATCGAGTACAACCTTTTCGCCTTCGCGCCACATAGTGCACTTAATTTTATACGGGCCGGCGCCCATGCCGTCGTCGCAGATATAATCTTCGAAGCTAACGGGTTCTTCGCCAATGGCCATGGCGATGAGCGATTTCATAGCGCGGTGGTTGCGGGCCAGCAGCTCCTGCGTTGCCGAGATATAGACATCATCACCAAAGCGGGCAGCCATTTCGATGACGCGGCGCGCGGCGACCCGGCATGAAGCGATAAGTGCGTTCAAATCCGCCTGACACCAATCGGGCTTGCGGGTTTGGTGCATGACGAGCTTCATCAGATCGTCATTATATTCGCCCTTTTTCCAGATTTTTACGGGCGGAATGCGGACGCCTTCTTCAAAAATCGAACGGGCGTTGATGGGCATCGAACCGACGACTTTGCCGCCGATGTCGGATTGGTGACCAAACATCGACGTAAAGGCGATCAAACGTCCGTCTTTGAACACGGGCAAGAGCACGAGCCAGTCGTTCGAATGGCTCACCGCGCCTGCACAGGAATATGGGTCGGACAAGAAAATCATGTCCCCGTCTTCGAGCGTTCCTTCGAAGTTATCGAGGAAGCCGCCGATGAAGCTGCCAAATTGGCCGACAATCATTTTTCCGGTGTGATCCGCTATCAAGGGGAATGCGTCGCCTTGTTCGCGAATGCCGGGGGACATCGCGGTGCGCACCAGCGTTGCATCCATTTCGATGCGGGCATTACGCAGCGCGTTTTCGATAATGTCGAGCGTTACCGGATCGATAGCGATCTTGTTGAAAGGGGTGTTGTTCGTTTGAATGATTTGGGCGGGCATGTCGTTCGCCTCCTCAAGCCAGATTGATCAGGATATTGCCGACCTTGTCGACGATTGCGACGCAGCCAGTTTCGATAAGTGTGGTCGAATCCATTTCGACGACAATGGCCGGGCCAGGAATGACATCCCCCTGCCGCAGCTTTGATCGGTCATAGATGACCGCAGCCTGTTCTTTGCCGTCCATCCACAAAACATGGTCGCGCATTTTGGCCGCTGCGGGGTTTCCATCGCCCTTGGGCAATTCTGCCGCTGGCAAGTCGAGCGGCTGCCCCAAGGCAACGGCACGCAAGTTCACGATTTCGTGCGGTGTATCCATGTTAAAGGTGAACAACCGCAGATGTTCCTCGTCGAAGCGTGCCAGAATGCCGGCAACGCCATCACGCTCCAGAACGTCGGGCGTAATCGTCAACGGCACTTCAAATGCTTGCCCGGCATAGCGGACGTCAATTTCGAACTCGCTGGTGATGTCCGCATCGTTGATGCCATCTGACTGCAACTGCGCGCGCGTCTGCTCTGCCATTTCTCTCAAAATAGCGATGAGCTCGGACGCGTCGGTTGTTGTCGCAAGTTGTGAAAAACTGCGCGCGGTTTCGGTGCGCATCCGCGTCGTTGCATCACCCAATGCGCACAAGACGCCTGGCGAAACGGGTGATACGGCAGGCCAGCTGCCCATCAACCGCGCAACGGCGTTCACGTGCAAGGGTCCAGCCCCGCCAAAGCCCATTAGGGCGAAATGCCGTGGGTCATAACCCTGCTGCACCGAAATCATGCGCAGCGCGCCGAACATATTTTCGTTCACAATATCAATGATGCCGCGCGCAGCCGCCATCAGGTCAATGCCGAGCGCGTCCGCGATGGTCTGCACCGCTTTTTTCGCGCCCTCGCGGTCAAGCTGGAACGTTCCACCCAACAGGTTTTCGGGAAGATAGCCCAATACCACATTGGCGTCGGTCACGGTTGGCGCTTCCCCACCCTTGCCATAAGCAACGGGCCCCGGAACAGCGCCAGCCGACTGCGGACCAACGCGCAAGGCCTTAGTCAATTCAGGTACATAAGCGATCGAGCCGCCACCTGCACCAACGGTTTTGACATCAAGCGATGACGCCCGCACCGCCAAATGGCCGACCTCGGTCGTACGCACGCGACGTGGCTCCAGATTTTCGATCAATGCGACATCGGTCGACGTGCCGCCAACATCAAGCGTCAGGATGTTCTTGATGCCTGCGTTCTTCCCGACCCAAAGCGCGCCTGTCACGCCGCCTGCTGGACCCGACATCAAAATATCGACGGGATGCTCCTGCGCTTTTTGCGCGGACATCAACCCACCATCGGACCGCAACAAAGACAATTTGCCGGTGAAACCAGCGTCAGCCAGCTTGCTCCGCAGATTGGAGATATATTTGCCGACCACCGGACGGACCGCGGCGTTAGCAACGGTTGTCAGTGTCCGCTCATATTCTTGCATTTCTGGCAGAACTTCATGGCTGAGCGACACGGGAACATTCGGCATCATTGCACGCGCGAGATCGCCGACCTGCTGTTCATGCGCGCCATTGGTGTAGGCGTTCATAAAGCTGACGGTGATCGCCTCAACGCCCTGTTCTTTCAGATAACCGAGAGCCGTTTTTGCCGAGGCTATATCCAATGGGCGAACTTCTTCGCCTTGTGCGTTCATGCGGCCGCCGACAGTGACCGTATCTTCCAATGCCGCCAACGGCGTTGGTTTTGGCCAGATAATCCATGCGGCAAGACCGCCGGGCACATACGACCGTGCGATCTGCATGATATCGCGATATCCCTCCGTGACGATCAGGCCGACGCGTGCGCCTTTGCCTTCAAGCACAGCATTGGTCGCCACCGTGGTTCCATGCAGGAAATATTCGATCCCTGCCGCATCTACGCCAGCGTTCGCGCAAATCGCGTTGACGCCGTTCAAAATGCCCTCGCTGCTGTCATGCGGCGTTGACGGCGTTTTGTGCCTCCAAAATGCGCCAGTCTCTGCATTGAACAGCAATAGGTCGGTAAAAGTCCCGCCGACATCCACGCCCAAACGATACCCCATTAAACTCTCCTCACGCTGCTTTTGGAAATGATGGCGATTGCGCCACCATGCCGGGTAATTTCCTGCCCATAATTTCTGAAAGCCAGTTGCTGGCCTCAATCAAACTCTGCAAATTCATTCCTGTGCGAACGCCTGCGCGCTCAAGCATGTAGACGACGTCTTCGCTGGGCACGTTTCCGGCTGCACCCGGCGCGAATGGACATCCGCCAAGTCCGCCTAGCGAGGCATCTACGACGCTTGCGCCAGCGCCAACGGCGGCCCATAGGTTCGCGAGGCCTGTATTCCGTGTGTTGTGGAAATGCACCCGAACAGGAAGCGGGTTAACCGCCTTTCGAATTTCCGTCACGAGCCGCGCAACATGCGCCGGGTTTCCAACGCCAATAGTATCCGCCAAAGCGATTTCGACGGGGCCAGCCTCTGCGATCGCGACGGCCATTTCAATAACGCGCTTGTCGGCCACTTCACCTTCGAAAGGACAACCAAAGGACGCCGCAATCGTGCATTGCGCCGTGCGTCCTTCGGCATGGGCAAGCGCGATAATAGCCTTCGCCGCTTCGACCGATTCGTTGCTGCTTTGACCTTGATTGGCCATCGCAAAGCTGTCGGTCGCAACCGCAACCGCACCCAGCTGGCCAATTTTTCCTGAAGCAATGGCGCGCTCTGCGCCACGCAGGTTCATGACCAACCCAATAAACGTAACGTCGTCGCGATCAGGAAGCCCCACGCACACATCTTCCGCGTCCGCCATTTGCGGAACGCGCTTTGGGTTCACAAAACTTGCCACCTCAATACGGCGCGCGCCGGCATCGATGGCCCTGTTTATCAGCGCCAGCTTATTCCCCGTCGAAACCAAGACCGCCTCATTTTGAAGGCCATCGCGGGGGCCGACTTCGACGAACTCAATATGGTCAGAAATGCTCATTACAGCTTAAATGGCATAATTGTATACAAAATCAAATAGGATTATGCGGCCAAATTCGACTTTCGAATTTCCGTATCGGTCGAATGCGCTTGTGCATAGGCATGGAAGGCGCGCCGGATATGGCCAGTCATTACAGCAGCAGCCCATTCACCATCACGCTTGTCAAATGCGATCAGCAATTCGTCGTGATCATGGTGCGAACGGCGCAGATTTTCCAAGTCATATTGGCGCGCCGTACGCAAGACCACCGGTTGCTCGGTAACCTGCCCAAGCATGCTGGCAAGTCGCTCGGATGCGGCAGCCGCAACGATAATCGCATGGAACTGCCGGTTGTGATCCAGAAATTTTGGTACATCGGGATTCGGAATATCTATTGCCTGCTTAAGCTGGGCATTGTGATGACGAAGCCGCCCCAATTGCTCACGGGTAATCCGGCTCGCGGCGCGCTTTGCGGCATGCGCCTCCAGCATAGCGCGCAACTGGAAAGCATCTTCCAGATCATCGAGCGACCAGTCTGCCACGAAACTCCGCTGCGAGTCGTTTCGCCGAATGAACATCTCTGCCTCAAGCCGGCGCAGCGAATCGCGTACAGGGGTGCGTGACACGCCGCACAACTCCGCAAGCGCTTCTTCACGAATTTGCGAACCGGGCTGCAATTCACCAGACAAAATCATGCTGCGGATATTGTTATATGCTCGTTCCGATGCCCGGGACATTAGTGTAACGCTCCTCTTGACGAATGCCATTTGTATACAATAAGCTGCCATCAAAGCAATAATCGGAAAACTAGGGGAGTAAAGTTACATGCGTATTGGGAAAAGTGCACTCCTATCATCGATAGCAGTCAGTGTTTTGATTCCGACCACGGCGTTCGCACAGACAGCCGAAGAGGGCGTTGAAGCTGAAGAAATCATCGTAACCGCGCGTCGTCAGAATGAACGGCTCGTGGACGTCCCAGCTTCTGTATCCGTCATTGATGCCGAATCGCTTGCAAAAACCGGCGCAGACAATGCGCAAGGCTTTGCCCAGCTGACACCCGGCGTAACAATCGTAACGGGAACCGCCGAAGCCGGTGATACCCAGATCAACATCCGTGGTATTAACGGCGCGCGTGACGCTGAAAGCTCGGTCGCTCTTGTCGTTGACGGCATTTTAAAGACCAACACCGCGCAACTCAACCAAACACAAGGCACGCTGAGCCAGATCGAAATATTGAAGGGCCCACAAGGCGCCATCTACGGTCGCAACGCTGCCGCTGGCGCAATCGTCGTATCGACAGTGAAGCCGGGCGATATCCTCGAAGGCGCAGTGAAGCTTAGCTACGCTAACGAAAAGACCATAGAAGGTTCGGCCTACATCTCATCGCCATTGGGCGATAATGCAGGCTTCGTTCTGTCGGGCAACTACCGCAGCACGGACGGTTTTTACCGCAACCTGTATCTCGATCAAAAGGTGGTCGATGATCAGGAGGTCTACTCCATCGACGGCCGCTTTATGGCGCAACTGGGCGATGCGACGGAACTTGACGTAAAGGCCCGCTATTCAAAGTTCTCCGGCGCGTCGATTAACTTCAACTCAGTATTTCATATCGAGGCTTTTGGCGGTGCATTCTTCGAAGACGTCGATGCGCACGAACTGCGTTACTACAGCAACATCCGCCCAACGAACGACCAGCGGTCGATCGACCTTTCGGCAAAAATCGATCATGACTTTGGTTCAACACGGCTCACCGCATGGGCTTTGTATGCTGATGTCGACCAAAGCCTGACGGCGGACGGTACCTCGGCTGATTTCGCACGTTATATTTCACCAGCGCTCGGCGCGCCGTCGAACCCAACAAACCTTGCAGTCCAGAACAAGTGCTTTGCAACGACTGCCTCTTTGACTGGCTTCCCGGTCAACGCACCGGGCTTTGTTGGACAAATTCCAGTGCCATTTATCTTTGCACCAGCGACGGGCTCAACCTTCGGTGCGTACAGCCCGACAACGTGCGACGGTACGCAGCTGCAAATTCGCAACCAAAAGGACATCAGCGGCGAAATCCGGTTGGCCTCGAACACGGATAGCGCGCTGAACTGGCAATTGGGTGTCTATGGACTGCACATCGACCGCACAGTAGGCGTCAGCCTCGGCGCAGATCTGGGTCAGGGTGTCAGCCGTGCGCTGTACAATGCCCCGGGTAGCAGCAACCCGACTTCGCAGTTGTTCAATGACACGTTCAAGACCGATGTTTATGCGGCATTTGGTTCGTTCGACTATAAAATGTCCGATCAATTCAAAGCTGGCGTTGCATTGCGCTATGACGTTGAAGATCGCACAACGTCCAACCTCGTGCCAAATGTGTTCGACCCGATTACCGGTGCGAAGATCAATCCCGGCCTTCCCGCAACAGGCGGAATTGTCGATAAATCGGCAAGCTTTAAGCAAGTCCAGCCTAAGGTCACACTTAGCTACACGCCGAATAGCTCGACAAACATCTACGCCAACTGGGGCATCGGATTTAAATCGGGCGGCTTCAACAACACCGGTTCGTCTGCACTGGTGAACGCAAATTTCAACATTCCTGCAATCGGTGCAGGCGTGACGATCAATGACCTGTTCCGCAAAGAACGGTCGAGCTCATTTGAAGCGGGCATCAAGGGATCGTTGTTCGACAACCGCGTGACGTTTGATCTTGCTGGTTATTACACCCGCATCACAGACATGCAGTTCTTTGAATTCTTCGTGGGCTCCTTTGGTCTACTCCGCGTTGTTTCCAACATCGATCAGGTCGATGTTAAGGGTGTCGAGCTGAACACAACTGCCAAAATTATGGATGGTTGGAAGGTGTTTGGTTCGGTGAACCTGACGGACAGCGAAATTAAGGAAAATGCGTCACGGCCTTACACCGTGGGCAACAAATCGCCTTATACCGCAGACTACACAATCAACCTCGGTAGCCAGATCGATACACCGCTGAATGACAGCATGGATGTGGTTCTGCGTGCCGATTACCGGATTACTGGTGCGACGTGGTTCCACACCGTTCAGGATCAAACACGGTCGACGATTTTCAGCCAGCTGCTGCCAATTTCTGCGCTCGCACTTCCCGGGGCAGTTGGAAACGCCAATTACAGCGTAGCCAAGCGTGATCCTTTCGGTGTCTTGAACCTGCGCTTTGGTCTCGAAGGTGACAACTGGAATGTCACTGCATTCGCTGACAATTTGCTCGACCGCAAATATATCAACGAAGCCATTCCAGCGATTGAATTTGGCGGTTCATTTATCTCGCCAGGCGCACGTCGCCTGATGGGTGTCGAAGTGGGCTACAAATTTTAATCAGACCGACCATACGCTCTAACAAAAGTTGGTAGTTGAATTCCATTCTCGCACTTTGGCTAAGTGCGTGGGACAAAGGTACCGTTAGGATGGCATCGCGAGTAATACTCGTGGTGCCATCTCGCTGTATCTCATGGCATTTTGCTTAGCCGAAACTCCGCAAATAAATACGCGGATGTCTTATTGCTCTCGGGGCACTGTTACCTTCCGCACGTCTCTGGAAACCCGAACACCGGAAGCATTAGTGGTGGGATCGTTCAATGCGGCGGCTTCCGCTACAGCATTGGACACAAAGCTCTTTGAGCAAGTGGCGTGGAGAATGTTCGGCTCGCTCCTAAAAACGGATGAGCGACGATCATCCGTAACGCTTTGGGACCGGTCCGCGCAATCCCTAACCCCACAAAAGTCACATTTGCCCGGGAAGAGCCGTTGGTGTCCCACACCCCTCGCCAGCTTCCCAATTGGAACAGTCTATTTTGACGGGAAGCCTAATCGGTTCTCGTCCTTAATCAGGCGTCATGGTAACTTTTGGGCCGGTAGCGGACTGACCGCAATTAAGTAGAAAGCATAGATTAAAGACAAAGCGGTTACCAAAAACTCGCCAATAATTCCTTGCACTTATGGCTATTGCCGAGAAGCCACCGAACGTAATTTACTTCAATTTGTTCATCAGACATCGTCGGACATCCTGCGATGCGACAATATGAGTTCAGCTTCGATTTGACGCAGAAAATGACGAACTAGCATCACTATGTCGTCTCGCCGATTTGCCGGCGAACCTATGATTAGCCGGTCTGCCCTCAACCGTGTGAAATCAAACTTGTGCTACCCTGCTTCTTACCTTACTTCGCAGCTTGAAAATTAAGCTGGCGAGGGAAGGCAGCAAATATGTGGGCTACGACGCTGACATCCATTAAAGCCGATACGCCAGCCAAGTTGCCGATTTGGCGGCAGTTATATGTGCAGGTGCTAACCGCCATCTTCCTCGGTGCTTTGTTAGGGCATCTCTATCCCGATATCGGTTCTGCCTTAAAGCCGCTTGGCGATGGCTTCATTAAGTTGGTCAAAATGATCATCGCGCCCGTTATTTTCCTCACCGTTGCAACGGGGATTTCCGGCATGCGCGATTTGTCGGCTGTCGGCAGTGTGGCGGGAAAGGCATTCGCCTATTTCTTTTTCTTCTCGACACTTGCTCTGATTATCGGCCTTGTTGTCGGCAATATCGTGCAACCCGGCGCTGGCTTAAACATTGACCCTGCCTCGCTCGATGCCAGCAAGGTAGCGGATTATGCCAAGACATCAGAGGGGCAGACAATTGCTGGCTTTGTACTCAACATAATTCCAGAAACTTTATTCAGCGCCATGACCAGCGGCAACATACTGCAAGTGCTGCTTGTCGCCATACTGACCGGGCTCGCGCTGTCTGCCACGCGCCCCCATAGTGATTTGGTGCTCGACGTCCTTGCCTCATTCAATGCGGTGATTTTCAAGCTCGTTCACATGTTGATGAAATTGGCCCCAATCGGGGCGTTTGGAGCGATAGCGTTCACGATTGGCGAATTCGGCATCGCCTCACTTGCTAACCTCGCAGCTCTAGTGGCTACTTTCTATCTTACCTCGCTCCTGTTCGTGGTCGTCGTACTTGGCGCTGTTGCATATTTCACCGGGTTCTCCATTTTTAAGATGATCCGTTATTTGCGTGAAGAACTCTTGCTGGTGCTTGGCACATCGTCTTCCGAAGCGGCACTTCCCAGCTTAATGGAGAAGATGGAAATTGCTGGCGCACGGAAATCGGTAGTGGGCTTGGTTGTACCTACCGGCTATTCCTTCAATCTCGACGGCACCAATATCTACATGACGTTGGCCGCTTTGTTTATCGCCCAAGCCGTGGGCATAGATCTTTCCATGTCCGAACAATTGGCCTTGATTTTGGTTGCAATGATTAGTTCAAAAGGCGCTGCTGGCGTTACAGGTGCAGGATTTGTGATCCTTGCGACAACGCTTTCGGTCGTGCCATCTGTGCCCGTAGCAGGCATGGCGCTGATACTCGGTATCGACCGGTTCATGAGCGAATGCCGCGCGCTGACCAACTTCATCGGCAACGCTGTCGCGACGATTGTTGTCGCACGATGGGAAGGCGCGCTGGATACCGGGCGTTTGGCCGCTGCGATGGCGGGTGCACCCATGCCGTTGCCCGAAGAAGATATCGAACGACATGAACGCAGCGGGCCACTCAGCGAAGCTTTGGCCGAGGCATTGGGCGAGCAATCATGATCGCGCGCCGCACCTTGCTGCAAAACCTTGCCGCGCTTTCGGCGGTTGGCGCGATACAATTGAGCAGCTTCATGCCCGCCTTTGCTGAAGATCGTGAAGAAATCCTATTATGGCCCGGCAAGCCGCCCGGCCAGGGTGGGGTGACGGGTCCGGAAAAGGTCGGCGAAGCAGGCGCAGGATTGGGCGCACTGTCAAACATCTCGGTTCCGCGTATGCGCGTCTATCGACCGGAAAAGGCAAACGGAGCGGCCGTTATCGTGTGTGGCGGTGGAGGCTATTTCCGTATTCAGTTGAAGAAAGAAAGCACACCAATTGCCCATTGGCTGCAAGCGCGCGGTTTTACAGTTTTCGAGTTGCTTTACCGTCTACCAAATGACGGCTGGGATGCATCCGTACCGTTCATGGACGCGCAACGGGCAATGCGGATCGTGCGGACCAGAGCACCAGAGTTCGGCATCGATCCAAAGCAAATCGGCATTATGGGTTTTTCTGCAGGCGGGCACCTCGCCGGGTTTACGGCACTACAGCCGCAACGGCAGCTTTATGCCGGGTCGGACACATATGAGAAAGTCAGCGCCAGACCCGACTTCTCGGTACTGCTGTTCCCGGTCGTTTCCCTCCGGAAGCCCTATGATAAAACGCGTACACGGCGTGAAATCATCGGCGAAACGCCGGGCGCTGAGGCTGAGAATGCCTGGTCGCTCGACGCTTATGCTAGCGCTGACGCGCCGCCGACGATCATTTTTGCATCAGCGGACGATAAAACCGCGCCGCCGGGGCATGGTATCATGCTGTTTGAAAAGCTCAACGCTGCCGGTGCATCAGCGGAGTTGCATATGTTTCGCGACGGTGGCCATGGCTGGGGTCTTGGCCGTCCTGAACAAGTCTTGAGCCAATGGCCGGAAATGTTCGTAAAGTGGTTCGATTCAGGAAAAATAATACAAAGTAAGCAGGGAGAATAAAGATGGGGACCAAGATATTACGCAAGGTAGCGTTGTTCAGCACAACCGCGTTGATGACAGCAAATATGGCATATGCGCAAGATGCTGCGACCGTCGCGACTGAGGAAGCCGAAGCATCAATCGTCGTAACCGGTTCACGGATCCAGGGCGCGCAGATCAACGACGTCCTTCCGGTTACCGTTCTTGACGAGCAGCAGATTGAGAATACCGGCGCATCGTCGGGCGACGAATTGTTCCGTTCACTTCCGCAGAATGGAACCATCGCGTTCAACGAGCAAAACGCCACCACTCAGAACAACGTCCGCGGTGATGTCGGGTCGGTGAACCTGCGCGACTTGGGTACAGGAAACACATTGCTGTTGATCAATGGCCGCCGGATGAACCTACACCCCGGTTTCCAGACCGAGTTGCTAGTACCGGTAGTCAGCCCCGACACCAACGAGATTGCGCCCGGCAGCGTTCGTCGGATTGAAGTCCTACGCGACGGTGCTTCGGCCATTTATGGAGCCGATGCGGTCGCAGGCGTGATCAACACCGTGCTCAAGGGCAATTTGAAAGGCGGCTTCCTTGAAGGTGACTGGCGCGCATCGGATGGAACCAGCTTGTACAGCTATTCCATCAGCGGCGGTTTAGGGTTCGATTTCGGCGGTGGACGCGGCAATTTGACCGTGTATGGCGGCCGTTTCCATGAAAACGGCCTTGGTTCGTCGGGCCGCGAATATTCGCGCGACGATGACCGCACGCGGTTGCTCGTCGGAACCGATTTCGAGGGGGAAGCCTCGTTTAACAATCGCAATACTTTCGGGCCGTTCGGCCAATTCGATATTCAGACGTCACCCAACAGCCGAACACCGATAAACGACGACGACTTCTATCTGCAACCAAGCACGTTCACCGGCTGCCGCATGGATTTCCGTAACGGGATCTGTGCCCGTAACGGAGAGACGCCTACCACGGCCGTCCGTTATAACACCATATTCGGTAACTCGCTGATTAGCCGTAAGGACCGCTACAATGCGATGGCGCTGCTGAACTACGAATTGACGGACAGTGTCGAAGCGTATTTCGAAGGCAGCTATTACCGATCGGAAAACCAGCGCTTTAATGATGCATCGGCTATCCTCAGCGCTGTTCCAGTCGGCATTGCACGAACCGCCTATTGGAACCCGTTTGGCCCGACTACGCTGGCTGGCGGCGGAGCCAACCCCAATCGTCTGCCTGGCACCACCATCCCCACCACCGGCGCTGATTTAATTATGGAGCGCTATCGCTTTGTCGATGGTGGCAACCGTAGCGTTTTGGTGGACAAGGACGCTTACCGTCTTGTCGCGGGTCTGCGCGGCAATTTCGGCGCGTGGGACTTTGACACCGGGTTCGTCTATTCCGAATCGAAGTTGACGGATCTTGAAACCAACCGCGTGTCGCTCACCGCGATGCAGCAATCGATCAACCGTACGACGCCCGATGCTTACAATCCGTTCAATGGCGGATGTCTCAATGATCCCGGCCAAGGCGATTGCACGCCGAATCCGACCGCCGTATTCGACACTTTCCGTATCAACGTGTCCCGCAAGGGCGGCACCAGCCTTGCACTGGCAGACTTCAAGGTCAGCCGCGACGACCTGTTCGTCCTCCCCGGCGGCAACGTTGGCGTTGCAACAGGTATTGAATGGCGTCGTGAGACCTTTTTCGATGATCGTGACCCCCGCCTCGACGGCACGATTACATTTACCGACAGCGTGACTGGCGTATTCAACGGCAGTGACGTTGCGGGAACCAGCCCGTCACCCGACACAGATGGGTCGCGAACAGTATATTCGGGCTTCGCCGAATTGTTCGTGCCTGTCGTCAGCGCAGACATGAATATTCCGCTGGTCGAAGAATTCAATGTGCAGATGGCCGGACGGGTCGAGCGGTTCGAAGATATTGGCGCAACCGCGGTGGTCCCGCGCGTTGCCGCATCATGGACCACTATTCCCGGCGTCACATTCCGGGGCGCATGGTCGCAAGGCTTCCGCGCACCAAATCTGGCACAGGTCAATGATGACGGTACCACCCGGTCCAATACACGGGATGATTTCGTGTTTTGCCAGGCACAGGTCCGAAAGGGCCTCCTATCCAGCCTCGACGCCTGCCCCGGTGCCGGTGTCATCAGCTTCCGGTCGGGCGCTCGAAGCCTCAAGCCCGAAGATAGTGAAAGCATAAACCTTGGTATCGTGCTTGAGCCGAAGTTTATTCCCGGCCTGACACTGACCGCCGACTATTGGCGGGTAAAGCAAGCCGAGTTGGTTGGTACGTTCGGCGACGACAACGCAATTGCGCTTGATTTGCTCCGCCGTCTCGGTGGCAGCACCAATCCAAATGTTATCCGTTCTGCGCCGACCGCGGATGACGTAGCATTGTTCACTGGGACTGGCCTTGCCCCGGCGGGCAAGATTGTTAAGGTGCTCGATCCGTACCTTAACCTTGATAGCCGCGTGTCCAAGGGCTGGGACTTCGGGATGGCCTACAATGTGCCCGATTTCGGGGCGGGCAAGTTCCGCCTTCGCTTGAACGCGGCACGGCTAAACAGCTTCGTCCAGACCGCCAGTGCTGACGGTGAGGAGCTGCTCGCTGGAATTTCTTCCGGTAAACTACCAGCTGACGTCACGGTTGGCGGGCTGGGTGAATTGCTCGAAATCGACGGCCGTCCCAAATGGCGCGTCAGCGGATCGATCAATTGGGAAACCGGTCCAGTTGAGATCGGCCTGTTTGGCCAATATACTGGCAAGGTATGGGACACCAGTGTTGTCCGGGACATATTGTTGGTTTCAGATGATCCAAATGCCAACTTCTACCGGGTCAACGACCAGTTCCTTACCAACCTTTCGGTTTCTTACACGATCAACAACGACACGGCTCTTAACGGAACCCGGTTGCGCTTTGCGATCAACAACCTGTTCGACAAGGATCCGCCACTGGCTGATGAAACCTATGGTTTTTACAGCGAGTTGTACACGGCGCGCGGACGTGTCTTCCACGTCGAACTCCGTAAGAAGTTTTGATGTGATGCGGCGGGCGGGAACTTTGTTATCGCTCGCTGCGTGGATTGGGATCGGGTCGGTTGCACACGCGCAGCCGCCCGCCACCCCAGTGTCATCGGAGTCCAAACCTACGCTGTCAGGTTGCAGTACAGCGAAAGCTAGCGTTAAATTCGATTTTGAGGGCGCGTCCCGCTCTGTCTGTTATGTGGAGAGGGAACGGACGCTCTCAATTTTAGTGACACCCGAGCACCTACCGCCAATTAACCCCAGCCCATGGTATGCTTTCCGGTACAGCGCGGCTGAAGGCGGGAATCTGACGGTGCATGTACGTTACCTTGGCGCACGTCACCGTTATGCACCAAAATGGCGCGGACGCGGCGACCCTTCGGCGCTTTCCATCGTGGTTGCCAACGACGCCAGTTCGGTATCCATTACACTCCCGCCGGGCGAAGGTGTCATCAGTGGCCAGCCGCTTTTGACGAGTGCCCATTACGACAATGTACTTAGTCAGCTTACGAAAAGTGGCGGCGGCAGCAGGATTGTAATTGGCCAATCACACGATAGCCGCCCCATCGAAGCCGTTCGTTTGGGCTCTACCGACGCTCCGCGCCTTGTGGTGCTGCTCGGCAGGCAGCATCCACCTGAAGTGTCGGGTGCCTTCGCAATGGACGCGTTTTCGCTTAAGATTGCAGAGCTGGTCCGTAACGGCTCCATAAACGGGAAAGAATTTCAGTTTCTGGTTGTGCCGTTACTCAATCCCGATGGAGTCGCGAGGGGGCACTGGCGGGGTAACCTAGGTGGGACAGACCTCAACCGCGACTGGGGCACTTTCAAACAGCCTGAAACGCGCGCTGTCCATGATTGGTTGGCTTCTTTGCCGCTACACGTCCGGCCGGTTTTGATGCTCGATTTCCACTCCACCAACCGCAACCTTTTTTACGTGCAGGGTGATGAGGCAAATGCGCAAGGCAAGGCATTCCTTGCTGCGTGGCTCGGGGGCAAGGAGAACGCCTTTGCAGGATATCCGTTCAAGATTGAGCCACGCGATGCCAATCCCGGCTCGGGCACGACAAAGAATTGGTTCAGCGCGAAATATGGTATTCCAGCCTATACCTACGAGGTCGGAGACAACTCAGACCCGGCAGCAGTGCGTGCTGCTGCGGAGGCGTTAGCTCAAAATTTGATACCATCTCTGGTTATGCCGCTTAAAGAGTGATGCACCCGCATATGTGCAGGGGCGCTGCTCAGTTCGATCCGGAGTTTTTTTTAATGAGCCTTACCATCACCTATCGCGCCGCAGCGGTCTTTGCTCTCCTTGGGGCATCGTTTGTGGCTGCGCCAGTTATGGCAAAAGACTGCGCACCGCTTTCGGCCGGATCGTCGCAGATTGTTTTTTCCGGCTGGGCAGGGCCTAAACTTCCTGTCTTCGTGCACAAGCCGCAAACGGCCGGGGCCGATAGCCGTATCGTTTTCGTCATGCATGGCGTGCAACGTGACGGCGACCGTTATCGCGATGAATGGCGCGATCTCGCTGAAAAACACAATCTTATCGTGGTCGTTCCGACGTTTGGCAGAAAGGATTTTCCCACCACCGGCTCTTACAATCTTGGTAACATAGTCGATGAGAAGGGCCGAAAAACGCCTAAGGCGAAATGGTCCTTCTCGGCGATCGAGCCTTTATTCGACGACATCGTTTGCCGCGTGTCTGGTGATCAACGGGGCTATGCGCTTTATGGTCATTCTGCCGGTGGGCAGTTCGTTCATCGCTATGTCGCCTTTGCCGATGCACCCCGTATGGAAGCTGCAGTTGCCGCGAATTCTGGATGGTATACGATGCCCGACAATGGCGCTTTCCCATATGGCTGGGGCGGAGATGTGGCAGGACTGGTCGCGCCTGCAAAGGCGTTTCAGCGGCCGCTCACCATCCTACTGGGCACCGAAGATATTGACCGCAACGATCCCAACCTGCGCATCAACGAGGAAGCAGACAAACAGGGCCAAACGCGTTTCGACAGGGGGCACGGTTTTCTGGCCGCGGCACACAAGCAGGCAGGCGCCGTCAGGCCGCTCAACTGGAAAATCGCTTACGCACCGGAGGTTGGGCACGACAATGGCCAAATGGCTCCGTTTGCTATTCCCCACCTTTTAGGCGCAGCTGCCAGCGCACCATCGCTGCAAGTCGCCGTTAAGGCCGAAGCCGCTCTTGAAGAATTACGGTCGCGCAAGGACGTCACAGCGGCAATGGCCACGATAGTTGAGCTTGAAAGCGATTGGGCCATCCAGCGGCTAATCGAACTCACCGAAATACCGGCCCCGCCGTTCGAAGAGGAAAAGCGCGGGCTGGCTTTTGCCCGCATGTTGCGTGAAATCGGTGGTCTCGACGTTCGAATTGACGCAGTTGGGAATGTGATCGCGCGGCGTAAAGGCACTGGCACAGGTTCGGCTGTCATGCTGGCCGCCCATCTCGATACCGTTTTTGCCAAAGACGTGGACGTGACGGTAAAACGGGACGGTGACCGTTTTACCGCCCCGGGCATTGGCGACAATTCACGCGGTCTGGTATCGCTTTTATTGGTTGCGCGTGCTCTGGAACGGCATGCCATAAAGACCGAACGGGACATCCTGCTGGTCGGGACCGTCGGCGAGGAAGGCACCGGCGACTTACGCGGCATGCGCCATATCTTTGCGCAGCCCGATCACGGGATTGGCAGCGTGATTGCGATTGATGGCGGAGAGATGGGACGGCTGATCGACACAGCAGTTGGGTCAAACCGCTATCGGATGAAATTTACGGGTCCCGGCGGCCATAGCTACGGCGCCTTTGGAACCGTCAACCCGCACCACGCCACGGCGCGGGCAATAGCCCGTTTTCTCGACCGCGCCGAACCCGTTACAGCCTCCGGAACAAAGGCGACTTACTCGGTTGCATTGTTGGAAGGTGGCCTTGGCATCAACGTCATACCAACTGACAGCGCGTTCGAAATCGATCTGCGATCGTCGGACGCCAACCGTCTGGCTGCTCTAGATGCAATCCTGCGATCGGCAATTGGTGCAACGCTTGCCAGCGAAAATGCGGGTAAGAAACAAGGCGGGCTTCTGGCAGTCGAGATCAAGGATCTTGGAAAGCGCCCGGCAGGCACAAATGCCGCCGCCGCCCCCTTGGTCTCCAATGCTGAAGCAGCTCTTTCTTCTTTGGGCGTCGAACCGAGCCGGAACGCCTCATCCACCGATGCAAATCTACCCATGTCGTTGGGCATTCCGAGCATAACCATTAGCCGTGGTGGCATCAGCGAACGATCGCATTCTAATGAAGAATACTGGATTGCACAGTACCCACATCTTGGGCCGCAAGCAGCATTACTCATTAGCCTCCTTGAGGCCCGCGTTAGCAATGATATTGGCGATGCAAGATAGGTTATAAACGCCTAAAAAGAACCGGCAAGGCGCCCAAGCCATGCCAGTGCCGACTGCGGCGGCTCGGTCCGGCACCCGGTCAGCGGAGAGCGGGACCGGCAAATAGAGAGCGAAAGGCATTTGTCTTTTATTGGGCACTTCTTATTTGGCCGTGAATGTTGACAAGTGGGCGCAAAGCTGGCGTGGCCGTTTTCGTTTTTTTATCAGCGTTCTGATTGGAACACCCGCCCAAAAATCATGGAAATTCAGTATTTAAGTCGGCCTTGGATGGGGCATGTCCGGTTTATGCGATTGGCACTGCATCCATGTGCAGTTGAAACATCCAATAACTAACGTTCATTCTACCACCCGCCAAAACGCTCCCATTCATTTGTGACGATATCAGACTTGCCGTGAACGACGTGGTAGCTGCGATGCTGAGCCCCTGTTGCACAGGCGTGATTGGGCAAGATGCGAATAAAGCATCGCAGGGCCGAAACAGATCCGCTAATAACATCTGATATTGAGTAAGATTAATAGCCCTAACATTGAATGACCAAGGGCCGATGGTGGCGCTCAGTTCTGGGCTGGGCTTAGTTACATGTC
>JAJTEF010000053.1 GCA_021300355.1 Sphingomonadaceae bacterium | reverse complement strand
GCCGGTGCCAACCTGCGGCGCGCGGCGGAAAAAGTCCAGCACATGAGCATTGAGCGCGTCTTGCTGCTGCTGTTGCAGCATTTGGCCGGCCTGCTCGGCAGCAGCGAGGTTTTGGTCAGATTGCGCTTGGGCAGCCTCTGGCGCGCGAAAAAACGGCTGCTGCGGCGTTGGCGCAGCTCCAGCCGGCTTTCGGCTCAGGCCGGCGACGATGCGATCGTAGATTGATCCAGCGCCTTTGGCGATCTTGCTGAGCAAACCGCCGACGCCGCCGAGCTCATATCGCAACAGCTCAGATTCCAAAGTTTCGTTGCTGCTGCTCTCGTTCGAGGTGATCCATTTCGAGTGCATGGTTAAGCTCCCGGGTCAACTGGTCGAGATAAACCTCAAGCTGCTTGTATTCTTGCGTCCTCCAAGCTTGCTTGTCGGCAGACTCAAGCTCATCAAGACGCTTATAAATCGTCCTGATTTTCTTATGAAGGATTACTTCGTGACGCTGCATTTTGCTCAAGCCTCCTCACTTTTCTAGCCAGAATGCGGTGCGAAATGGAATTGGGATCGGTATGGAAAACCATGTGACCGCTTGTCGCATTGAGGTAATTTTTGCCGCCATGTCGATGCGGCTCATTTTGCGTGTACCAGTCCATGCCTTCTTTGCTATCAAGAAGGTGATTGAGCGTCAGCTCGCTGTCGTCGATGGCGTGCAAATCAGGGTTATTCCTTCGAGCAATGGCGATCGCCTCAGCAAGCTGAACGTCGTCCCAATCACTTATTCTTTCCAAATCCTTTGTGTAGCCATACGTTGGCCAAACAATGCCTCCGGTGTATCCGTTGTGCGGGTCAATAACAGGATTGGTTAACGCTGCGTTGACTTTCAGTTTTTTTATTCCGAGCCGATGGGCAGCATTGGCTTGGTTCTGCAAAATATGCGGCGTCGATATGAATTTATCGTGCGTGCCCTTCATGCCGCTGTGGCCTTGGCTTTGATTGCTGACGTCTCCAGACTCTCTCCAAATTCGGTATTGTGCCCCGACGCCGGTATTTGTGTGAAATTTGTAATTAGGAAGCTTCGATCGCACTGTTGAGCTGACGTTGTCGCTGTATATGCCAAGGTCAAGCGAGAGGTTTTCCGGGCTGAATGCCGGATGATTTGGATCGGCGCCCGGGAACGCGCGCGGCACGCGCAAAATATCCATGATGGTCTGATCATCAACGTCTTCGGCAAACATCTCGCGGAACTTGTCGCGCAGACTCTCGGCGACGTCGTCGTAGTTCCTTTCGCCGGCATTGAAGATCATCCGTTCGAGCTTTTTCTCGATTGGAGGGGCATTTGCTGGCGCGGCTTTGACGCTCGACAGAGAAGAAGCGCTTCTACTTCGCGTATGCTGAGAAGCTGTTAGCGCGGGGCCACCCACAACCGGACGATTGATTGTTCTGATCGGCCTAGTGAGCAGCTCGGCTGCGCGCTCCCTAAATCTTGCAGCTTCATCGGGGGCGGTTGGCTCGAAAACAGAAGCAAACTTCATTAGCGTAGCTGCCGCTGAACGCGGGTCTTCATTCGCCTCGCTGTGAGTGACGCCCTGAGCGAATCGAGGAAGCAAATCTCTACGCTCGACAGCGACTGGCAATGGGCCTTGAGGGGTGCGAATTTCCACAACGTGGACAAAATCCTCCGGCCTTCGATTTGGATCGGTCCAGTTCTCTCCGTACGGCAATCCAGCACTCAATATCGCATCGTAAACTGATTGCCCATTGCGATTGGGACGAGCCGGGCCGCGATAAACACCATGATGAACTTCACCATTTGCTGCATCGATTATGCTGATTGGTGACCCGTCGAACATGTCAACATGCGGCGGACTTTGATCGCTATTATCTTTCACTCTTGACAGAGGCACTTTTATCGGGTCAGTTTTCCCATCAAGCCTAACTGAGATCGTCGCGTCAGGATTGACTCCAACAAGCGTCGCTCGCCTGTGCGAGCCAAGACTCCCAGCTCCAACAACATCGACCCAAATCCTTCTGCCGGGAGATACGCTTTGCAATCGATCGTTAACTTGGGTCTGAGATTCCGGACTCCTGAAGGCTTTATGTCTAGATGATGCTCCATACCAATGCCAAACATCTTCCGGATTAAACGCGGCCTCTCCCAAGTTTCCGACAAGCTGAACAATGTGCTGAATTTCCCCTGAAGGAGTCAGGTGTATTCGCGAATACGTTCCAACGTCAGTTGATCCGTTCTCATCCCTAACGTGAACGTCTTCGCCGGTGTTGAAATGCGCGTCAGAAATCTGCTCTGGAGTAAGCTGGCGAGGCGCTGGCTCGTTTGGCTCAGCGAGCGGCGGCAATCCGGCAGCTTGGCGAGCGCGTGTTGTTTCCGCCCTTTGAATAATGGCAAATGATGGAGTTTCTCCAATCGTGTTCGATCTTACATGGCTTGGGGCGGCAAAACTGACTGGATCGGTCGTTCCATCGAGGTTGATTCTTTGCGATCGGAATGTCGAAGCTTGGATCGAATCAGCTGGACGCGATTTATCGGTATGGAATCCGTTAAACATTCTCGGAGTGCGATGCATCAACTCGCTGTCATTTATGTATGTATGAATAATGTCGCCCGGCTCAAGTAAATGCTCGTTACCAACAAACGGAACCCTTGCGCTGATTTCAGGATGACGCAACGGCGCTGGTGGCGCCGGGAATTGCTGTTGCCGCTGCTCTTTGGCGGGATCAGGTGCTTGCTGTGCCGTTTCTGATTGCTGCTGTTCCGGCTGCTGCCTACTTTCGCCCGGCCAAGCCAAAAGTTCGCCTATTTGCCTCCACGTCTCTTCTATGCCGCTTGACTGCTCCGAAGCAGCTTCCGGAGAAATCTGCTGCTGCGCAACGGATGGACCCATGTGCGCAAATCCGCCCGGAGAATAAATTCGATGCTCAGGCACATCGGAGTAGCGAATGTCGCCATCGTCATTCTGCTTGACAATAATGTGTTTGCCGGGAATTGAGCTTGGGCCTTTGTAAAATCCACTGCTTGGAAACACTCCCGGCTCTTTACTAATCACTTCGACATCAGCGCCGGGCTTCGGCTGCCAATTAGCGTCAGGCTTTTCACCTTTCGCAAGCTTGACCCTGCCAGATTGTTCTCCGCCAGATTGCGGCGCCGGCTTGATCAAATGCGGCTTGAACATAGCCAAATCAATTACGTTAGTTTTTCCGGATGGCCCAAGGTGCCAAGCGCCATCGAAGCCAGCAGCCTCAAGCCCCTTCGATATCGATCCGAATTTGTGCTCAAGAGCCAAAAGCGGCGCTTCGGAATTGCGACCGAGAACGCTGGCTATAGCCTGAGCGTGCTCTGGCTCAAGCGGCTTGCTGAGGTCAATCAGATTTCCGCCAACAAGATAAGGTCTGTCGATGCCTTTTGAGCCCGGAAGATTCCATCTTTTTGGCTGCTTGGAAAAGTAAAATGCCGGCCCAAGTAAAGCTGTTTTTGACGCTTTGCTGGCATCAAACTGCGATATCGGCTCGTTAGTCTCGCTGTTATGCCAAACGAGCGTGTGAAACACGTCGCCGGGCTTTTCACCCTTTGCAAGCCTGAGCTGCCTGCGGACGTGATGCGGAACCGACGCGCGCATGAAGTTAGCAGCGCCATCGTGCCCATGCTCATCGAACAGGTCTGCAAGCGCGATGCGCGGCATATGCTCATTGCGATCGGCGAGCGCCATGGCGTACAGGTGACGCGCATCGTCGCCCATCGAGTCGATCAGTTGGCGCGTAGGGGGAGTGTGATCAGCGCCGTAGTTATTAAGGATCTCGCCAAGGTTAAAACGTTCGCCAAGCAGCGGGCTAACCTGCGGGTCACCGTGAAGGTCAATCAGATTTTCCCAGTGCTGGCTGATGAAAGGGTCGAAATACGCTCTCTGGCGATGATTGCGCCAATACTCGTCGTAGCTTGAATCGCCCGAATCACGCTCCAGCTTGTGCAGGCCACCAGCGAAGTGAGTGTTGATTTGGCTTGAAGGCTCAGTGGTTAGGTGGCGCAAATTGTGAGTTAAAATATACTCGCCAAAATCAGGGTGCTTGGCAAGATTTACTATACTGGTATCGATGCGGCTGGGGGCATTTCCAGAATTACGCTGGTCAATAAGCTGAAACCTCTCACTGGTTGTTAACTCCGGATAAAATCCTCCGCCATACGTTGGCGCGCCAAGCGGAGATTTTCTGTTGCGCAATCGAGATGGGGCAATGTGAATAGTGTGGACATAACCGCCGACCTGATCAGCCATGCGCTCAGCAGCTTTGCGATCCTTGAACATGGGAGTAAAAAGACTATGGAGATCGCGACCGTTATTCTGGATGTAAGAGCCAACTCCCAGATTATGAAGAACCTTGCTATTTGTTTTTAACGCCGAATCATAAACACGATTGGCGTACTCTGCTTCATGATCAAGTATCGGCGTAGCAACGCCAGATTCAAGGACCGACCTGCGCGCATGTGTAACCGCACCATTTTCATGAAATCTTAAATGTGAAATCGGAAATCTGGACGCATTTTCACGAGGATCGCTAGTGCCTCCTATGCCAGCAATCCTCATCGTCCCGGAACCGGCGTCAGTCGGATCTAGCGACATGATTGGCGACATTTGTGCTGGATGCCCAGCGATAAAATGCACAGCAGAAGGCAAACTATCGTCGTGCGTAAGATGGCGAACTGGCCCAACATTGTGAGACGAAGCTATGAATCCTTTTCGCTCGTTCGTCCAAAACAAATGCGGATCGTTCTTTTTTACCCAATCTTTTGACGTGCCAAAACTTGTGCTGGCAGGCTTATCTGACGGTAAGGCTATGCTTGGGACTGGGTCTGGATCAGCCGCGTAGCGCAGCAGGCTGCCATCGGCCGAGAGTTTTCTTGCTACGCGCGGATTTGGCGCGATGCCAGATCCATCAGCCAGATCCGCCTCGTCAATGCGCTCGACGTCAAGCAGCGGGTAGCCCCATTTATTGCCAGACTTTGACTTGCTGATATGAAATGGCGAATCAGCGGCGACCAGATGCTTGCCAGCGTCCGCGTCGAAAGCCTTTTGCGTCGTGTAAAGCTTCGGCTTGCCGATGGTGACGTAGCCGACGATCTTGCGCGCATTCTTGCGCCCAGTGCGCACGATGCCGACGCGCTGCCCGATGTACGGGTGTAGCGTTGGCATGTTGCGCGTTTCGATGGTCTTGGAGCCATCAAGGATCTGCGCGGTGAACGACTGACTGTCGTCGTTGATGTTGATGCCGATCTGCGGCGCTTTTTTCTTTGAGAACTTCAGCGGCAGCGTTTGACGCCAATTATCCGCGTGCTCATGGTGCCCCATGTTATCGAGGTGATCGGCGAGAACGGCGCGGGCAAGGTGATTGCCGGGATTGGCGATCGCCTGAGCGTGCAGCTCTTGGCCAATAGAATCAAGAATACTTGGATCAAAGTGCGTCGGAGGATGGCCGTAATGTTTTAGAATGTCGTCAGTTGGCATCCACCATTGTGGATTGCCAGAGCTTTCAAGCGCAACTCTTCGGTGAGTATCCCCTAGAACGTAATCATTCCCGGTTCCCAGACCATGCCCTTCAGCACTTGGCGATGAGTGCGGTATTGTTACATATTCACCAAAAACTGGATGGCTACCAACAATGCTATACCGAAGATAGCGCTCAATACGCGCTGGGCTTGTCCGCTCGAATTCCTCTAGGCTTTCCGGCCCACTCCTTGTGTCAAAAGTTATTGATGAAGGGCCAGCTATACTGTGACTACCAGTGGGATACCATTTAGACGTTTCTTTAATATTGGACGCCATGGATTTTGGATCGAAAGCTACGCTTTCAACATGACCACCAGTCATCATGGCGGCAAGCTTAGCTGACCGATGGGATTTGAAATAAACTGTTGGCTCATGCCCATCAGCCCGCTCAGGTATCCCAAGCATCCTGCGAACATGCCCCTGCCGCTGATTTATATGATCTATGATCGGTTCATCTTCTTGATTAGTGCGGGTTCTATCGTAAACGTGCTGCAACTGTCCAAGATGCGGTTCCTCATTCCTGTTTTGCATCGGGATGCCGCGACTGCCACTTAGATTGTAATGAACCGGCCCAAGTTGGTCTGGATGGTGTGCGACAAAGTGCAGTGCTGAAGGGCTGTTTCTTACAGACTGAGTGTCGTTGACGACAGGAAGCGGCAAACCGTAATAATCACGCTTCGTCTCGTCGTCATTCACAAAAGTGCGAATCTCTGGATATCTCGACGTTCCGAGATTTCTAGAAGTATTCACATGGGCGGCAGGAGTTCTCGACATACTCCACAAGCTGCCAAACGATTCAGCGGTGGCCGGAGCGGAAGGCGTGCGCGCAAGCTTGACGCGGACATACTCAGAAACGTCACGCTGCATTGTCAGTCTCCAGCATTTTGCGTGCAATTTCCCAGTCAACCTCAGGTGAATGGCGCTGCGCGTCGGCGATTTGCCGGATGATAGCCTCGCGCCCCGCGTCGCTACTCACCTCATTGAGCTGGTTGCGCAGCTCGTCCATCTTGGTAGCAGGCTTGTTCGACCAATTCACGGTCAGTTGTGACTTGTCGAGGATCTTGTGAATCGCGATCATCGCCGGCAAGGCGTTGCCGCGACCAAAGAAGCTTGCGTGATGCATGACGGCGGCGAAAAGCGCGGGCCCCTGCCATCCGCTATAGCTCAGGCGCCCGTTCACCATGTACCGAAGTACGCTTTTGCCAAGCCTCAGCTCGGCAAAGACATTCGTTTTCATTGATGCGACCTCAAGGCGCCGTTCATAATGCCAAGGATGAATCGGGCGGTCTGCGGATGCTCGCGCGTCATCTTCACCGGGCGGGCGAAGAATTCAGCCAGCATCGTCGTGAAATAGTCGCTGCCATGATCGACGGCACTGACAACCGGCGCTTCGCCATGCGATCCAGTGGCGATCGAGATTGGATGAATGCGCTTGGCGTGCGCCCGGGTGATCGGGCTGCTCGCCCAAGGCGCATCGACGTCGGCCAAAGCAATGTCATTGCCGTATATTGGCGCCGATTTGCCAAGACCGTGCGAGAAGGCATGTTCCCAGACGGCGCGCTTGACGCCGGGCACATGTTTTTGCGCCAAATGGGCCACCTCGCGAGCCAGAGCGATCGGCGACATCTGTTGACCGCCAAACGAGCGGATTTTGTTGATGCTGACGTGCAATCCAGCCGAATCGTCGAACAGGGCAGCAATTCTGTGCGCCATCGCTTCGATTTGGTTGCCGCCGCGCACGCCATGGGCGGAATTAGCCGGCAAAATGCTCAAAAGCCGCTCCACGCGCTCCGGTTCACCAGACAAAGCCGCCTTGACGCGCGAAATCACGCCTTTTGCATCGTTTTTCGCAAACATTTGACGAAAATCGCCGCGCATGTCGGTCAATTTCTCGCGATTTGCGAGAATTGTGTCGTTTGCGATGGCATCGATCACGTCATCGGAGCCGGTGTAGCCCTTGACGCGGTCGATCATGTGGCGCCATGGCTCGTGAACTTTGCCAGCGAGGCGATTCAAGCCCGGATTTCGCTCGATATGCGCGTTCGCGTGATGCGGATCGACGAATATGCGCCCGTCAGGCGTGCCATAGACGGTGCCGTCGCCCTCCTCGAGGCTATCGACGATGCCAAATTGCACCGGGTGCAGCGCCGGGTAATGCAGCCTGTATTTTGCGCGATCGCCGCCGACGCGAATCGCCTCGCGAGCGAGCTCGGGGATGAATCCCTTTTCGCGAATCAGGCCATGCGGCTCGATTTCGCCGGTCAACTGCGTGACCCCGGGATTCAGCGGCGCAGAATGATCGACGACGCGGCGTTTGTCTTGCTTGAGCGCGGAGATCGCCTTGGGATCGCCGGCAAGATGCTGGGCAAGGTGCTCTTGCAGGGCATCCAAATGCGCGCCAGACGCGTCAGGATAGCGCTGGTAGGGCGACATGCCCTGTTTCGCAGTTAGATCAACCAAATGCGAAATCCCGGGCGCTGGAATCGATTTGTCTGATCGCATTGCGCCGCGCTCGGCAAGCGATTTTGCCTTGCTGAAACGATTTGGCGATCCTTCTTGCGGCGCGGGCGGAGCTTTTTGCTCAGCGCCCGGGGTGAACGCGCCGCCTTTGTAAGTGATTCCGCGAACTATATTCCCGCCTGCGGGAGCACGCCGAGCGGCTGAGTCTCCTGATACGGGTGCCCCGCCACCACTACCGTTTGCGCCGGCGCCGGCTTGATTCGGGATTCCCCGGCGCTCTTCGTAATCGGCGATGATCCTGCGATAATGCTCGCGCGCGTCTGCGACGGGGTCTGTGCCGGCTGCGGCGCCGGTTGGACGACCAAGGAATTCTGCGCGTCCTGCGGACTCAGTAGCGTAGCCATCGTGCTCCTCCAGCATTCTGCCAACAGCAGATCGCATGATCTGCTTGGGATCATAAATCA
>JAJTEF010000013.1:30707-55922 GCA_021300355.1 Sphingomonadaceae bacterium | reverse complement strand
AGGCGCGACCAACAAACATGGTTGGACAACGCTTGGCGATGTCGGCCGGCTGGATGAAGAGGGCTATCTCTACCTGACAGACCGCAAAAGCTTCATGATCATTTCGGGCGGGGTAAACATTTACCCGCAGGAGATTGAAAACCATCTGGTGACCCACCCGCGCGTCCGCGACGTTGCAGTCATCGGTGGCCCGCATGACGAAATGGGCGAAGAGGTTATCGCCGTGGTGCAGCCGCTCGATATGGCGGACGCCGGTGATGACTTGCGTGACGAGCTGACCGCTTATGCGCGTGAAAAGCTGTCGGGTGTCAAAATTCCGCGCCGTATCGATTTCCGCGAGGAGCTTCCCCGCCACGATACCGGCAAATTATACAAGCGCCTGCTGCGCGATGAATATTGGGCAAAGCAAAAAGCATGACCGCCATTCCCAAGATTGCACCCGAGCTTGCGGCGCATATCGTCGATCCGGTTGTATATGGGAATTGGCGTGCGTTGCTGGATACGTTCGCCACACTTCGCCGTGAATCCCCCGTCGCTGTTGCTGAAATACCGGGCTATCGACCGTTTTGGGTCATCACCCGCCATGCAGACATATTGAAAATCAGCAAGGACAATGCGACCTTTCTGAATAACCCCGCGACAGTCGTCGTTGCGCCATTGATGGCCGAAATGTTTGTGGCGCATTTGATGAAGGGCAGCCCGCATCTGGTGAAGTCGCTGGTGCAAATGGATGCGCCTGAGCATCCCAAATACCGGCGGCTGACGCAGGATTGGTTCATGCCGGCAAATCTCAAGACGATAGAAAGCAATATTCGGGCGATTGCGAAATCGGCCATCGACAAGATGCTGTCTATGGACGGAACATGTGATTTTGCGCGCGACGTGGCGGCGATGTATCCCTTGCATGTCGTGATGGAATTGCTTGGCGTTCCAGAAAGCGACGAGCCGTTGATGCTGAAGCTGACGCAGGAATTGTTCGGCGGGCAGGATCCGGATTTGAACCGGATGCGCGCGGCCAATATCTCGCCGCAAGAAGCCACCGAGCTTATGGCGCAGACGGTCGCTGATTTTAACGCCTATTTTGAAGCATTGGCACAGGACCGCCGCGCTAATCCGCGCAACGATCTGGCAACGATTATCGCCACCGGAACCATCGATGGCATGCCGATCCCTGACTATGAAAGCGCGGGCTATTACACCATCGTTGCGACGGCAGGGCATGACACGACCTCTGCGTCGACGGCTGGCGCGATGTGGGCCTTGGCGCAAGACCCGGCGCAGTTTGCGAAAGTGAAGGCAGATCGTTCCTTACTTCCCGGTCTGATTGAAGAAGCAATACGGTGGACCACACCGGTCCAGCACTTCATGCGTACGGTCGGCGCGGACACAGAAGTCGGCGGCGTACCGATGAAAGCGGGCGATTGGTTGATGCTGTGCTACGTCTCGGGTAATTATGACGAGTCCGTGTTCCCTGACCCGGAACGGTTTGATGCGGGGCGCAGTCCCAACCGGCACGTTTCCTTTGGATCCGGCGCGCATCAATGTCTGGGCTTGCATCTGGCGCGGCTAGAGATGAAGATATTATTCGAGGAACTGCTTGACCGTGTAGATTCGGTCGAACTGGCTGGCGAACCCAAACGATCGCAATCGACGTTTGTGGGCGGCCCCAAAACTTTACCGCTGCGATTTGTGGCAGCTTGAACGAAAGAGGATACTCTAATGACCACGCAATATAAGAATCTGATCAACGGCGAGCTGGTGGATAACGGCAAATGGATTGATGTCGTAAACCCCGCGACCGAGCAGGTCATTGGCCAAGTGCCCGATTGCGGTCAGGCAGATTTGGACAAGGCTGTTGCCGCCGCACGCGCCGCATTTCAGACGTGGAAGAAAACCAGCGTTGAAGAACGCCGCGCTTTGTTCGCCAAAATGGCCGATGTCATCAAAGCCAACAGCGACGAGCTGATGCGCTTGCTGACGTCTGAACAGGGCAAACCACATATGCAGGCGGGCAGCGAGATTGCCGGCTGCGTTGGCATGACGCGCGCATTGCCGATGTTGAATCTTGAAGAGAAAATTACAGAAGACAGCGACAAGCGCCTTAGCCGTACGCGCCGCGTTCCTGTTGGCGTGGTCGGTGGCATCGTGCCATGGAATTTCCCCGTGTTGATGGCGATCCAGAAAATCATCCCGGCGCTTTTGTCGGGCTGCACTATGGTGCTGAAGCCTTCGCCATTCACACCGCTGGCGACATTGCGCCTTGCTGAACTGGTTGCGGGCGTCTTCCCACCCGGCGTTTTGAACATCATCACCGGTGGCGACGCGTTGGGCCCATTGCTGACGTCGCATCCTGATATCGACAAGATTACCTTCACGGGTTCGACGGCCACGGGCAAGCGCGTGATGGAATCGGCGTCGAAGGACCTCAAACGCATCACGCTTGAACTGGGCGGCAATGACGCGGCGATTGTTTTGCCCGATGCCGACGTTGGCAAGGTGGCTGAAAAGCTGTTTTGGGCAAGCTTCTACAATGCAGGCCAGGTTTGCATCGCGGCCAAGCGTATTTACATTCACGAAGATATTTACGACGAATTGTCGAGCGCGATTGCGGCTTATGCCAAAGCGGTCAAGGTTGGCGATGGCGCCGAACAGGGCACGGCGATTGGCCCCATCCAGAACAAGCCGCAGTATAAGCGCGTGCTTGAATTGATTCAGGACGCCAAGGACAAAGGCTATAAATTCCTTGCAGGCCGCGACCACGACCCATCAATCCCCGGCTATTTCGTGCCTGTAACCGTTCTCGACAACCCGCCCGAAGACGCGCGGATTGTAGCCGAAGAACAGTTCGGCCCTGTGATGCCATTGATGAAGTTTTCGACCATCAACGAAGTCATCAGCCGCGCCAATGCGTCTGATTATGGTCTTGCGGGTTCGATCTGGACCAGCAATCCCGAAGCTGCGGTCGAAGTGGCCGAGCAGCTGGAAACCGGAACGGTGTGGATCAACGAATCCATGCATCTCGCCCCCAATGCACCATTTGCAGGACATAAGCAGTCCGGCTTTGGCGCTGAATTGGGCGAAGAAGGTTTGCTCGAGTTCACCTATCCGCAAGTGATCACGATCGCCCGCGAAGCGGCTTAAAGTCTATATTCCACGCGTCGTCATGCTGAACTTGTTTCAGCATCTTACTTTGGAACGCACGAAGTAAGACCCTGAAACAAGTTCAGGGTGACGACCTGCTGTGGTTCGTATTCCGGGCCGGCGTTCATCCCGTTAATCTCTGACTTGACTCTCCCCTTCCAAAGTTTAATCGTCTGATTAAATTTGAAACAACAGGAGAGAGAAAATGGCCGACGCTTATATTGTGGATGCGGTCCGTACCGCTGGTGGCCGCCGCGGTGGTAAGCTTGCGGGCGTTCACCCCGTCGATCTGGGCGCTGCCGTGCTCGATTCCATTGCCGACCGTAACGATTTTGATCCTGCGGCGATTGAAGACGTCATCATGGGCTGCGTCATGCAAGGTGGCGAACAAGCTGGCGATGTCGGCCGCAATATCGTTCTGGCGTCACGCCTGCCCAATTCGATCCCATCGGTCAGCATCGACCGCCAGTGCGGATCATCGCAGCAATCGATGATGTTCGCAGCGCAAGGCGTTATGTCGGGCACACAAGACATTGTGTTGGCGGCCGGTATCGAAAGCATGACTCGCGTCCCCATGGGATCGACGTCGATGTTGTTCAAGAAAGAAGGCATGGGCACGTATAAGAGCCCACGGCTGGAAGAAGCCTATCCCGGTATCATGTTCAGCCAGTTCATGGGCGCAGAGATGCTCGTGAAGAAATATGGTTTTAGCCGCGAAGACCTTGACCAGTTCGCTTTGGAATCGCACCAAAAAGCTATCGCCGCCACGCAAAATGGCGCCTTTGCCAATGAAATCGTCGGTATCGAAGTGGATACGCCAGAGGGCAAGATTGTCCACAATAGCGACGAAGGCATCCGTTATGATGCAACCTTTGAAAGCCTGTCCGGCGTCAAGTTGCTTCAAGAAGGCGGCTCTATCACGGCTGCCAATGCCAGCCAGATTTGCGACGGTGCTTCGGCGGTTCTGATCGTATCGGAAAAGGCGCTGAAAGAACATGGCCT
This sequence comes from Sphingomonadaceae bacterium, assembly GCA_021300355.1. Taxonomy (GTDB): domain Bacteria; phylum Pseudomonadota; class Alphaproteobacteria; order Sphingomonadales; family Sphingomonadaceae; genus Sphingorhabdus_B. The sequence goes on along the minus strand of JAJTEF010000013.1, from coordinate 51,779 downwards.
CACCCCGCGCGCGCGCATCGTCAATTTGACCGTGACCGCTGGCGACCCCGTCATCATGTTGGAAGAGCCTTTGTTCGCGACCGACCGTGCGTTTCAGCGTTCGGGCATGAAAATGTCGGACATTGACCTGTATGAAGTGAACGAGGCGTTCGCGCCTGTGCCACTGGCTTGGTTGAAGCATACGGGCGGTGACCGTTCGAAAATCAACGTTCATGGTGGCGCGATCGCATTGGGCCATCCGCTCGGCGCATCGGGAACGAAGCTGATGGCGACATTGCTGAACGCGCTTGAAGCACGTGGTGGCAAATATGGTTTGCAGACGATGTGTGAAGGCGGCGGTCAGGCCAACGTCACGATCATCGAGCGGGTATAACGATTAGCCATCCATCACCGTCACCCTGAACTCGTTTCAGGGTCTTAATTTCCACCGTCAAAAAGTAAGATGCTGAAACAAGTTCAGCATGACGGTTAAAACGATCAGGAGTATTTATGAAACTGGATTCAACAGTCGCAGCAGTCGTCACCGGCGGCGCATCGGGCCTTGGTGAGGCAACCGCCCGCGCGCTGGCCGCAAAGGGTGTGAAGGTCGCCATTTTTGATTTGCAGGCCGACAAGGGCGAGGCACTTGCAGCCGAAATCGGCGGTGTATTCTGCAACGTGAACGTCACCAGCGATGAAAGCGTCGATGCCGGTTTCGCCAAGGCGCGTGCTGCGCATGGTCAGGAACGCATTTTGGTCAACTGTGCCGGCACAGGTAACGCGGCAAAGACCGCAAGCCGTTCGAAGGAAGACGGATCGATCAAGCATTTCCCGCTCGATGCCTTTGACCGCATCATCCAGATCAACTTGGTCGGCACTTTCCGTTGCATCGCCAAGTCGGCAGCTGGCATGTTGACGCTGGAGCCCATGGAAGATGGCGAACGCGGCGCGATGGTGAACACCGCTTCTGTTGCTGCTGAAGACGGCCAGATGGGCCAGGCAGCCTATTCCGCATCAAAGGGCGGCGTTGTCGGCATGACCTTGCCAATCGCACGCGACTTGATGAGCGAAGGCATTCGCATCAACACGATTCTGCCGGGCATCTTTAACACGCCATTGATGAACGGCGCGCCTCAGGCTGTGAAAGATGGGCTTGCTGCGTCGGTTCCATTCCCGAAACGCCTCGGCCATCCACACGAGTTTGCGCAGGTCGCCATGACCATGATCGAGTGCGGCTATTTCAACGGCGAAGACGTCCGCATCGACGGTGCCATCCGCATGGCACCGCGTTGATCGCATGACCGCGTTCACCCAAATCCTTTATGATGTCGCAGATGGCATCGCGACCATCACGATGCATCGTCCTGAAAAGATGAATGCGTTTACCAATGTGATGATGCGCGAAATGTGTGCGGCATTTGATTTGGTGGACGCGGATGATGCGGTGCGCGCCGTCATCGTAACGGGTTCGGGTGACCGTGCATTTTGTGCAGGGGCCGATCTGACACCCGAGGGTGGCGGCGACGTGTTCGCGAGCCGGTCCGATGTCGAAACGCTTTCCGACGAACGCGTGCGCGATTCCGGTGGTCGGTTAACGCTGCGGATTTTCCAATGCAAAAAGCCTGTCATTGGCGCCATCAACGGCGCTGCGGTCGGCATTGGCGCAACCATGCAACTGCCGATGGACTTCCGTGGTGGGCATGCAACAGGCGCTGGAATGGTGCATGACGGGCCGGGTTTTCAACGCGGCTGAGGCACTTCAAGGCGGCCTCGTGCGATCCATCCATGCGCCTGCAGACTTGATGGACGCCGCGCGGGCATTGGCCCGGGAAATCGCCGACAACACCGCGCCAGTGTCGATTGCGCTCACACGGGCGATGTTGTGGCGGCTGTCCGCTGCGGAACATCCCATGGCTGCGCACCAGATTGACAGCCGTGCGATTTACCGCCGGTCACGCTCAGGCGACGCAAAGGAAGGCATATCCAGCTTCCTTGAAAAGCGCCCGCCCGTTTATCCCGATAAAGTTTCCGCAGATATGCCGGACTTCTTCCCATGGTGGGACGAACCTGCTTATAAGTAACCCTGCGTAAACGGGGGGAGTAGACGCCAATGGCCACGACAGGACCAAGGCTGGTGAATGAAGCGGGCGATAATGCAAAAGCGCGCGACCAGCTTATTGAAGCGGCGAGCCAGATCATGCGTGAGGGCGATACCATCGACCTTTCGTTATCGGAACTGTCGCTTCGCGCAGGCCTGAACAGTGCATTGGTCAAATATTATTTCGGCAACAAAAACGGCCTGATGCTGGCGCTGCTTGATCGCGACATGGGCAATATTGTGTTCAGTCTTGGCGCGTTGCTGGCAAAGGACATGCCGCCAGAAGACAAACTGCGCATCCACATCGGTGCCGTCATCGACACTTATTATGCGTTCCCCTATCTTAATCGCCTGTTGATGCGCATGGTGCGTGACAGCGCGCCTGTTGAGGCGGCCCGTATCGCGGACCTTTATCTAAAGCCTATTTCAAAGGTGTATGACGCGCTGATCGCCGAAGGCGTAAAGGCAGGCAAATTCCGCAAGCTTGATCCGCAGTTTTTCTACTTCACCGTGACCGGCGCGGCTGACCGATTTTATTCGTCACGCTTGGTGTTGCGCCATTGTTATAATCAGGACGATTTTAACGAAAATATGCGCGATGCCTATCGCGAGCATAGCATCGATCTGATCATGCGCGGGCTGCTGGTTTAGGAATAGGCGCAACGTCGCGCCTTACATCCCCAACGCGGCCCTAATCTCGTCACCATCGGCATCCAGCATCGGCGGATGCGCATAGTTCGACGCTGGCGTTCTGGCATAATGCACGGGGTGCTTCATCGATCGATATGTGCCGATATCGGGGGACTCCAGCTCTTCGAAAAAGCCCACGTCGGCCAGATGCGGATCGGTGAGGACATCTGCCATGCGGTTATATTTCATAGCCGGGATGTCATGCTCGGCCAACAGGTCCAGCCATTCGGCGGTGGTGCGCAGCGCGCTGACTTCTTCGATGAGCGCGTATAATTCGCCCGTGTGCTTTGTGCGCTCTTGATATGTCGCAAAACGGGGGTCGTCGAACACGTTGGGCCTGCCGCCCAGTTCAAAAAACTTCGCCCATTGCCGGTCATTATAAGGGACGATCGCGATGAAGCTGTCCTTGGTCGGATAGGGCCGCCGACGCGGGTTCACCGAACGCGTATAGCCCATGCGGCCATTGCCAGGGATGAAGGTTTCGCCCCACAGATTTTCGACCATGTTGAACCAGGTGAAGCATTCGAACATGGGCACCTGAACAAATTGTCCGCCTTGCCCGCCTGCACGCGCAAGCAATGCCGCCATGGTTGCATTGGCCGCGAACAGGCCGCTGACTTTATCCGCGACAAGGCTGGGCGAATAGGTTGGGCGGCCACCATCGCGCTGCTCGCTTAAGGCGGCAAAGCCGGACGCGGCTTGAATCAGGTCGTCATAAGCCTGCCGCTCGCCATAAGCGCCACCCGCTCCAAATCCGGCGCAGTGGACATAGACGATATTGGGGTTGATCGCCTTGACCGCCTCATAGCCAAAACCAAGCCGTTCGACGCCTGCCATGCGGACATTATGAATGAAGACATCGGCCTCCTCCAGCAATGCTTCGAGAACGGCTTTGTCCTCCGGCTTTTTGATGTTGAGGTTGATGGCTTTTTTGTTGCGGTTGAGGGCCGTGAAGATGGGGCCATGCTGCTTGCTGGGCGAATCGCCGCCATGGCGCATCAGGTCGCCGGGTGTGTTGCCCTCGCTATTTTCGATTTTAATGACCTCCGCGCCAAGGTCGGCCAATTGCACGGTGGTATAAGGCCCAAGGACAACCGTGGCCATGTCGACAACCTTAATCCCTTTCAACGGACCGGTTGGTTCTTTGTCCCACGTCAATTTCGGCCATTTCGCCATGTGCGCTCTCCTTATCTCTTGCATCGACTGCTAGCATATTTAAGCGTGCAGTTAAGAGATAATCGGGAGTGAATGATGAGCAATTTTGATGCAAGCGCGCCGGTCATTATTGGCGTGGGCGAAGCCAGCCGAAAGACTGTTTCCGGCGAATGGCCAAGCCCACGCGAATTGGCTGGCGCCGCTATCAAGGTTGCACTGGCCGATACAGGTCAGTCCCCATCGGTTGCGGCGGCAATTGACACCATTGCCGCGATCCGCACGTTTGAGGACAGCGGCGTTAGCCTAGGCACAGGGTCGCCCGACAATACGCCCGAAGCCTTTGGAGCGGCCGGCGGCATCAGCGCGCCGCGTCTGATTTACGCCGATGTCGGCGGCCAAAGCCCGCAGGCGATGTTGAACGAACTGGCGGGCGATATTCGCCGCGGGACCTGTGAGCTTGCCGTACTCGTGGCCGCAGAAGCGACCGGGACCGCAAAGCGCGCGCGTAAGGCGGGTGTAACTTTGGACTGGCGTTTGCCTTCGGACACCCCGTTCGACAACCGCCTTTCCAGCTTCCCGATTTTGAGCCGAACGGAAATCCGCCATGGCATCATCTCTATGCCGCTGGCGTACAGCCTGATTGAAAATGCGCGGCGGATGGAGCTGGGATTAAACGCCGATGCTTATGCGCAGGAATTGGCGGCCTTGTGGTCGGCATTTTCAGCAAAAGCGGAAGGGCGAACCCACGCGCAGTTCCCCGGCTATCGTTCACCCGACGCGATGCTTGGCGACGATAATGCCAATTACCCGCTGACGGACATTTACCGTCGCTGGCACGTGGCGCAGGATGCGGTCGATCTGGGCGGGGCGATTATCCTAACCAGCGCAGGTAAAGCGCGCGATCTGGGTGTGCCGCAAGACAAATGGGTCTGGCTTGCCGGCGCGGCTGAAGCTTCTGAACCTGACCTTGGCCCTGTCGACATTTACAGCTGCTTTCCGTGCGCCGTTTTTGCGGCCGTTGACACCATGAATGACGCGGCGCGTGCGCTTGGCGATTATACGTTGACCGGCGGCCTCAGCTTTTTCGGTGGGCCCGGCAACGGCTATAGCGTCTACAATATCGCAGCGATGGTCGATGCCCTGCGCCACGATGGATCAAAGCCCGCTTTGGTCACTGCAAATGGCGGCGTGATGTCAAAACAGGCCGTCGGCATTTACACCGCATCGCAGCCCGCCATTGCTTGGTCGGGTGCGGCGGCGAAGGGCTATGCGCCGAAACAGATCGCGCTGGATGACGCCCCGCACGGCAAAGGCCGTGTACTCAGCTTTGTTCGGTCAGCGGGCAAGGACGGTTTTGGTCCGGCCACGCTCATTATCGAAATGGAAAATGGCGCCCGTGCCATGGCGGTGCTGGACAGCACACCCGATGGCGACCTTGGCCATAGGATCGTTGACGTCACGTCGGGCGAAAAACGCCACATGGCGACGATTTTATGATAATCTGCCGTTCATCACGCAGCAGCTATGACGTCGCGACGTGAATTCAGGAGATAGACCGATGCATATCCTCAAACTGGCTGGCCTTGTTTTGCCTTTGACGGTTGTTGCGGCATGCGGCCAAGTGGACCGCACGCCTGCGCCACTGACCGAGAAGCAGTCTGCTGTCTTAATGAAGGAAATCGGCGGTAAGGTCGCGGGGAAACCGGTAACCTGCATCAGTGATTTCAATGCCGACAATATGATCCGCGTCAGCGACAATATCTTGCTCTACCGCGTGTCGGGCCGCCTTGTGTACAAGAACAATTTGCGGTCACCTTGTCCCGGTCTTGCACGCGACAGTGATATCGTCGTCTCCGAACAATTTGGCAGCCAGAAATGCCGCGGTGATATTCTCCGCTTGGTGGACCGCACCAGCGGCATGACCGGCGGCATTTGCAGCCTTGGCGATTTCGTGCCCTATCGCGCCGAGAAGACTGCGGGTTAATCGCGCAGGAAAATTGCTTCGATCGGCAGGGCAAACAGGTCAGCGATGCGGAACGCCAATGGCAATGACGGGTCGTATTTGCCCGTTTCAATGGCGTTCACAGACTGACGCGAAACGCCCAGAGCATCGGCCAAATCTTGTTGGTTCCAATCGCGTTCGGCGCGCAGGACTTTCAGGCGGTTTTTCATGCTTTCCAGCGCGCAAAAGGACCCGCTACTCCAAGCATGGCAAACCAGATCGCGCCCATCCATTCTGGACCGCTCGCCACAACATCGTAGACGGCAAGAAATTGCCACACGGTCACGGTTACAAGCGTGAATGCCGTTGCCAGCAGCGTCTGCTTGGCAAATAGAAGCCGTTGATATTCATCGTCGATTTCGACCAGCAACCGAAATATTGCCCAGAATACACCGATTATGGGGAGTGCGGAGATGAGCGCCAGCCCAATAAGCGTGGCTTGGGAATGTTCGGTGCCACCGCGTGCGAAGGCGAGACTGCCGGTCAGGATCAGCATATAAGATACCATAAACAGCAGCACGCGGATGGTATACCGCTGCATGTAGGGCGCAAGCTTGTTCCAAGAGGTCATGTCAAGTTCCCTTTTTAATAAGACAAGCTAACTTTACTTTTTATGGCATGCCATGTCAAGGACCCTTTCCATTTAATCGCTGTCGCAGCCCAATGGGTGCGCAAAGACTGCCAATTCTGCAGGGTTGCGACTTCGCGTTTGGACTGGCAAAGGGACGGTTCCAAACTGAAGCTGAAAGCAAGTAAATCCATGTCCGAGATGATCCGCATTACCCTTCCCGATGGCACTGCCCGTGAAGTCGCGCGCGGCACTACCCCGGCGGATATTGCCGCCGCCATTGGCCCCGGCCTTGCGAAGGCTGCGATCGCCGCGCGGGTGGATGGCGAATTGCGCGATATCACGCGCCCGTTGGAGGTCGATGCGCAGCTCGCACTGGTGACCAGCCGTGATGAGGCGGACGCGCTTGAACTTGCCCGCCATGACTTTGCGCATATCCTTGCCGAAGCGGTGCAGGGCTTGTTTCCCGGAACGCAGATTACATTTGGCCCGTCGACCGACGACGGATTTTATTATGACGTGATGGCGCCCGCATCGCGTGGCCCATTCACGATGGACGACCTGCCCGCGATTGAAGAAAAGATGCGCGACATTATCCGCGCCGATAAGCCGCTGCGCCGTGAAGTCATGGCGCGTGATGCGTTGATTGCGACATGGCAGAATGCGGGCGAAAGCTTCAAGGCGGAATGGGCGGCGGAACTGCCCGAAGGCGAAGAGCTATCGGTCTATTGGTCGGGCAATGACTGGATGGACATGTGCCGCGGTCCGCATTTGGCGTCGACTGGCAAGCTTGATCCTGCGGCGTTTAAGTTGACGCGCGTTGCCGGTGCCTATTGGCGCGGTGACCAGAACAACCCACAGCTGAGCCGCATTTACGGCACCGGCTGGTTGAACAAAAAGCAGCTCGACGCACATCTGCTCCGTCTTGAGGAAGCCGCAAAGCGCGACCATCGCCGTCTGGGTCAGGACATGGACCTGTTCCATTTGCAGCAAGAGGCACATGGTTCCGTCTTTTGGCATCCAAATGGCTATCTGATCTGGCGCGAGCTCGAAGCCTATATGCGCCGCGCCATCGACGGCGCTGGTTACAAGGAAGTGAAAACGCCGCAGGTCATGGATGCGCGGCAATGGGAGCAATCGGGGCACTGGGGCAAATATCGCGCCAATATGTTCGTGATCCCTGACGAAGTGCCGAATGTGGATGATGAGGGTCCCGTGATTTCGGGCGAGGCCGACTGGATGGCGTTGAAGCCCATGAACTGCCCCGCGCATGTTCTGATTTTCCGCCAGGGTATCAAATCCTATCGCGACCTGCCGCTGCGCATATATGAAAATGGCTGTTGCCACCGCAATGAACCACATGGTGCCTTGCATGGCCTGATGCGGGTGCGTCAGTTCACGCAGGATGATGCGCATATCTTCTGCCGCGAAGACCAGATTGTGGAAGAGGTACAGGCATTTTGTGCGCTTGCAGACCGCGTCTACGAGGAATTTGGTTTCACTTATTCGATCAAGCTTGCGCTGCGTCCGGACCAACGGTTTGGATCGGATGCGGATTGGGACAAGGCGGAAAATGAACTGCGCGACGCCGTTGTGCGTGCGGGCCTTGCGACGCCGGAATTTGGTTGGGAAGAATTGCCGGGCGAAGGCGCATTTTACGCGCCAAAGCTTGAGTGGCATTTGACCGACGCCATTGGCCGCACATGGCAGGTGGGGACGATCCAGTCCGACCGCGTCCTGCCCGAACGTCTCGACGCAAGCTATGTCGGTGAAGATGGCGCACGCCACCGTCCCGTCATGTTACACCGTGCGATCTTCGGCAGCTATGAACGCTTCATTGGCATATTGATTGAGCATTATGCCGGTCGCTTCCCTGTCTGGTTGGCGCCTGTGCAGGCGGTCGTTGCCACCATTACGTCTGAAGCAGACGGCTATGCGCATGATGTTACGGCTAAGCTGAAAGCGGCTGGTATTCGGGTTGAGTCCGACACGCGGAACGAGAAGATCAATTACAAGGTGCGCGAACACAGCGTTGCCAAGGTACCGCATCTCCTCGTCGTTGGCATGCGTGAGGCGGAAGAGGGCAAGGTCGCGATCCGCAGCCTTGGTTCCGACGGTCAGCGTATCATGACGCTGGATGAAGCCATTGCGATGCTGTCGCATGAAGCGACGCCGCCCGATATTCGTTAAACCAAATTTCGGTCAATAAGGAGATTGTGATGAAGACGCTTCCTTTAACGCTCGCGGCTATATTGCTGTTGGCGGCATGCCAAAAACCGGCCGCAGATGATGCTGCCGCAACAACTGAGGCATCTACCGCGGCGGACGCCACCGCAAGCTACAACGCGGCGCAAAAGGGCTATGCCGCCGCCAATGACAAAATGCATGCCGGCATGGGCAATATCGCCGAAGATGCCGACGTTGCGTTTATGCAGGGCATGATTCCGCATCATGTCGGCGCGGTCGAAATGGCGAAAGTCGCGTTGGAACATGGCAAGGACCCTGAAGTCCGCGCGCTCGCCGAAAAGGTGATTGCGGCGCAGGAAGCCGAAATCAAAGAGATGCAGGCGTGGCTGGACAAAAACGGCGTGAAGGCGGAAAAGCCGCTCACTGCCGCTGACCATGCGGCAATGGGGCACTGAGCATTCACGACCTAACAGGCCTTGCCACTGCGCAATTGCTGCTGTTGTCTGCAATGACGTTGGGCGCTGCGTATATCCGTGGGCTGACGGGTTTTGGCATGGCGATCATTCTGGTGCCGTTGTTCGGGATGATTGTTACCCCGGGCCAAGCGGTCGTCATTGCCATATTGCTGCAGGTGCTGATTGGACCCGTTGGGCTAAAGGCCATATTTGCCGATGCGCATCGGCAGAGTGCGTTGATGATTGCGGCCTTTGCCATGCTGGCGACACCGATTGGCGTCCTACTGCTGAAGGTCACAACCCCTGACGTTGCGCGGTTGATGATTGCGGCCATTGCTATCGGTGCGTTCGCGCTCGTGCTGCTTCCACAACGTGGCGAATTGCGCCCCGGACCAAAGGAGACTGCAGCGACCGGGATTGCATCGGGTATCCTAACCGGCTTTGCCGCGATGCCCGGCCCGCCTGTTGTGCCATTTTACCTGCGCCAGCCAATTCCGCCCAAGGAAGCGCGCGCATCGATGATGCTGGTGTTTTTTGCCACGGCCATTGCGGGCACGATTTCGGCCTTTGCCTTGGGCTTGGCCGATGCGCGTTTATTGTGGCTGTCGCTGTTGCTGTTTCCGTCTGTACTGGCGGGCAACTGGCTGGGCGCGAAATCCTTTGGCAAAGTGCCGCCAAGCTTGTGGCGCAGTTTTGTCGCTGGCATCCTTGGCCTTGCCGGAATTTCGGCGCTCATCCGGCTCTTCAACTGAAAACGTAAAAGCTGCTCAAAAGCTAAAGCTTATTTGCCGAATTTCCGCTGCGTCTTTCCGTACCGCATTTTGCGTGTGCCGGGCTGACCTTCCGTCGATCGGCCGCGCGGGGCGGCGACATGTTGCTGGTGCGGCAGGCCAAGCTCGGTGGCTTCCAATGAGCGAATTTCATCCCGCAGACGTCCAGCCTCTTCAAACTCAAGATCCGCAGCGGCGGCACGCATCTTCTTTTCAAGATCGTCGATATAGGCCCGCAGATTATGGCCGACGAGATTGTTGGCGCCGTCGGCGTCAATCTCGACCAGCACCGAATCGCGGCTGGCGGTATCGGCAACAATATCGTGAATGTCGCGCTTGATGGTCGCAGGCGTAATGCCATGTTCGATATTATAGGCATGTTGTTTTTCACGGCGGCGGTCGGTTTCGCGAATCGCACGCTCCATGCTTCCCGTCATCCGGTCGGCATACAGGATAACGCGGCCTTCGACGTTACGTGCGGCGCGACCAATGGTTTGAATGAGCGACGTGTCGCTGCGCAGGAAACCTTCTTTGTCCGCATCCAAAATCGCGACGAGGCCGCACTCCGGAATATCCAGACCCTCGCGCAGCAGGTTGATGCCGACAAGCACGTCATACACGCCCCGCCGTAAGTCACGGATCAGCTCGATGCGCTCCAACGTCTCAACATCGCTGTGCATATAGCGTACACGCAAGCCTGCCTCATGCATGAACTCGGTCAGGTCTTCGGCCATGCGCTTGGTCAGCGTGGTGACCAATGTCCGGAAACCTGCCTCAGCGGTCTTGCGGCATTCATTGATGCAATCCTGCACCTGATCTTCCACGGGTTTAATCTCGACCGGTGGGTCGATCAGCCCCGTGGGCCGGATAACCTGTTCGGCAAACACGCCGCCCGATTGTTCCATTTCCCAACCGCCCGGTGTTGCAGAAACGCACACCGTTTGCGGGCGCATAATGTCCCATTCGTTGAAACGCAGCGGCCGGTTGTCGATGCATGAGGGCAGGCGAAAGCCATATTCGGCGAGCGTCAGCTTGCGCCTATGGTCACCCTTTGCCATCGCGCCGATTTGCGGCACCGTCTGGTGGCTTTCGTCGACAAACAGCAATGCATTTTCAGGCAGATATTCAAACAAAGTGGGTGGCGGTTCACCCGGCAGGCGGCCCGTTAAAAAGCGCGAGTAATTTTCGATACCCGCGCAACTGCCGGTCGCCGCGATCATTTCCAGATCGAAATTCGTCCGCTCCTCAAGCCGCTGCGCTTCCAGCAATTTGCCTTCGGACACCAGTTCTTTCAGCCGCTCTGTAAGTTCGAACCGAATGGCTTCGCTCGCCTGCTTCATCGTCGGGCCGGGCGTCACATAGTGGCTGTTCGCATACACGCGCACACTGTTCAGCTTTGCACCTGTCGTCCCCGTCAGCGGGTCGAACTCGGCGATTTCCTCAATCTCGTCGCCAAAGAAACTGACGCGCCATGCCATGTCTTCATAATGCGATGGGAAGATTTCCAGATTGTCGCCGCGCACGCGGAAATTGCCGCGGGCAAAGCCGGTGTCGTTGCGCTTATATTGTAACGCTACGAGCTTTCGGATCAATTCGCGCTGATCGACACTTTCGCCTGCTTTCAGGTCGAATATCATCGCCGAATAGGTTTCCACCGAACCGATGCCGTAAATACACGACACAGAGGCAACGATGATAACGTCATCGCGCTCCAGCAACGACCGCGTCGCCGAATGGCGCATACGGTCAATAGCCTCGTTTACGCTCGATTCCTTTTCGATATAGGTGTCGCTGCGCGGGACATAGGCTTCGGGCTGGTAATAGTCATAGTAGCTGACGAAATATTCGACCGCATTGTCGGGGAAGAAGCTTTTAAATTCGCCGTACAGCTGCGCCGCCAAAATCTTGTTCGGCGCAAGGATAAGTGCGGGCCGTTGCAACGCCTCAATGACTTTAGCGACGGTAAAGGTTTTACCGGAACCGGTGACGCCCAAAAGGACCTGATTCTTCTCGCCGGTCAGCGCAGTGCTCACCAATTCTTTGATTGCGGTTGGCTGGTCGCCTGCTGGTTCATAATCGGAAACGATTTTGAAAGGGCGACCCCCTTCAAGCTTCGACGGGCGTTCCGGCCTGTGCGGGGTGAAGCTGCCAACCGTGTCCGGTTCTTCCAGCCCACGGCGGATAATCAATTCAGCCATGCTCGCTATATGTGCTGTAGCGGGTACAAGGGCAAGAGTGTGCGGTGGCTTTATCTGAAAAACGTGGTCTATGTTGTCACCTGTGCAAAGGAACACCAAAACCACAAAAGGGGTTCTGATCGCCTGTTGCCTTTTTGATAAGTCAGGGACACAAGACGGACATGACAACAGAGCGAGGAAGACAACCCATGCACAAGTTCCTTTTATTGGGCGTTGCGGCGTTGGCGATTTCAGCCTGTTCGGACAAAGGCGCTGACACGGACAACAAAGAGCGCGCCGCCGAAATGGATTATGACGCGTTCATTCCGATGAAGGCCGGGCAGTGGGAGACCAAGTTTGTTTTCACCGACATTGACGTGCCGACGCTGGGCAAAGCGGAAAAGCAGCAGATTATGGACGAGGTCGCCAAGGGCGCGTCGAGCCGCAGCTGCCTGACGGAAGCAGAAGCCAAAAAGCCAAGTGCCGATTTCTTTGGCGGCAATGGCGCGGAGAAATGCGTTTATAAGGCATTTGACGTTTCGGGCCAAAATATCCGGTTGAAGCTGTCATGCGGCATGGACGGCATGGGCAGTGTCGACATGGAGCTTGCGGGCGTCATGGGCGAAACCGCATTCAATTATGACAGCAAGTTCGATGTCCGTCTGCCGATGATTGGCAAGGTGAAGATGCAGGGCAAAGCAACCGGCAAATATGCAGGCGCCTGTCCGGCGGCATGATGCAGGGGATGAGACTGTCTTGGAATAGGACGCGGCTCGCGCCTCTCATCGCGGCTTTGTCTTTGTTTACAGCGACCTGCGCAACAACGCCCGCTTCGGCTGAACGCGCGCTTCCTGCGGCGGCGGAGGTCCGGGTTGATTTTACCGCTGACGGCATCACGCACGTTGCCGCGCAAGGCGATGCTGGTATGGCAGGCCGTCCCGTCACGCTGGATGACCCTGCGCGCGTTGCTTCGATCTCGAAACTGGTGGTGGCGATTGGAGCGATGCGGCTGGCGGAGCAGGGTGTCCTTGATCTTGACCGTGATGTCGGTCTTTATCTGGGCTGGCCCGTCCGCAATCCAGCCTTCCCCGATGCGCCGGTGACAATGCGTGCCTTGCTGTCCCACCAAAGCGGGCTGCGCGATTCTGTCGATTATATCGTGCCGCTGGATGGCCAGCTGTCCGACGTCATTGCCAACCCAAAAGCGTGGGATGCCGCCCACCCACCGGGAAGCTATTTTTCCTATGCCAATATCAATTCGCCCGTGATCGCGGCGGTGCTGGAAAGCGCCACGGGCGAGCGGTTTGACCGGTTGATGGCGCAGCTGGTGCTGGCGCCGCTTGAGCTTGATGCCTGCTACAATTGGGGTGCCGGGTGCCGCGACGGACGGCGTGCGCAAGCGGTCACTTTGTTGCGTCCAAATGGCGATTTGGCGCGCGATGCCGCCATGAAGGGGCCTGACCCTTGCGCGGTGTATCCTGCCACCAACGGCAGTTGTGATGTTGATGCGCTATACGTTCTTGGCCGCAATGGTTCGGCGTTCAGCCCGCAAGGCGGCCTGCGCATTTCGGCGCGCGACCTTGCCAAAGTGGGCCAACTGCTTTTGCGTCAGGGCGCACCATTATTGTCGAAAAAAAGCTTCGCCGAAATGACAGGGCCAGTATGGACGTTCAATGGTTCAAATGGCGATGACGACAAAGGCTATTTCACGGCATATGGCCTTGGCGTGCATTGGTTGGAGGACAATGCGGGCCAACGATGGTTTGGCCATGTCGGTGAGGCATATTCGCTGCGCGCCGGTTTTTGGATTAACCCGGCGCAAGGCAAGGGATTTTACCGCTATGTGACGATGGTCGATGAATTTTCACCCGTCGGGCATTGCTTTGACCGGTGCCCGTGAGAGCGTAGCATTCAGACCAAGGCGGCCTCACCCAACAGGGGACATTTGAGCCGCCGCATAACAGATACAATGGGGGACAATGATTATGATGAAAAAGACTTTGTTGGGCGCGCTTTTGACAAGCGCATTAATAGCCACACCAGCTGCGGCCCGCCCGGATTATGCGGATGCCGTCAAAGCAGACTATGACAAGTCGCTCGCCAGCCTGTGGGACCATTTCCACCGCAACCCTGAACTGTCGTTCCGCGAATATAAGACTGCCGCCCGGATGGCACAGGAACTGCGCTCCGTGCCTGGCATGATCGTGACTGAAAAGGTTGGCGGAACCGGCGTTGTCGGCATGCTGAAAAATGGCGATGGTCCCGTCGTGCTTGTCCGCGCGGATATGGACGGATTGCCCGTGCAGGAACGATCGGGCCTCGCCAACAGCTCGACCGTACGACAGGTCGGCGTTGATGGCCTTGAAATGCCCGTCATGCATGCCTGCGGCCATGATGTGCACATTACCTCTTTGCTGGGTACGGCGCGGCAAATGGCGCGCATGAAAGACCGGTGGAAAGGCACGATCCTGTTCATCGTCCAACCCGCAGAAGAGCGCGTTGGCGGTGCCAAGGCCATGGTGCAGGACGGTCTATATACCCGTTTTCCGAAGCCCGATTACGCGCTGGCCTTCCATGTGGCAGCAGAATTGGAAACCGGCAAAATCGCAGCAGCAGAGGGTATTCAATATTCGTCCGCTGACAGCGTCGACATCCGCGTTCCCGGTATCGCCACGCACGGCGCTGCGCCGCATCTTGGCCGTGACCCCGTCTACATCGCGTCGCAGATCGTTGTCGGCCTTCAGTCGATCATCAGCCGCGAAAAGGGCCCGTTGGACGCTGGCGTGATTACCGTTGGCGCATTCCACGCTGGCACCAAGCATAACATCATTTCGGAATATGCCGATTTACAGGTGACCGTGCGTGCCAATAGCCAAGCGGTTCGCGATCAGCTGATTGCTTCGATTGAGCGTGTGGCAAAAGGTATTGGCGCGGCGCACGGCCTGCCCAATGACAAGCTACCTATCGTAAAGGTCAACGAAAGCACGCCCGTCACCGTCAATGACGCTGCGCTTGCCCGCCGCTTGAACGGAGCAATTGCGACGGCATTGGGTAGCGATGTTGTTGTGCCATTCCGCCAGACAAATATGGGCGCAGAGGATTTTGCGTTCTTCGTGGATCAGCAATTTGGCATCCCGGGCTATTATTTTGCGGTCGGCGGGACAAATCCCGAATGGATTGCCGCTGCGAAAAATGGCGGACCAGCCGTGGCCGGTCACCATTCGCCCTTGTTCAAGATCGATCCCGAACCATCGGTCCGCTTGGGCATCGAAGCGATGACAGCCGCCGCTTTGGATTTGCTGGGAACAGGCAAGAACTGATTGCGGATATCTGGCAGGTTACGGAGCGGCGACAATGGCGCGAAAAAATCGCGATTTTTATGACTCTGACGAAGAGTCCATTGCGCCCGAAGTAACCTGCTGGCTGTGTTCGCGCCCGATTGGTGCGGTTACCGAATTGCATCATCCTGTGCCCAAAAGCCGGGGTGGCAAGGAACGGCAGCCGGTACATCCGATTTGCCATCGGACCATTCATGCCAATTTCACCAACAGCGATCTCGAAAAGCGTTTTGCAACCGTTGATGCGTTGTTGGCGCATGAAGAAATCGGACGGTTCGTGGCATGGATTGCCAACAAACCGTCCGACTTTAACGCGCCGACGAAGGACCGGCGTTAGCCTTTAGCCGCGCCGAATAAGTCGACGGCTAAACAATATGGGATGGAACCGATGTCTCTTCGCCGCGCGTTTTCCAGAGCGAAAAGAATATGCCTCCCAAAATTAGCGCAAAGGTAACGCCCAGGCTTAGGACGGGCGGGAACTTGTCGCCGTTCATCATGAAGTCGGCCACGAAGATCTTCGAACCGATGAAGACCAAAACCAGTGCCAGCGCATATTTGAGATAATGGAAACGATGGACCATCGCGGCGAGTGCGAAATACAAGGCACGCAGGCCCAAAATCGCCATGATGTTTGACGTGTACACAATGAACGTGTCGGTGGTGATAGCGAAGATCGCCGGTACCGAGTCCACTGCAAACACGAGGTCAGCGAAGTTGATGACGACAAGCGCGAGGAACAATGGCGTCGCAGCGCGCACCATCTTGCCGGTCTTGTCATCTTGTACCTTCACAAAGAACTTCTCGTCATGCAGCTCTTTGGTCACGCGCAAATGGGTTGAAATATATTTGACCACCGGGTTCTTTCCGACGTCCATTTCGCTGTCGGTACCAAACAACATCTTGATGCCGGTTCCAATCAGGAAGGCCGCGAAGATATACAGCGTCCAATAATATTCCTGCACAATGGCAGCTCCAGCGGCAATCATCAGGCCACGCAGGACGATGACGGCGATAATGCCCCATAGCAATGCGCGGTACTGGTACTTTCGTGGAATCGCGAAGAAGGTGAAAATCAGGCTGATGACAAAGACATTATCAATCGACAGCGCCTTTTCGATGAAAAAGCCCGTGTAATATTTCATGCCCATGTCGGCCCCTTTTTGGAACCAGACCCAAAGGCCGAACAGCATCGCAATACTGATGTAAAACGCCGATAGCTTCAGGCTTTCGGCGATGCCCATCTCTTTGTCTTCCTTGTGCAAAATGCCAAGGTCAAACGCGGTGAGCGCAATCACGATGCCGATAAAGGCCAACCAGAACCAAACCGGTGTGCCCAACCAGTCCATCATCAAAAATTCCATGAAATCATTCCCTGTATTGAACGAGGCCACGCCGCGCGGAATTTAGCGCGCAGGACGTCGGCTACAAAAGATTAAGCCTTCTTCAGGCGTAGACGACCGCCAAAGGAGGCGTGCGCGTGGCGCGTCAGCCGATCCTTGATCGCTAGCTTCCGCCGCTTCAGTTTCTGAATTCGAAGCACGTCTGGCCAACGCCGTGAAATTTCGGCGCGCAGTTCGCGATCAATTTTTTGGTGATATTGCATCAATCGAAATGACGAAAAAGTCATGACACCATCCTCTTGAACATTGTTTAAGTTCAATCGGATGTTCCGGGCACAGCCTAGCGTATTTCGGGGGTATGAAGACCGCCTGACCAATGCACCGGAAACATCCGATGCGGCCGACATCACGTTCGTTCCGAAGAAGCGAAGCGCCAGAGGGGCCCGGTCCGCCTGCATCTTCTGGAGTAATTCACTCCGAATTGCAAGACTGTTTTGATCGTTGCCAATCAGCTTGGCGAATTAATCCCTCAACAGATCGTTAATTGCGGTCTTTGCGCGGGTCTGTGCATCGACGCGTTTGACGATGACCGCGCAGGAAAGATTTGGACCCGGGCTGCCGTCGGGAAGCGCTTTGCCCGGGAGCGAACCTGGCACAACAACCGAATAGGCCGGCACGCGGCCCACAAAGATTTCGCCGGTTGTCCGGTCAATGATTTTGCTGGTGGAGCTGATGAAAACGCCCATCGAAAGCACTGCGCCTTCTTCGATAACGACGCCTTCTACAACTTCTGACCGTGCGCCAATGAAGCAATTGTCTTCAATGATGACGGGGCCAGCCTGCAGCGGTTCAAGTACGCCGCCAATGCCAACACCGCCCGACAGATGGACATTTTTGCCAATTTGCGCACAGCTTCCGACTGTTGCCCATGTGTCGACCATGGTGCCTTCATCAACGCGTGCGCCGATATTTACAAAGCTGGGCATCAACACAACATTCTTGCCGATGAAGCTGCCGCGCCGCGCGACCGCGCCGGGCACCACGCGGAACCCTGCGTCGCGGAAGCGGCTTTCGCCCCATCCTGCAAATTTGGAAGGGACCTTGTCATAGGCAGGGGCGCCCGCTGCGCCTCCGTCAACCACCACATTGTCATTCAACCGGAACGACAACAAAACAGCCTTTTTCAGCCATTGGTTAACCTGCCAACTACCATCCAGCTTTTCCGCAACGCGCAGTGACCCGTCATCAAGACCAGCCAATGCGGTTTGTACGGCGTCGCGCACCTCGCCTTGTGTGGCGCTGCTGATCGCGTCACGGGCGTCCCATGCGGCGTCGATGATGGCTGTTAGTTGTCCAGTCATGCGGCTCTTTCAAAGCTGTGAATTTCCGATAGCCATTGGGTCACATCGGAAATTTCATGGTCGATATGGTCTTGATAAGCGGTGCTATCAGCTTCGCCTTCATGTTTCACCCAAATTGTGCGCATGCCCAACGCTTTGGCGGGGACGAGATTATGTGCGGAATCTTCGACAAAAAGTGCCCGTGTGGCGTCGATCGTCAGCTCGCTGCACAAGGCGTCGTAGCTGCCGGCGAAAGGTTTTGGCATATGCTGCATGCGGTGGATGTCAAAAATATCCTCAAACACATCGTCTAGACCGCGGGCGGTCAACACACGCTCGGCATAAGGTGCGTCGGCGTTGGTGAAGATAATTTTGCGGCCCGGTAACGCATGAATATGCGCTCGCAAATCCGGCGCGGGTTGCAACAAGCGCAGGTCAACCTCATGGACGAAATCGAGATAGCCGTAAGGGTCCACCCCATGTTCGGCCATGAGCCCGCCCAATGTCGTGCCGTATTTCTTCCAATAACGATGTCGGATTTCATGCGCCTCGACGGAGCCAATTTGAAAATGATCCTCGACATATAGCGCAATACGGTCGCGGACTTGCGCCATGATATTCGCCTCCGGGCCATATAAGGTGAGGTCGAGATCAAAGATCCATGTGTCGATATCGGTGAAATATGATTGCATGGCCTGCGCGTAACAACGCGTTGGGAATATCTCAATAACCATGTTATGATTGGCGAAAGCGATTTGTGCGTAAAAGGGTGCTCCCGCATAGAGGGTTTGCAAGGTCATGAGTGCAGCTTTGTCCGATCGTAAGCTGGTCATCGGCGGGTCGATCATATTTGCATTGTCGCTTTCTGCCTGCGGCGGTGAAGGTGTCAAGTCGACACCAGCTGCACCGCCCGCGCCCCCTCCAGTTGTGGCACCACCCCCACCAACCCTTCCGCCACCACCACCCGCGCCAAATTTTGCGACAGCGGAGTTTAATCGGTCCGATGGTCCGGGTTTTCACAATGCAATAACGGCCTATCGCACCGGCGCATCGGGATTGGGTGTGACCGTGGGCGTTATTGATTCCGGGATTGATCCCAATAGCCACGAATTCACCGGGCGTATTCATGCGCAGTCGGGCGATGTCACGGGTGCAGGCAGGCCGCTTGGCGACGATGACGGTCATGGGACGGAAGTCACCCGCGTGCTCGCCGCTGCCAAGGATGACCGCGATGTCCATGGCATTGCTTTCAACGCGACGATTTTGGCATTGCGTGCGGACCAAGCAGGAAGCTGCACCACAGCCGCGCCCGGTGAGGATGCGGCGCAATGCGCGTTTTATGACTCCGCGATTGCAGCAGGCGTGGACCGCGCCATCGACAATGGTGCGCGCGTTGTAAACATATCTCTGGGCGGTGCAGGTGGCGCGAGTGCCACGCTTCGCGCGGCGATCAACCGCGCCACGCAGGCGGGCATCATCATCGTCGCGTCGGCTGGTAATGAAGGCAATGATACAGTGCCTGCGTTCGACCCGAACAATCCAAGCCCGTTTGCTCAGGCGTTGTTGGCCAATGGTAACGGCCTGGTCATCATCGCTGCGTCGGTCGATAATCAGGGTGTGATTTCGAATTTCAGCAACAAGGCTGGCGTTTCGCAGGCGTCGGTTTTGTCGGCACTGGGGCAGGGCATCTGCTGCGAATATCGGGATGACACGATTTACCGGGTCGACCAAAATGGTCAGATGGTCACCCGCGTTTTCAACGGCACATCATTTTCCGCGCCACAGATTGCCGGAGCTGCAGCTTTGCTGGCGCAAGCCTTTCCCAATCTCACGGGCGCACAGATTGTAAATCTGCTGCTGACGTCCGCGCGTGATGCGGGCGACCCCGGCACCGACGCAATTTATGGCCGCGGTATATTGGATATTGCGCGCGCCTTTGCGCCCGCCGGAACGACGTCATTGGCGGGCACAACAATAGCCGTTCCGCTTTCGGGCGATGGTGGCACAACAAGTGGCCCGATGGGCGATGTTGCGATGTCCAATCGTCCCGTGAACGCGGTGATAGTCGATGGCTATGGCCGTGCATATGACATCGACCTTGCGCATGGATTGAATGCCACATCGCCCCGGTTGCGTTTGGCGGCTGCGCTTATCCATCAGGACCGATCGGTCAGCGCGGTTCTTGGCACCACCCAAATTGCATTTTCCATCAGCGACAGCGGCGCCGGCACCGTCAGCATATTGCCGCTCGCGCTTTCGGACGGGCAAGCGCGACAGGCGCGGTTGTTGGCGGGCCGGGTGAGCGCAGCGATTAGCAAAGACACCCGCTTTAGTCTGGGCATCCGGCAAACCGCCGCCCATCAGGTCGCCGCCTTGCAAGATATGGCCAGCAGCGCCTTTTTGACCGCTGGTGCGGCACGGATGGAGGGCGGGTTTGAACGCCAGCCGGGCAATTCCTTTGCCCTGCGACAGAAATTGGGTGCTTTCGGACTGACCGGCAGCGTCGAACATGGCGACGCCCGTCTGTATGAAGGTGCCGGCGACGAATATCTCCGCCGCGGTACGCGCCAATATCCTTATGCAACATTAGGGCTCTCGGTGGACCGCACGATCGGGCCGGCCAGACTGGCGCTGGGTGCCAATTGGATGCGGGAGAATGAAACGATCCTCGGCGCCCGCTTTGCCAACTTCATCGGTCGCGGCGGTGCGCGCAGCCTGTTCGTCGACGGCAATATGGAAGCGGCCTTGGGGCAGGATTGGTCCATCGGCACCAGCTGGCGGCAGGGGTGGACCTATGCCAATGCGGGGTCGACATTGACGGGACAAAGCCTGATCAAGAGCAACGCATTCTCCTTTGACGTCACACGTGCCAATGCATTTGCCTATGGCGACCGGCTGGCGTTTCGGTTTGCCCAACCGCTGCGCGTCACCAGCGGCGGTCTCACGCTGAATGTGCCCGTTGCCTATGATTAT
>JAJTEF010000013.1:0-30677 GCA_021300355.1 Sphingomonadaceae bacterium | reverse complement strand
CACGCCGACATTCGGCATCAGACGCTTCAGCCTTGCGCAACGAGGCCGCGAAATCGCGAGCGAGCTTGCTTGGATATTGCCAATTAGCGGCGGCTATGTCTCGTCAAACCTGTTCTGGCGACAGGAACCGGGGCATTTCGAAAGCGCGCCGGATGACATTGGCGTGGCATTCCGGCTGCAGTTCGGTTTTTAAACCGTAAAACTCTCTCCGCATCCACAACTGCCTGTGGCGTTGGGATTATTGAACACAAAGCCAGCGGCAAATTCATCTTCGACCCAATCCATGATGGATCCGACGAGATAGAGCACCGAGCCGCCATCGATATAGAGCACGCCGCCCGGCGTTTCGATTTTTTCATCGAAGGCGATGGCTTCGGACACATAGTCGACCGAGTACGCAAGGCCCGAACAGCCCCGGCGCGGCGTGGACAGTTTTACGCCAATCGCGCCTTCGGGTGCCTTGGACATAAGCTCGGCAATCCGCGCTTCCGACGCGGGCGTCAGGATGACTGCAGCGGGGCGAACGCGGGTCTTTACATCGGTCATAACATTCCAAGCTCCAGACGGGCTTCATCGGTCATATTGGCTGGCGACCATGCCGGTTCCCAGACCAAATTTACTTCAGCATCACCAATGCCCGGTACCGCGCCAACGCGCAGTTCAACTTCACCGGGCATGGATTCCGCCACCGGGCAATGCGGGGTGGTTAGTGTCATCGACACGAGCGCATGGCCGTCATTGATCTCGACATTGTAAATCAGGCCAAGGTCATAAATGTTCACCGGAATTTCCGGGTCGTAAATTTCCTTAAGCGCGGCAATGACCGCTTCGTATAAATCGCAGTCGGGTTCGCCCGGTGATGGCGCAGCAGGTTTCTGCGCGAGAAAGCCTTCGAGATAATCCTTCTTACGGGCCAATGTTTCGCCTGGTGTTTCGACAGCGTTTTCCACGCGCGCACGGGGCGGCTTTTCGACGCTATCAACTTCTTCTATCCGGATGTTCTCGTTCATCCAAAAATCCTTTTCACCCGTTCCAGCCCGCGCACCAGCGCTGCGACATCATTTTCGTCATTATAAATACCAAAGCTCGCCCGCGCGGTGGCGGGGATGCCCAGATGGTCCATCAGCGGTTGTGCGCAGTGATGGCCGGCACGAATGGAGACATTTTCTTCGTCCAATATCGTACCGATGTCGTGCGGATGGATGCCCTCCATGCTGAAGGACACGATGCCAGCGGATTTTTCCGGACCGTATAAGGTGACCGAGTCGATGCCGCGCAAAGCGTCGCGCGTTTGCGCGGCGAGCGCGCTTTCATGCGCAAATATCGCCTCGGGACCAAAGCTGTCGATAAAGTCGATCGCGGCGTGCAGGCCGATTACCTCGATAATCATCGGGGTGCCCGCCTCAAAACGCGATGGCGCCGGGGCATAGGTCGTTTTTTCAAAGGTCACACGATCAATCATCGCGCCGCCGCCTTGCCATGGAGGCATGGAATCCAGCGTTTCCGCCTTTGCCCACAACACGCCAACGCCGGTTGGGCCGTATAATTTGTGGCCGGACATGACGTAAAAGTCGCAGCCAAGCTCAGCCATGTTCAGCCGCATGCGCGGTGCGGCCTGACAGCCATCGAGCATGAGCTTGGCACCAACAGCATGTGCAGCCTTGGCCGCACGCTTTACGCCAAGGACCGACCCAAGCACATTGGACACATGCGCCAGCGCGACGAGCTTGTGCTGTACAGTAAGGTTTGCTTCCAGCCAGTCGAGGTCAATCAGGCCGTCGCCGGTCAGCGGGCAGACGTCTATATGCGCGCCAACCTTCTCCGCCAGCATCTGCCAAGGAACGATATTGCTATGATGCTCCAACTGGCTGAGCATGATGCGGTCGCCAGCGTTCAGATTGGCCGGGCCCCAGCTGTGCGCGACCAAATTGATGCCCTCGGTCGCGCCGCGCACGAACACGACTTCGTTCGGCGATGATGCGCCGATGAACCGCGCCACGCGCTCGCGCGCTGCCTCAAACGCGACAGTCATATTGGCCGAGCGGGCATAGACGCCGCGGTGGACGGTGGCATAATCGGCGCCACCGGCACGCATCATCGCGTCGAGCACGACCTGCGGTTTTTGCGCCGTCGCGGCTGTGTCGAGATAATGCCAGTTGTTCGCAAGGCCTGGGAATTGGTCGCGAAGGGCGGTGGTGGTCACACCAAATCCCCCAACTTGGCCAACGCCGCTTCGGTCAGCGCCTCTTCATTAGCCGCGCCTTCAAACACGCCCGCGACAAAGGCCTGCAACATCAGCTTCTTTGCCTCGGCAGGGGTAATGCCGCGCGCTTGCAGATAGAAAAGGCCCATGGCGTCCAACTCGCCAATCGCGCAGCCATGGGCGCATTTGACGTCGTCGGCATAAATTTCGAGTTCCGGTTTGGCGTTGGCGGTCGCGCTGCGGTCCAGCAGCATCGCTTTGACGGACTGCACGCTGTCGGTTTGCTGGGCATCGCGTGCTACGGCTACTTTGCCGAGATAGGTGCCGGTCGCTGTGCCCGCCAAGACGGAGCGGACGATCTGCGATGACGTTGCGCCCGGTTCGGCATGGGTGACAGTGGTTATGACCTCAAGCGTTTGCGTACCACCGCCAATTTGCACCGCGCCAAGTTTGAAATCAGCTTTTTCATGCAGTGTGACGTTAAGCTCCACCCGCCCATATTCACCGCCGATATTCAGCACATGGATAGCGGCGGTGGCGCCTTTGCCAATCGCGATGTCCAATTGATGGATAGTGCCACCGTCCTGAATAATCGTCCGCGCAAAGGTTCCATCCGCAGGGACGATGATGCTTTCGGGCGCTGGCAAAGGCCAAGCCCGCGCCAGCGCATCAATATCGCTATAGCGCCAAGCTTCGTCATGCCGCGTCGGGAGAACAGTCATCGCTGCGTCCACCCCTCTGCGACCTCTGCGCCTCTGCATGAACCAATTTTTTTTGCACGCAGAGGCGCAGAGGTCGCGGAGAAAAAGAGAGTAATGCCTGCGGCGCTCATGCCGCCAATTCCTTATATCCGTCACGCTCCAGCTCGAGCGCCAGTTCTGCACCGCCGGTCCGCGTGATGCGACCACCGTCGAGGACATGCACAAAGTCGGGTTTCACATAATCGAGCAGCCGCTGATAATGGGTAATCAACAGCACAGCCTTGTCCGGCTTGCGCATGATGCGGTTGATGCCATCACCCACTGTACGCAGCGCGTCGATGTCGAGGCCGCTGTCGGTTTCGTCGAGGATCGCAAGCGCAGGGTCGATGATGCCCATCTGCACCATTTCGTTGCGCTTCTTCTCGCCGCCGGAAAAGCCGACATTCACGGGACGCTTGAGCATCTCCATATCCATGCCCAGCGCGCCTGCCTGCTCGCGTGCGACCTTCAGGAATTCACCACCGGTTAGCGGCGCCTCACCGCGATATTTGCGCTGCGCATTTAACGCCTCGCGTAGGAACTGGACGTTCGATACGCCGGGAATTTCGACGGGATATTGAAAGCCCAAGAACAGACCGGCGGCGGCGCGTTCATGTGGTTCGAGGGCGAGCAAGTCCTGCCCGTTGAAGGTCACCGAACCTTCGGTCACCTCATAACCGGGGCGACCCGAAAGCACATAGCCCAGCGTCGATTTTCCCGCGCCATTCGGTCCCATGACCGCATGGATCTCGCCCGCGTTCAGCGAGAGCGTGAGGCCTTTAAGGATAGGCTTGTCGCCAACATTGGCGTGGAGGTTATTTATTTGCAGCATATGACGTCTGTTTTTCCGTTAAATCGTTTTGCGTTGAAGAGGCGATAATGCCTCACCCCACGCTCCCCTCAAGGCTGATGCCCAACAACTTCTGCGCCTCAACCGCGAATTCCATCGGCAGTTGCTGCAGCACTTCTTTGGCAAAGCCGTTGACGATCAGCGCGACCGCTTCTTCGGCATTCAGGCCGCGGGCCATTGCGTAGAACATCTGGTCGTCCGAAATCTTGCTTGTCGTCGCCTCATGCTCGATCTGCGCGCTTGGGTTGCGGACCTCGATATAGGGGACGGTGTGTGCGCCGCTCAAAGACCCGAGCAGCAGCGAGTCACATTGGGTGAAGTTGCGCACGCCTTCGGCATTGGGCGCAACGCGCACCAATCCGCGATAGGTGTTGTTGCTGTGTCCGGCGCTGATGCCCTTGCTGACGATGGTCGAGCGGCTACCCTTGCCATTGTGGATCATCTTGGTGCCGGTGTCGGCCTGCTGGTGATTGTTGGTCACCGCGACCGAGTAAAATTCGCCGACGCTGTTTTCGCCGTTCAATACGCAGCTTGGATATTTCCACGTCACCGCGCTGCCGGTTTCAACCTGGGTCCAGCTCACCTTGCTATTCCGCCCCTGACACAATGCGCGCTTGGTGACGAAATTGTAGATGCCGCCTTTGCCTTCCGCGTCGCCGGGATACCAGTTTTGCACTGTCGAATATTTGATTTCGGCATCGTCCAGCGCGACCAGTTCGACCACGGCGGCGTGCAGTTGGTTTTCGTCGCGCATCGGCGCGGTGCAGCCTTCGAGATAGCTGACATAGCTGCCCTTGTCGGCGACGATTAATGTCCGTTCGAACTGCCCCGTATTTTCCGCGTTGATACGGAAATAGGTGGAAAGCTCCATCGGGCAGCGCACGCCTTCGGGGATGTAGACGAACGTGCCATCGGAAAAGACCGCGCAGTTGAGCGTCGCGAAATAATTGTCGTGCATCGGCACAATCTTGCCGAGATATTTGCGGACGAGGTCGGGATATTCCTTAATCGCTTCCGAAATGCTGCGGAAAATAACGCCAGCGCGCTCCAATTCCGCGCGGAAGGTTGTGGCGACCGACACGCTGTCAAACACCGCATCAACCGCGACTCGGCGTTGGGGCAAGCCGCCATCTTCGCCGCCTTCGACACCGGCGAGCAATTTTTGCTCGGCAATTGGAATGCCCAGCTTTTCGTATACGCGCAGGATTTCGGGATCGACCTCTTCCAGTGAATTCAGCTTCGGCTTCGCCTTGGGCGCGGCGTAATAATAAGCGTCCTGATAATCAATGGGCGGGACATTGAGCTTGGCCCAATCCGGCGCTTCCATCGTTTTCCACATCGCAAAGGCCTTAAGCCGCCATTCCAGCATCCATTCAGGCTCATTCTTTTTTGCCGAAATGAAGCGGACGGTATCTTCGTTCAGGCCTTTGGGCGCGAAATCGGTTTCGATGTCCGACGACCAGCCATGTTCGTAATCGGCGACCTTTTCGGCGGCATCCCACGCGGCCTTGTCTTTGATTTCAATATCGTCGGTCATCGCGTCAGTCCTGCCAAATTGATTTGCGCAAGCGCACCGCGCACAGCGTTGTTGACGACGGGCCAATGCGATTGGACGTGGCAGCTGCCTTCTTTCGCACAATGCTGGCCCAAGGCGTGTTTATGTGTATCGCAGCACGCGGTCATCGCAATTGGGCCTTCGACAGCCTCGATAATATCCGCCAGGTTGATGGCCGCAGCAGGACGGGCCAGCGTGATGCCACCCCCCGTGCCACGTGCCGAACGCAAAAGGCCCGCCTTGGTCAACATGCTCACCAGCTTTTGAGTCGTGGGCAGCGCAAGGCCGGTTTCGGTCGCAAGGTCCGTCGCAGATACGCGCGCAGAGCCGCAATGGCGCGAAGCCGCGCTCATAACCACCACTGCATAATCTGCCATATTCGACAAACGCATAACAACGTCCCTAATCAGATAAATTTACTCCGATTGGGGCAGATGGTCCTTTTATGGGCGGAAATCAACCCAGAAAGGATAAGATATCGCGGTAGTTTTCTTTGCCCAGCCGCATGCGCTTTTGAACATTGACGATATTTTTTGGGGTTAAGCCGCCTTATTTCCGTAATTTGCGGGCGACGTAGCTTTCCAATTTCTGGGTTTCTTCAGCAGAAAAACGCAGACCCAGCTTGCTGCGCCGCCACAAAATGTCGCTTGCGGAGCGCGCCCATTCCTGGCCGATCAAATAGTCGACTTCGCGCGCATAAAGTCCGTGGCCAAAATGCGTGCCGAGATCTGCGATGGTGTTGGCATCGGCCAGAATTGATCGCGTCAGCGTCCCATAGCTGCGCACCCAACGGTGGGTGAGGGACGCAGGCAGAAACGTGTATGCGCGCTGTAGTTCGTCCGCCAAGTCATCGGCACCATCGGTCGGAAAGTCGCCACCCGGAAGCGGCTGTTGGAGCGTCCAGCTTCGCCCATCGAGAATGGGCATATATCCAGCGAGCTTTTTGACCGCGCTTTCTGCCAAGTGGCGGTACGTTGTAATTTTGCCGCCGAAGACAGACAGGATCGGCGCTTGCCCATCGGCATCAACGTCGACTTCGAAATGGTAACCACGCGATGCGGTTTCGGGCTTGCCCGATCCGTCATCGACGAGGGGACGAACACCGGCATAGCTGTATATGACGTCTGTCGCAGTGATGGCTTGTTTGAAATATGCCCCAGCAGATTCGCAGATATAATCGATTTCTTCGGGCGTCGCGAAAACGTCGTCGAGCGAACCTTTGTGATCCGCATCGGTCGTTCCGATCAGGGTGAAATCAGCCTCATACGGAATGGCGAAGAAGATCCGGCCATCGGGGTTTTGGCAGAAATAGGCCTGCGGCGTATCGAACATTTTGCGCACAACAATGTGGGACCCGCGCACAAGCCGGATAGTTTCGGCTGCATTGCGTTGACGCCCGGTGGTGCGCGCAAGCAGTTCAAGCACCGCTGGCCCAGCTGCGTTGGCAACGGCGCGCGCCTTGATGGGGGGCTGCCCTGCAATTTCGATATGCCAGATGCCATCGCGTCGTTCGATGTGCGTCACTTCGCAATGCGTGCGGATTTCCGCGCCATGTTGCGCAGCATCCATCGCGTTGAAGATGACCAGTCGGGCGTCATCGACCCAGCAATCGGAATATTCGAACGCTGTTGTGAATTGGGGCTTCAGCGGCTTCCCGGCGGGTTCAGACGCAAGCGTTACGGTGCGGGTCGCAGGAAGCAGTTTGCGGCCGCCAATATGGTCATATAAAAACAGGCCCAGGCGGACGAGCCATGCGGGCCGAATGCCCTTTTGGTGCGGCAGAATAAAGCGCAGCGGCCAAATGATGTGCGGCGCAATGGCCCACAACCGTTCCCGCTCAATCAAGGATTCCCGCACCAGCGCGAATTCATAATGCTCAAGATAGCGCAGGCCGCCGTGAATAAGTTTTGTCGATGCAGAGGATGTGCCGCGCGCAAGATCACCGCGCTCGAGCAAGACCACCTTTGCGCCCCGCCCCGCCGCGTCGCGCGCAATGCCCGCACCGTTTATGCCGCCGCCGATTACGGCGAGGTCAAAAATTGGCTGGCTCATAAAAATCCCCATGCAAAGGTCGCCGCGGCGATGAAAGCGGTCAAGGTGGCGAGCATGACGGGCAGCATCGCTTTCCAGCCTTGCCCGAGTAACAAATCAAGCCGTGACCGCATAGCGGTTGCGGTAACCGCGAACAAGAGCATCGCTTTGGATGCCAGCAGGCCATATTCGGCTACCCACTTTGGTGCGTCGACAAACGAGTTGACGGCAACTACCGAGAAGAATGCGATGATGAACCAAGGCAGTTTCAACTTCGCAGCAAGGCTTTTCGATTGGCCATTGCCCGAACCGATGGCGAGGCCAATGAGCGCCACTGCGGGGGCCAGCAAGGCCACGCGCGACAGCTTTACAATCGTTGCCGTTTCACCGGCGGATTGGGAAAAGCTATAGCCACCGCCTAGCGACTGCGCGACATCATGTATTGCAGCGCCCATCAGGAAACCCGCCTGACGATCCGTAAAGGCAAGCTGCGCCGCGATGAGGGGGTAAAAGGACATGGCGATAGCACTGGCGAGTGAAACACCCACCAACGTCAGCGTGAATTGGTTCTGGTTTAGCCGCTCGCGGCCAATAACGGCGAAGATAGCCAAAGCAGCCGACGCGCCACAAATCGCCGTCGCGCCGCCTGCAAGCCAGCCTGCATAATTGCTTTGTCCAGATAGTCGCGCGCCGAACAGGCCCGCACCCATCACCAGCGCCATGATGCACACCAGCCCCAGAAAGGCGAGTGCCCCCAATCCGCCGATCTGCATTGCGGTCACCTGGGTCCCCAACAGAACGATGCCCCACCGCAAACACGTGGTGCCGCAGAAATCGAGGCCCGGGTGAACCTTTTGTTCAGCCGATATAAAATTGAGCGCCAGACCAATCAGAAGCCCGGCCAATATGACGGGCATGGCATAATGTTCAGAGAACCAAGTCGCTGCGACCGACGCGATACCAACGACAGCAAGACCCGGGAACAATGCGCCGATCATTAATCGTTTGCGCGGTGCCGGATTGTCCTCAGCAAGATATGTCTCGCCATACAGGTCAGCGATATAATTCGCGTTTATGTCTTGCGGTGTCATATGGCCTTCTATAGGCAGATGCATCAGAAGTTCCAGCATAAAGCAGGACTTGGGAGAGGATTCAATGGCCGACACCGAGATCGCAAAGTCCGGCGATGCCGCACGCTATATCCGCTACGGACTCATAGCCCTTTTGTTTTTCGGCACGGCGCTCAATTATCTAGACCGACAGGTTCTTGCACTTCTAAAGCCGACATTGCAGGTTGAATTTGGCTGGACCGACCGTGAATTTGGCCATTTCGGATCAGCATTTCAGATTGCCACTGCGGTCGCTCTGCTCGGCGTGGGGTGGTTCATTGACCGGTTCGGCGTGCGCTGGGGCTATGGTTTGGCCGTTGCGATTTGGAGCTTGGCGGGCATGGGGCATGCCTTTGCCAGTTCGGTCGGACAGTTTGTCGCAGCGCGCGTCACTTTGGCTGTGGCAGAGTCGGTCAATACGCCTGCGGCGATGAAATCCGCCGCCACATATTTGCCCATTCGGGAACGATCCATCGGTATTGGCGTGATTAACAGCGCGTCCAATATAGGCGCAATTCTGGCGCCGCTGACCGTGCCATGGATTGCCATCATGTATGGCTGGCGCGAGGCGTTTATTATCACTGGCGCGCTTGGCTTTGTCTGGTTGGTTTTCTGGTGGCTCGGGACAAGCAAGCTTCAGCCATTGGGTACAGCTGCGCCAACTATTGCCAATCCAGCCGACAAAGGCCCGCCATGGCGTGATCTTTTGAAGGAACGGCGGACATGGGCCGTGGCGGGCGCAAAGCTGCTTACGGACCTTGTCTGGTGGTTTATATTGTTTTGGGCGCCAGATTTCTTTGCACGGCAATTTGGACTGGGGCAGGCCGAAATAGGCGCGCCCACCGCCATCGTATATGCGCTGGCGGCGGTTGGCGCTTTGACCAGTGGTATATTGTTCCCCCTCCTATTGGGTAAGGGAATGACGCCCAATGGAGCGCGCAAGAGCTCAATGTTCTTTTACGCGTTGTTGATTTTACCCATTCCCTTGGCCCTGCAGGCGCCAAATGAATGGATCGCGGCGCTGATCATCGGGCTGGCACTGTTCGCGCATCAGGGTTTTTCGACCAATATTTTCGGCATGACGGCGGATATCGTTCCCGCCCGTCAGGTCGGCAGCGTGATCGCAATTGGTGCTTTGGTTGGCAATTTGAGCGGCGCGGCCATGCTTGAATTCGCTGGCTGGTCGCTGGATTCAGGCCTTGGCTACACGCCGATGTTCGCAATCTGTGCAAGCGCCTATCTACTGGCGTTGCTGTGGATTCACATCATGCAGCCAAGGCTGGTTGTGGTAAATGACGCCGACTGATTAGCCAGCTTTAGCTAGGCCTTCTGCATCGACTATCGCTTGCAGTTCGCCCGCTTCGTACATTTCCATCATGATGTCCGAACCGCCAAGGAACTCGCCCTTGACGTACAATTGCGGGATAGTTGGCCAGTCGCTGTAATCTTTGATGCCCGCACGGATTTCCATATCCTGCAATACATCGACGCTTTCATAAGCGACATTCAGATGGTCAAGAATGGCGATCGCCTTGCTGGAAAATCCGCACTGCGGAAACAATGGCGAACCTTTCATGAAAAGGACGACATCATTGCCTTTGACGATCTCATCGATCCGTTCGTTAACGCTCATTTCAATACTCCAATAATCAGGGAATGGCTGTTGTCAGCTGAAGGGCATGCAAGACACCGCCCATGCGTCCGCCCAAAGCGTCATACACGGCCTTGTGCTGTTTTACGCGCGGCATTCCGCGAAAGCTTTCGCTGACGACGCGCGCGGCATAATGGTTGCCGTCGCCCGCAAGGTCAGTGATTTCGACAAAAGCATCGGGAAGGGCGGCTTGTATCATTTCCTCAATTTCGTGCGCGTGCATGGCCATTATGCAGGCTCGATAAATTGACGGCGGGCTTCCACCATTTTGTCTTCGAGCGCAGCGCGGATCATCGCGTCATCCACGTCGATACCGGCTGATGTCAAATCGCCAAGCAGTTTGCGGATAACGTCTTCGTCGCCCGCTTCTTCAAAATCCGCCTGCACGACCGATGTCGCATAGGCTGTGGTTTCTTCAGGGGTCAGGCCCATTTTTTCGGCTGCCCATTGACCCACCAGCTTGTTGCGGCGAGCGGTAATCTTGAACAATAGGTCCGCATCATGTGCGAACTTGTTTTCAAAGGCTTTTTCGCGATTGTCGAAAGTTGTCATCATGCCGTTCCAATTTGCTGTTGTTCAAAGATAATGCCTGCATCGTCGCGCAACAAGGCCGGTCGTGTTAAATGTGTACGACCAGCTTCCCAACCGCTGCCCGGTCACCCAAGCGTGCGATCGCTGTTCCGGCGTCCGCAAGCGCGAATGTTTCCGAAATGCGCGGCTTAATCTTGCCCGCTGCATATAGGTCGAACAGCTCTGCAATATTGGCGTGATTTTTCTGCGGCGTACGTGCGGCAAAGGCGCCCCAGAAAACGCCGCACACGTCGCAGCTTTTCAGCAGCGTGAGGTTTAATGGCAATTTCGCGATTCCAGCTGGGAAGCCAACCACGAGAAACTTACCTTCCCACGCAATCGACCGAACGGCAGGTTCGCTATAGTCGCCACCCACGGTGTCATAAATGATGTTGTAGCCGTCCCGGCTAGCGGCCGTTTTGAACAGCTCGGCGACAGCTTTGGACTGGTCTTTGTCGAACGGTTGATGCGGATAGACGACCACTTCGTCAGCGCCAGCTTCGCGCGCGATGTCTGCCTTTGCCTCGCTGGAGACACCAGCGACCACACGGCCGCCAAATGCCTTGGCCAGTTCAATCGCGGAAATCCCGATGCCGCCTGCGCCGCCAAGGACAAGGACATTGTCGCCGGACTTCATATGGCCGCGATCCTTCAGCGCGTGGATGGACGTGCCATAGGTCATCAACAAAGCTGCGCCATCGTCAAAGGACATGGCGTCGGGCATTTTGAAGCAATTGAACGCTGCGACCGCGACTTTTTCGGTCAGGCCGCCATTGCCGCACAGGCCAATGACGCGGTCGCCAATGGCAAAGCCGGTAACACCTTCGCCAATGGCTTCGACTGTGCCCGCAATTTCGCCGCCCGGCGCAAAGGGACGCTCAGGTTTGAATTGATAGAGGTCAACAATCATCAGCGTGTCGGGAAAATTAATCGAACAGGCCTTTACAGCGACCACAACCTGACCGGGTCCGGCGGTGGGTTCAGGCAGTTCGCCCATGACAAGTGTTTCTGGGCCGCCGCTTGCGGTTGATAATAAAGCGCGCATGTCTCTCTCCTAAACGGGGTTTGGCGCCAGCCAGGGCCGGTCCGCAGATAATTTGGCTTCGTACACCGAAATCGCGTCGCTGCTTTTCAGCGTCAGGCCGATTTCGTCTACACCGTTAATCAGGCAATGTTTACGGAATGGGTCGATTTCAAATTCGAACCGGTCCTGAAACGGCGTGGTGACGGTTTGTGTTTCCAGATCGATGTGAATGTCATCGGTCCGCGCGACTTCCATCAAACGGTCAATCGCCGCCTGCGGAAGGACGATGGCGAGCAAACCGTTCTTGAACGCATTGCCCGAAAATATGTCGGAAAAGCTGGGCGCAATAACCGCGGATATGCCCAAATCGGCCATGGCCCAAGCCGCATGTTCGCGGCTCGATCCGCAACCGAAATTGTCGCCAGCGATCAATATCGGCGCACCGGCATATTCAGGATCGTCAAACACGTTGCCCGGGACCGCGCGCAAGCTTTCGAACGCGCCCTTACCCAATCCAGCGCGGCTAATGGTTTTAAGCCACACCGCGGGGATGATCACATCGGTGTCGATATTCTTCAAACCGACGGGATAGGCTCGGCCTTCAACACGGCTTATCGCTTTCATGCCTTTAGTCCGTATCTGTCTTGGGCTGATTGTGCGTCATCGGCGCAACTTCGGGCTCAGGTGACATTGGTTCCAGCTTACCCTTTTTTTGGGTCAGGCTGCGGCGTCCTGCGTAAATCAACGCCGCCATCAATGCCGCCGAACCCACTGCAGCGCCAACCTTGGCTGTGGTCGACCATGTGTCGCCACCATCGGATTTTTTATTGGTCATAAGCCTCTTCCTTGATGCCAACTGCTTTAGCTTCGGCGTTTGTGACAAGTAAAGGGAATAGCTTCACCGGCACCGCCGCATAGGCCAGCGGTGCCGCGCATGCGGTACCCTTAATTGGCGAACGCACGGACATCCGTTAGCTTGCCAGCAACAGCAGCAGCTGCCGCCATTGCTGGGCTGACCAGATGGGTGCGTGCGCCTGGTCCTTGACGGCCGACGAAATTCCGGTTGCTGGTTGACGCGCAACGTTCGCCAGCGGGCACCTTGTCGGGGTTCATCCCCAAACAAGCCGAACAGCCCGGCTCGCGCCATTCGAACCCAGCGTCGGTAAATATCTGGTCTAGACCCTCATCCTCAGCCTGCTGCTTCACAAGGCCGCTGCCGGGCACGACAATCGCCCATTTGACGTTCGCCGCCTTTTTGCGGCCTTTTAAGATTTCAGCGGCGGCGCGCAGATCTTCGATGCGGCTGTTGGTGCAGCTGCCGATGAAGATATTCTGCACTTCGATATCGGTCATCCGTGTGCCGGGCGTCAGCCCCATATAATCCAGCGATTTGCGCGCGGCTTCCTGCTTGGACGGATCGGCAAAGGCGGACGGATCGGGGACTATGCCTGTAATCGGCAACACATCTTCGGGGCTGGTACCCCATGTGACGCTGGGTGCGATATCCGCGGCATCAATCGATACGACCTTGTCGTAGGTTGCACCCGGGTCGGTCGCGAGTGTGCGCCAATAGGCAACCGCTGCGTCCCAATTTGCGCCTGACGGCGCCATGGGCCGGCCTTTGATATACGCAAAAGTGGTCTCGTCGGGTGCCACAAGGCCCGCGCGCGCGCCATGTTCAATGGCCATGTTGGAAATGGTCAGCCGCCCTTCGACGCTGAGCGCGCGGATGACGGATCCGGTATATTCGATCACATGGCCGCTGCCGCCTGCGGCACCCAGCACGCCCGTGATGTGCAGCACCACGTCCTTGGCGGACACACCTGCGCGCAATTCGCCCTCGACGCGTACTTCCATGGACTTTGAACGTGTCAGTTGGAGCGTCTGCGTCGCCAGAACATGCTCGACCTCAGACGTACCAATGCCGAATGCCAACGCGCCAAGGCCACCATGGCACGCGGTGTGGCTGTCGCCGCACACAATCGTCGTGCCGGGAAGGGAAAAGCCCTGCTCTGGCCCGACAACATGGACGATACCCTGCTTGGCATCGGAGGCATTTATATAGTCGATGCCGAACTCCGGTGCGTTTCGCTCCAGCGCTTCCAATTGCTGGGCGCTTTCGGGGTCTGCAATCGGGATCGGTTGTCCGTTGCTGTCCAGACGCGCGGTGGTGGGCAGGTTGTGATCCGGCACAGCCAATGTCAAATCGGGCCGGCGGACACGGCGTCCTGCCGCCCGTAGGCCTTCAAAAGCCTGCGGACTGGTCACTTCGTGCACAAGGTGGCGGTCAATGAAGATCAGGCAGGTGCCGTCGTCGCGTTGTTCGACGACATGGGCATTCCAGATTTTTTCGTACAGTGTTTGCGGTGTGGACATAATAAAAGTGCCATAGAACTGATTGCAGCGAAATCAAGTGAGGTGACAATCGTTGCACTTCAATATTCCGTTGTTTGCGTCTATTAGACGTTGCATGAGCGTTATCAGCATCATCCTCATTGTGGTCGGCACCGTCTTCGTCATGGAATGGGTGGCGTGGTCGAGCCATAAATATATCATGCACGGCTGGGGCTGGGGCTGGCACCGTGACCATCACGAGCCACATGACAATGCGCTGGAAAAGAACGATCTTTATGGGATTGTCGGCGCGGTTACGAGCATCTCCTTATTTGCGATTGGCAGCCCTTTGTTGCTGGACGAGAAAGCTTGGGAACCTGCGACGTGGATTGGTTTGGGCGTGCTATTTTACGGCATCATCTACACTGTGGTGCATGACGGCCTCGTGCATCAGCGTTACTTTAAATATGTGCCGCGCAGTGGTTATGCCAAGCGGCTGGTTCAGGCGCATAAATTGCACCACGCCACCATCGGCAAGGAAGGCGGCGTCAGCTTTGGTTTCGTGTTTGCGCGTGATCCCGCCAAGTTGAAGGCGGATCTCAAAAAACAACGCGAGGCCGGGACCGCAATAGTCCGCGACGCGGCGATTTAATAGGTCCTGACCCTAAGCTTCGGGCTGTCGCCAAATCCAGCCAAGGCACAATATGGCAGCGCCCAGTGGTATTAACGACCAAGGCAATGCCAACGTGATCAAGCCAATCGCTATGCTGACGCCAAAGGCGGCGGTTGCCGACCATTTGCCGCGTCTGCTCACCACCCCTTTTTCGCGCCAAGCAACAATATGATGCCCAAAGGCGGGGTGATTCATCAACCGGGCTTCAAGCGCCGGGCTGCTGCGCGCAAAGCAAAAGGCCGCCAATATCATAAAGGGCACGGTCGGCAGCAACGGCAGAACTATGCCCACGGTGCCAAGCGCCAAAGCGCATAGCCCACCAATCAGCCAGAGCTGCCGCTTAATCAATATTGATGGACCGCTTTGGTCACATAATAGCTGTCGAGACCTTCGGGGCCGCCTTCGCTGCCAAAGCCGGATTCCTTGACCCCGCCAAACGGCGCGTCAGGCATGGAAATCACAAAGCTGTTGAGGCCAACCATGCCGGTATCCAACGCATCAGCCACAAGGTTCGCCTGTCGTGCGTTTTCGGTGAAGGCATAGGCCGCAAGGCCAAAGGGCAGGCGGTTTGCCTGTTCAATGGCTTCGTCCAACGTCTTGAATGGCCGCATCAATGCAACGGGACCAAATGGTTCATTGTCCATGACGTCTGCGGACATAGGAACGTCCGCGAGCACCGTCGGCTGAAAGAAATAGCCCTGTTCGCCGCGGGTGCCACCCGCCAACAGCTTCGCGCCCTTTGCCGTTGCATCTTCCACGAGGGCGGCGATGGCCGAGGGGCGACGCGCATTGGCCAGTGGCCCCATGACGGTGCCAGCATCCAATCCGTTGCCGACCTGCACATTCTTCGTATGCGCAGCAAAGCCAGCGACAAAGCGGTCGTAGACGCCTTCCTGCACATAGAAACGCGTCGGTGAAATACACACTTGTCCGGCGTTCCGGAACTTGGTGGTCGCCGACAAGGTGATGGCCTTTTCAAGGTCGCAATCATCGAAAATGAGCACAGGCGCATGGCCACCCAATTCCATGGTGGTCCGCTTAACGCCGTCTGCCGCAAGCTTCAGCAAATGTTTGCCCACGGGTACAGACCCCGTAAAGCTGATCTTGCGGATGATCGGTGATGCGATCAGGTGGCGGCTCACCATATCGGGAACGCCGTAAATCAACTGGGCAACATTGCCCGGAACGCCGCCGTCGATGACGCACTGCATGATGCCGCTTGTGCTTGCTGGCGTTTCTTCCGGTGGTTTGGCGATGATCGAGCAGCCCGCAGCGAGCGCCGCAGCCATTTTCTTGCACATCAAATTGACCGGGAAATTCCACGGTGAAAATGCGGCAACGGGTCCTACGGGCTGTTTCAGCACAATCGCGCGTTGCCCCGTTGGCCGCACAAGGACGCGGCCATAGCTGCGCTTGGCCTCTTCAGCGAAATAATCAAACTGCGCGGCGCAGGACAGAACCTCCGTCCGCGCTTCGGCGAGTGGTTTGCCCTGTTCGGTCGTGAGCAAAACGGCGATGCCCTCTGCCCGCTCACGGATGAGATCGGCAACCTTATGCAATATTGCGGCGCGGGCATTTACATCGACGCCGCGCCAATAGGCAAAGCCCTTTGCTGTCGCAGTAAGCGCTTCATCAAGGTCTGCCGCAGTCGCCAGCGGCAGCTCAGCGAGCGTTTCGCCAGTGGCCGGATTTATGACGGTGTGACAATCGCGGCCTTCGCCCTTGCGCCAGCTGCCATCAATATAAAGGCCTAAATCGGTAGTATAGCTCATCGAATATCCCGCAAATTTCTTGTCTTCTGTATGTAGGTGTCAGGTCGTGAGTTTGGAACCCCTTGCAAGCTTCAGCAGCCAGAAAACCGGGAGCCCAGCCAACAATAACGCAACGCCCCAGATCAAGGCTTCGGCCCCCGCGCCATAGATCGTCCAGCAGGAATATAGCGCGGCGAGCAACAATATGGCTTTGAAACCTGCTTTGCCGGGCAACTGTCCTGTGGTCATTAAACGGAACGCAGCGATGGCGCATCCGAAATACATCACCAGAACAATTGCCGTGGTGAGTATGATGAGAAATTCAAACATCGATGACATTGACCGGCTGCTGTTCATCAGGATGACCAGCGTCAAAAGTGTTGAGGTAAACAGATGCGCGTTGCGCGGCGTGCCGTTGGCGCTTTCTTTGCCCATAAATGCGGGGAACAGGCCGTCGCGCGCCAAAGCGGCGGGCATCTCGGCCTGACACATGATCCAGCCGTTCAACGCGCCAAGTGCGCTGATCGCGCCGACCGCGGCGATAGCGGTGCCGGCATTGGTGCCCGCATATATGTTTACAAAGTCCGCAAATGGCGCCGCCGATACGCTGGTGATGGCGACCGGCAGCATCAGGACCACGGCGGAGCAGACGAGGATATAAATGACGCCAGCGCCGGCGGTTCCAAAAAGCGTCGCGCGGTTGATGGCGCGTTCGGGGTCCTGCACCTTGTCGGCGGGCACGGTCGCCAGCTCAAGCCCAAGCATCGCCCATAAGGTCAATATGGTGGCTGTGGAAATGCTGGTCGTGGAAATGTCTGCGGTCACAAATGGCCGCACAAGCGCGGTACCTTGGGTCGCAAGGACATAAGCAGCAAGCCCGATCACCGCGACCAGAGGCAGCAGCTTTGCGATCGTCCAGACGATCTGAACTTGCCCCGCAAGCTTGGTGCCGCGAATGTTGATGAGCGTAAATGCCCAAATAATCGCGATCGTTACTGCCGACGATACGCCATGCGTTCCGACAACCGGAAACAACTGGCTCAGATAACTGACTGCAGCGGTGGCGATGGCGGCGTTGCCGACCCACATGGAAATCCAATAAGCCCATGCAATCGCGAAGCCCGCGCCATCGCCGAAGGCCGCGCGCGTGTAGGCATATGGTCCACCCGCCTTTGGCAGCGCCTTGCTGAGCGCGCCAAACACCGATGCCACGCACAATGCGCCACCAATGGTGATCAACCATCCAATAACGGAATTCCACCCCAAGGGCGCAAGGCTCGCGGGTAACAGGAACACGCCCGACCCAATCATGCTGCCCATGACAAGGGCAAGTGCCATCCAAAAACCCATTGGACGGCTTGCTGCGGCTGTATCTTGCGTCACGTAAATCCCCCTCACTCGGCACCCTGACTGGCACGGAAAAAGGGCAAAAGCCAATCTTTGTTTTGGTCCTGACCCTAATGCGCGAGCAACACAGGTATGCCCAGTTCGCCCAGCATGAACCGTGTCACGCCACCAAACAAGGTTTCGCGCCACCGCCCATGGCCATAGGCGCCCATGACGAGTAAATCGGGTCGCCACGCATTTACTTCAGTCAGCAACCGTTCTTCGACGCTTTGATCACCCTTTGCCGCGACGGCTATTTCGGCGCTGACGCCGTGGCGCGATAGATAGGTCGCTGCGTCCGTTACAGGGAATTCTTCGGGCACGGTTTCGACCTCTGCAATCCGCACATGCAATGCCGCCTTAAGCAGCGGCAATGCTGCGCGCAACGCGTTGGCTGCTTCAAATCCGCCGTAATATGCCACCATCGCGCGGTCCCATGAGATGCGCTTTGTTGATGCAGGCACCGCAAGTACCGGCGTGCGCGACGCTGTGACGACATCACTGACCCATGCGCGCGCGCCGCCGGGTGCGCCGACTTCATCCAGCGACATAACCAATATGTCCGCCAGTCGCGCGGCGTTAATCAATGCATCGGATATTGTGCCGTCAAATATCTGCCAATCCCAGGGCACATCCTCTGATTTCAGATGCGCGTCGGTGCGTGCGCACAGCTTTCCCCGTTCGGTTTCGACGGCGTCAAAGGCTTCGGCAATGAAATGCGCACCGCCGAACATGTCAAACGCCACATAATCCTGCGTCGGTCGGGGCAAGACAAGCGTCAGATGTCCGTTAAAACGGCGGGCAAGATCAAGCCCCGCCTGCAACCGGCTTTCAAAGGCGGCGTCTGTGCCAGCATGTACCATGATAGATTTCATCATCAGTTCCTTTTCATATGCCAGAATAGGCCGACTCGGATTGATGCGATTGAGTGTAGGCCGATGCGACGCGAAGTCTTTGATCGATATCAAACACCGCAAAATGCTTCCAAAGGCCGATATATTATGTCAGCGATGACGGATGGATGACGCGGGACAGGCGAAGAACGATGTGATCGTGCGGCGCGCGCACATCACCGATGCGCAAGCAATAGCCGACATTTATGCGCATCATGTTGTGAACGGCACCGCCAGTTTCGACACCGTGCCGCGTACGTTGGAGCAAACCGAACAGAAGATTGCGGACATTTTGGCCCATAGCTGGCCGTTCCTTGTCGCCGAGCGCGAAGGGGTGATATTGGGCTATGCCTACGCAACGGCATTTCGCGACCGGCCCGCTTATGGCTTCACCTGCGAAAATTCGATTTATGTTGGCGCGCAACATGTGGGGCAGGGGGTCGGTGTAGCATTGATGCGCCGACTGCTTGATGAGGCGCACGCATGTGGTTTCCGTCAAATGATTGCGGTGATCGGCGGCGGAGAGCCTGCGTCGGTGGCGCTACATACGAAAATGGGATTCACTTTTGTCGGCCGGATGCGATCGACTGGTCGGAAATTTGGCCGCTGGCTTGACAGCGTGTACATGCAGGCCGAGCTTGGAGAAGGAGACCGGACCGCGCCAGCGCGCGAGCCGGGATGAAGGAGAGAAGATGATGGCAGAGTTTGAACTGGTCGCCGACGGCCTGCGCTTCCCGGAAGGCCCAGTCGTCATGCCCGACGGCAGCGTCATTTTGGTCGAAATCGCCGAGGGGCAGATCACGCGGGTGCGGCCTGACGGCAGCAAGTCCGTCGTCGCAAAGACAGGCGGCGGTCCCAATGGCTTGGCGCTTGGCCCCGACGGCAAATTATACTGCTGCAACAATGGCGGCTTTGAATATATGGAAGCCAATGGCTTTTTAGCCCCGCACGGCATTGCGCAGGATTATTCCGGCGGCCGGATTGAACGCATCGATATCGATACCGGCGCAGTTGAGATACTTTATAAATCGGGTGACTTTGGCTGCAGCTTGCGTGGCCCGAACGACATTGTTTTTGATGCGCATGGCGGGTTCTGGTTCACGGACCATGGCAAGATTGATTATGCCAAACGCAGCCATGATGTCGTCGGCATCTTTTATGCCAAGGCAGATGGCAGCCATTTGGAAGAGGTTATCTTTCCGTCGAACAACCCCAATGGCGTTGGCCTGTCGCCCGATGGCAAGACATTATATGCCGCCGAAACCTA
Source organism: Sphingomonadaceae bacterium (assembly GCA_021300355.1). Classification (GTDB taxonomy): domain Bacteria; phylum Pseudomonadota; class Alphaproteobacteria; order Sphingomonadales; family Sphingomonadaceae; genus Sphingorhabdus_B. The sequence continues at coordinate 10,640 of JAJTEF010000013.1, read as the reverse complement.
CACCTGCCGGTTGATGAAGTTCAACATCACGTCGCCAGGCAAAGTTGCGCCCGATGCAGGTCCGGGTGGGCCGGGGATCCCCGTATATCGTCCAGCCGGGTATAAATTTTTCGACAGCCTTGGCATCGAAGCAAGCGGCAATATCTGCGTCGCAACGATTGGGGAGTGCGGGATCAGCGTGATTTCTCCAGACGGCGAGCTGGTCGAATTTGTCGCGACTGATGATATCTTCACCACCAACATTGCGTGGGGCGGAGGCGATATGATGGACGCGTATATCTGCCTGTCGGGCAGTGGGCGTCTGGTTAAAACTCGTTGGGCGCGGCCGGGACTTAAGCTGCAATATTGATGACGGGCATTGCATGACATTTAATACGGTAATTTTTGACTTTGGCGGAGTAATAACTTCGTCACCGTTTGAGGCGTTTAACCGGATGGAGGCCGAACGCGGCTTGCCCACGGATTTCGTGCGCCGGGTCAATTCGGTGAATCCGGACAATAATGCCTGGGCCAAATTCGAACGCGCCGAATGTAGCGCAAGTGAATTTGACGCGCTGTTTGCTGCGGAAGCGCAGGCACTGGGGCATGCATTGGACGGTGCGTCTGTTATCGCCTGCCTTGCTGGCGAAATCCGTCCAGACATGGTGGCTGCGCTCGATCAGCTTAAATCGCTCGGCTTTGGGCTGGGGTGCATCACAAACAATGTGCCGTCGGGCAAAGGCGCAGGCATGGCGGTGAGCGACGCAAAAGCGGCGGCGGTGGCGGCGGTGATGGACCGGTTCGACCATATCATTGAATCGAGCAAAGCAGGTGTCCGCAAACCTGACCCGCGCATATATAATATGATGTGTGAAGCGCTCGCCGTTTCTCCATCGCAATGCATCTACCTCGATGACTTGGGCATCAACTGCAAACCCGCGGCGGCAATGGGCATGGCTGCGATCAAGGTCGCCAGTGGCGCACAGGCACTCGGCGAATTGGGCGCGCTATTGGCGTTGACCTTCACACCCGTAGACGTCTAGGCGGGAGCTGTTCCGTCTCTCCCAACTATTGGAGCACTTCATGGCGAAAAAACTTTTCCCGGACGCAGCATCCGCGCTCGACGGCTTGCTCAAAAACGACATATTGATTGCCAGTGGCGGCTTTGGCCTGTGCGGCTTGCCCGAACGGTTGCTGGATGCAGTCCGCGACAGCGGGGTCACTGGCCTGACCTTTGTGTCCAACAATGCCGGTATCGACAATGAAGGCATTGGCAAGCTGCTGCGCACGAAACAGGTGAAGAAAATGATCTCGTCCTATGTGGGTGAGAACAAAGAATTTGAGCGGCAGTATCTTGCGGGCGAGCTTGAGGTGGAATTCAGCCCGCAAGGGACGCTGGCCGAACGGATGCGCGCTGGCGGCGCTGGTATCCCGGGTTTTTACACCAAGACGGGCGTCGGCACGTTAGTGGCCGAGGGCAAGGAAGTGAAAGATTTTGGCGGAGAGGAATATATCCTCGAACGCGGTATTTTTGCTGACCTGTCGATTATCAAAGCATGGAAAGCCGATGAAAGCGGTAACCTTGTCTTCCGCAAGACAGCCCGCAACTTCAATCTGCCAGCCGCGACTTGCGGAAAGGTCTGCGTGGTTGAGGTAGAGGAAGTGGTGCCGGTTGGCAGCCTTGACCCCGACTGCATCCATTTGCCCGGCGTCTATGTGCAGCGCATGATCATCGGCGCGCCTTATGACAAAAAGATCGAGTTCCGTACTGTCCGTGAACAGGGAGGTATTTCATGAGCTGGACCCGTGACGAAATGGCCGCCCGCGCTGCAAAGGAATTGCGCGACGGATATTATGTGAACCTGGGCATTGGTATCCCCACGCTGGTAGCCAACCATATTCCGGCGGGCGTCGAAGTAACGCTGCAGTCCGAAAATGGCATGTTGGGCATTGGCCCCTTCCCTTTTGCGGGGGAAGAGGATGCTGACCTTATCAATGCAGGCAAGCAAACCATCAGCGAGCTGCCGCAGACCGCCTATTTCGATAGCGCCGCCAGCTTCGCCATGATCCGTGGCGGGCATATTGACCTGACCGTGCTGGGTGCGATGGAAGTCGCGGAGAATGGCGACATCGCCAACTGGATGATCCCCGGCAAGATGATCAAGGGCATGGGCGGGGCAATGGACCTTGTCGCTGGCGTGAAGAAAATCATCGTCGTGATGGAGCATAATGCCAAGGACGGCTCGCCAAAGTTCATTCCCGCGTGCACATTGCCGCTGACGGGAAAAAATGTCGTCGATATGATCATCACTGATTTGGCGGTGTTCCAACGCCCCGACAAATCGTCGCCGTTCAAGCTGATTGAAGTCGCGCCGGGAATTACCGTTGATGAAGTCGCAGGCAAAACGACTGCACATTATGAGGTCGCGATTTAATCGGCACCATGCGGCGTTTCATTATATCCTTGATCGCCGCCTCTGCATTGGGGCTGGCCAGCTGGTATCTTTTACACTCGGCGCCGGAGACGAACCAGGTCGCGGTGGTGCTGCGCAAATTGGCAAAGGCACCCCCGAATTTGCCCGACCAGCCGGACGAATGGCGCGGTAGGATCGATTATGGCAAACTCGACCAGCAATTTGCCGCACTGACGCGGCGTTCCGAAATGGCTGGGCTCGCGGTAGCAATCGTTGAAGATGGCGAGCTGCGCTTTGTCCATAGCTATGGCGTTGTTGATCGTTCCACCGACGTCCCTGTTACCAATAATACCGTGTTCCGATGGGCTTCAGTCTCCAAGACCGTCGCCGGCACGCTGGCCGCATCGATGGCGAGCGAAGGCGCGGTTGATCTGAACAAGCCGGTGTCGAGCTGGCATAGTTCGCTGCGTTTGCCCGATGGCGCTGAGGCGCGAATCAGCTTTGCCCAGTTGCTGGCGCAGCAGACCGGCCTTACCAAAAACGCATATGATGAAAAGCTGGAGGATGGGCAGGACCCGCGCGTCATCCGCGCCAGTCTGGCAGAAGCGCCGCTGCAATGTACGCCTGGAACGTGCCACACCTATCAGAACCTGGCGTTCGACACGGCCAGTGAGATATTGGCCAAGGCGGGCAAGCGGTCCTTTCCCGATCTGGTCGGCGAGCGTTTCTTTTTGCCGCTGGGTATGACCAGCGCGAATTACGGCATGGTAGGACTGACGGGCGCGAAGGATTGGGCCCGGCCGCACAGCGGCAGCAGCGTCCGCACATTAAAGGAAAGCTATTGGCGCGTGCCCGCTGCGGCGGGGGTCGAAAGCAATATTGTTGATTTCTCCCGCTGGTTGCAGGCGACGATGGGCGAGCGCCCCGATGTGCTGCCTGCTGCAACGCTTCGATTGGCGCAGGCCCCGCGCGTCAATACGGCGCCAATCTATGGCGGAGAGTTGCGGCAGGCGAATTCTGATGCCCATTACGGGCTTGGCTGGCGCAGCTTCACTTATGACGGGCGCCAATTTATTGGCCATTCGGGCGCGGTCGATGGATATCGCGCAACGCTGATTTTCGAACCCGCAACGCGCACGGGCGTTGTCGCCATGTGGAACAGCAACTGGGGCACGCCCTTCCGCATTCCTTTTGCCGTTTTCGACAGCTATCATCAGCGTACAGATTCGCGTTGGCTGGAACTCAAAGATTAGCTGTCGCACCCAATAGCCCATTTTCACCGGAAAGGCCGTTTCCAATGACCTACACGCTGATCACCGCGAACCGCAATTACTCGAGCTGGAGCTTGCGGCCTTGGGTGTTGATGACGATGCTGGGCATCCCGTTCAAAGACCGGATCGAGCCTTTTACGGCTGATATTAATTACGAAGCCTTCCGCGCGTTTTCGCCGACGGGCCAAGTGCCCGTGCTGTTGGACGGCGCACGGACTGTCTGGGATTCGCTTGGCATCACTTTATATTTGGCTGACCGGCATGAAGGTGTCTGGCCGCAGGATCCTGCGGCACGCGCATGGGCGCAATGCGCCGTGACCGAAATGCATGGCGGCTTTTCTGCGCTGCGCAATGATTGCACCATGAATGTCGGCGTTCGGGTAAAGCCAAAACCCATGTCCGCCGCTTTGGAGCGCGATGTCGCGCGGATAGCCGAGCTTTGGGCGCAAGGTCTTGATAGCTTTGGCGGTCCGTTTCTGGCCGGACCGCATTTCACCGCCGTCGACGCATTTTTTGCGCCCGTTGCGTTTCGCGTGCGCACTTATGGTCTTGATGTTGGCCATGCTGGACAAGAATGGGTGCACCACATCCTCGCCCTTCCCGCCATGCGCGCGTGGGAGAAGGATGCGCTGACCGAAAGCTGGCGCGAGGCGGGCCATGAAGCGGAATTGCAGGCCTGCGGCGAGATCATCGCGGATTACCGTCAGGCATAAAAGCGGTTGCCAGCAACGCTTCGGCGAATGCGGCGCCATTGTCGGGCGCAAAGCGCAGGAAGAGCGAGGGTTCGATCAGCTCCAGCTCCATCAAACGGAACACGCCATCGCCATCGCGCAATATATCGACCCGGGCATAAGCCAGTGTGCCCGTGCCCGTGATGGATGCGGTGGCGGCTAAGGCGCGCTGTGCCAGATCTTCTGCTCCGGCAGGCGGTGTCACCGCCGCTTCATAGCCGCCATATTGTTCCTGCACGCGGAAATCACCTGCCGCTGGACGCTTAATGATGGCGTGGCTGAAGTTGCCGCCAAAGTAGAAGAGCGAATATTCGCCCTCTTCGGCGATCGTCGGCAGATAGGGCTGAATCATCATGCGCTGTCCGGCGACCGAATCGGGAATGTCGTCGCCAAGCGTCAGCCGGAATGTCCCGTCGGCCCCGCCGGAAATAGGCGGTTTGACCACGAGCGTGTCGACAGCAAAATTGGCGCGGGCATGGTCAAGTGCGGCGACATCGAGCGCGTCACTTACTAATGTCGGGACGGACGATATGCCGGCGGCATCCAATTCTGCCAGATAGGATTTGTCGCTATTCCACCGCAAGATGCTGACCGGATTGGAAACGGGGATGCCCTCTGCCTCCAACCGGTCAAGCAGGGCAAACCAGCGCGGGCAGTCGCGCGGATATCCCCATGCCAATAAGGGCGTGACCAAATCAAAGCCGCTTAAGTCGTCCGCCTCGGTCCAATCTATAAACGTCGCCTGATCGCCCAATAGCCGCGCATAGTCCGCCTTTATATGCGACCAGTTTTCTTCATATTCGGGGACGGGCGCGAGAATCGCGATCTTGGGCACGTTCATTCACCCGCCATCTTCAATATCTCGTTCCATTCGGTCTCGCGCACGGGCGCTACCGACAGGCGCGATTGCCGCAGCATTTCCATTTCGGCCAGATTTGGGTTCGCCTTTATGGCCTTGAGCGTCACCGATTGGGCCAGCTTGCGTAACGGCTTGACCTTCACCGCAACAAAGCGCGCCTTTTCATCGGTCGGGTCGATGAAATGTTCTTGGCTGATCGTGATGATCGCGACAATCTCAAGCCCGATATTGCTGTGGTAGAAGAAAGCTTGGTCGCCGACCTTCATCGTGCGCAGGTTAATCGCAGCGCTATGGTTGCGCACGCCGTCCCAGGTGCCTTCGCCTTCGGCCACCAAATCATCATAACTATACACGTCGGGTTCGGACTTCATCAGCCAAAATTGTTTTGCCACTTGCTACTCCTTTTCGCTGGCAAGCCTTTAAGGCAGGCAGTAACACGCTGTCCATGACACATATGCCCGTTATTTCTTTGCGCAGCGGCGATGCCGACGCGCTTGGCCAGCAGCTTGGTAGCTCGTTCCAGACCTATGGCTTTGCGGCCGTTGTCGATCATGGCCTTGATCCGGATTTGGTGGCCAAGGCCTGGGCGCTGACGAAGCAGCTGTTCGAACAGTCTGAGCCGGAAAAGATGAAGGGGTTCGATACCGCACTTGCGGGCCAGCGCGGCTACACCCCGTTCAAAACGGAAATCGCCAAGGGCGCGGACTATCATGATCTGAAGGAATTTTGGCATGTCGGGCGTGATGTCGCGCCGGACAGCCCATTGGCAGGATCGATGTTGCCGAATATCTGGCCAGATGTGCCCGAGTTTAAAGAGACGTTCCAGTTGCTCTTTGCCGAAATGGATAAGGTCGGCGCGCGGATATTGTCCTCGATCGCCCGCTATCTTGATTTGCCTGCGGACTGGTTTGACCCGACGATTGAGGATGGCAATTCGATTTTGCGGTTGCTGCATTACCCGCCAATCGCCGGCGACGCCGAAGGCTGCATCCGCGCCGGCGCGCATGAGGATATCAATCTGATAACGCTCTTGCTGGGTGCCGAAGAGGCCGGTCTGCAGATTCTGCGCCCCGACGGCAGCTGGATGGACGTGTCGCCACCTCAGGGTGGGCTGGCGGTCAATGTGGGGGACATGTTGCAGCGGCTGACCAACCATATGCTGCCGTCGACGACGCACCGTGTGGTCAACCCGACGGGTGAGCGTTCGCGGTTCAGCCGCTACTCCATGCCATTCTTCCTGCATCTGCGGTCGGACTTCCCAATAGCCACGCTGCCGCAATGCGTGAGCGCCGAAAACCCGAATCGCTATCCCGACCCGATTCTCGCAGATGATTATCTGCGCGAACGTTTGATCGAGATTGGTTTGCTGAAGGCATAAGGGCCGCGCCAAAGATCGCCCCCGCCCAGCGTTATATTGACAAGATTCACGCAAAGGCTGGGGTGTAACTGTCCAGTCTGTCAATTTAGCAGTCGATGGCTGGGCTGGACTATCACCGAAGCCCTGAGCCTGTCGAAGGGCGGCTGTCGGGGTGGTGCTACAGCCGAGAGGCGCCCTGCGACGGACGCAGCCGCCATGCGACTGCTGCTCAGGGCTACGGTGATGTTTCATGGCAAAGGGATCCGCCCCGTGCGGCTGTCCTCGCTCCGCAGCGCGCTGCGCAATATCCGCATATCGGGCCCGCCATTCACCGTCACCGAACCGCCGCGCAGCACGCGGACGGTGGTGACGCCGTGGATCGCGCGTTCCATCGCAAGGTCGAATTGCCGTTGCCGCCCCATGTCGATGGCGGCGTCCCAGCTTTTGGCAAAACTGTCCGCGCCTGCGCGTTCGCGTAAATTATAAGCGGACTGCCGGCTCATCCCCACCGCCTTCGCCGCTTGTCCGACAGATCCCATGACATGCAGCGCGAGAATAAACCGTTCCTGCTGCGCCGCCGTCCAGCCATTCGCACGCCGCCGGTCAAGCGGAACAGGGGTGAAGGCGAGCAGGCCCTCGTCAGCGAGAAGCGGGGTGGGCGGAGTTGGGGAGGGTGAATCGGTCATTTATGTATTGGAACATAAATGGAACGTGTAGGAAAGGGGGTGATTATGTCGGTGCTATGGCCGAACGGATGCTGTGTTGTGGAATGCTGTCTGTCCGGTACTGTATTCTGGGCTTTCTAAATAGGACACCGATCAATCGCATGAGCAATTTTCTCAATCGTCAAACAAGAACCTGCTCAATGCCGCAGCCATAGATGCTCCTAAAAGCTGAGCGAGGACAAACGGCGGAACATCTTGTGCGGCAATCCCGGCGAAAGTGTCGGACAGGCTGCGTACAATCGTAATGGCAGGATTAGCAAAACTTGTTGATGAGGTGAACCAGTAGGCAGCGGTGATATAGAGCGCGACACTTGCAGGCACCCAATTTGGTCGGTGCCGGATGGTGCCGAGGATAGTCAGGACCAGTCCAAATGTGGCAATCGCTTCACTTACCCACTGCCCAAGTCCCGTTCGTGCTTTGACCGACATTTGGAGTATCGGAAGGTCGAACATGAGGTGGGCGGCCAATGCGCCGAGGATGCCGAAGACGACTTGCGTCACAATATAAACTGCGGCGACACGCCATGTTAGGTCCCCCCGCGATGCAGAAACCAAACTTACGGCGGGGTTGAAATGCGCGCCCGAGATCGGCCCCAGCATTGCAATCAGCACATACAATATTGCCCCCGTGGCTAGGGTATTGCCCAACAGTGCGATGGCGTTGTTCCCTTGCGAAAGGTTCGTTGCCATGATGCCCGAGCCGATCACACAGGAAAATAGGAAGAAAGAGCCGATGCCTTCAGCCACCACAGCGCGTATATTCATGCCGCACCTTCCATTCTGCCTATCGCGGCCAAAGCTGCCCGCAGTTCAGCAGGTTCCATCGTGTCGAATGGTAACGCCAGTAAAGCCCGCACACGTAGCTCAAGCAGACGCCATGTTTCGTTAAAGGCTGCATCGACCTCTGCATCGCTGCCGGTGACGTCTGCGGGGTCGGGCAAACCCCAATGCCCGCGAATAGGCGCGCCGATAAATAGGGGGCAGGCTTCCCCCGCCGCGTTACCGCAGACGGTGATGGCAATGTCGATGGCTGGCGCACTTTGGGCGGCAAATTCGTCCCAGCTCTTAGACCGAAAAGCCGATGGGTCTATGCCCTTGGTCGCCAGCTGCCGAAGCGCCCCCGGATGCGGGACACCCTTTGGCTTGCTACCCGCACTATACGCAATGATGCGGCCGGCGCCGCGCTGGTTGAGGATCGCCTCGCCCAATATACTACGCGCCGAATTTCCGGTGCACAGCACCAATATGGTCTTCATATTCCCAAAACCCTGTCAACAACAGGCAGCTTTTGGTGCAGGATGAGGCGCAAGCGATGGCGTGCAACATTGCCCTTCAGCGGCGTTGTTGGATTCAAGCTTCGACAATTCGGGGCTATCGCCGTAAACTGTCGCCTCGCCATTGGTGAAAAAGGCTTCCCATACGACGCCGTCGGGGTCGGCGATCCAGCTCTTCTCCGATTTCGCATAGCAGCAGGTCGTCTGCCCTTCTTCAAGCAATGGACCATCCGCCGCCTTTAGACGGTCATATACTTCGGCAAGTTCGTTGCCGCTTTCCACTTGAATACCGAGATGCTCGATGCCTTTGCCGGCGTGCGCGCCTGATGAAATAGCAAAATTGACGCGGGGATCATCAAGCATCCATTTGGCATAGTCGTCCTTTATCACGGTTGGCTTGGCGGCAAACAGTGTTGAGTAAAAACGTATGGATTGGTGAAGGTCTGTGACGCCGACATGGACATGTAACCGTTTCATGCAGATTTCCTTTCAATAGTTGGAGTGTCACAGCCAACGTCATTGCCGCAATCAGCACCAGCGCAGCAATTTTCCATCAGATAGCTGACAAGTGCATTCATTTCCCGATAGTTGGCTCGATAAATGAGCGACCGGTGCCGCCGCTCCTGACTGATAAGTCCCGCGCGATTTAGTTGGGCCAAATGGAAAGAAAGCGACGAATTGGGGACACCAAGTGCATCCGCAATGGCCCCTGCTGCCATTCCTTGTTCGCCAACCTGCACCAGCAAGCGGAACGCCGCGAGGCGATGTTCCTGAGCCAAGGCGCTCAGCGCGTCGATTGCAGCAGCAGCTTGCATGTTCAATTTCTTGTTTCCATCTAAGTCGAAATGACAGATCAATTAGCGCTCGTCAACTTCAATTCGACAAAGATAGAAATGATGCAAGCCGAAGCTGCTGCCATCATTGATGGCGGTGCACCTTATGGCCCGCTCCGCGCGACGGACATGGCATCGGCAATAGGTAATCACGCAGAGGCGCATAGGGCGCGGAGGGGGTGGGCTGTCTCTCTGCGTACTCTGCGCGCCTGCGTGAACCTCTTTCCGGAAGGTGGATTGCAGGCAAACTGGACGGCAACAATTGGGTTCGGCGCCAAACACAGCATGAGAATCGACCATAAAGCGCTCCTGATTCTCCAATTCTTCCCTGATTCTGGGCTTTCCTAGGCACTTAAGCCCCAGGGAACCTATGCCCAGCCCAACCGCTATCCCGTCTCAACCCAGGGAAAACTGCCATATTCCGGCGGACTGCATTTTTTTTGTAATAAAATTGCAAATGCCTGTTGACCGAATCCTGAAGTCGCTTTAGAGGCCCTCTCACCGGACGGGAAGCAAGCGTTTCCGCGGTTCGGTCGCCAACAAATAGGTCACCTACTCCTCTGGTAGCAATATCAGGGAACCATAGGTGTCCGCTTTTTTGTCGGTGGTAACCGGGTCAAACCGGTTCGGCTCTTTGACATTGTGATATTTAGATGAAGGGACATGTGGGCGACGGCGCCAGGTCCGGGGGTTTTTAGGCCCCGGGTGCTTGGTTAAAAATTAGCTGTTCGCACATAATGTCCTATACACCATGTATAGTAATTTGTGCAGGAACAACGCCTGAAAGTTCGAGCCTTGCTGGTTTGCGGATTTATCCGTGCCAGTCTGGTTTTTGAATCAAACTTGAGAGTTTGATCCTGGCTCAGAACGAACGCTGGCGGCATGCTTAACACATGCAAGTCGAACGAGACCTTCGGGTCTAGTGGCGCACGGGTGCGTAACGCGTGGGAATCTGCCCTTAGGTACGGAATAACTCAGAGAAATTTGTGCTAATACCGTATGATGTCGAAAGACCAAAGATTTATCGCCTAAGGATGAGCCCGCGTAAGATTAGCTTGTTGGTGAGGTAAAAGCTCACCAAGGCGACGATCTTTAGCTGGTCTGAGAGGATGATCAGCCACACTGGGACTGAGACACGGCCCAGACTCCTACGGGAGGCAGCAGTGGGGAATATTGGACAATGGGCGAAAGCCTGAT